>VGZJ01000092.1 GCA_016872595.1 Planctomycetota bacterium
ATCGCCGGACTGGTGAACCGGATGATCGACGCCTGAACCCACCCGCCGATCAGCCACGCGGCGGGGCCGCACGGGCGCCGACCTTATCGTGAAGAACATCTACTTTCTCCCGCTTACCCGATCGGGGTTGGTGGCAAGATGCGCAAGTTCGACCGCGGCGCGAGACTCACTTCTCGATGACGCGGGGCTTCACGTCGCCGGAACAGATGACGACGACGGTTTTCACCTTCGCCTGCGTGTTCTCGCGCAGCTTCTTCATGGCGGCGCGCTCGGCGTCGGCGTCGGTCACGCCCGCGCCGTGGACCTCGTCGTAGCCGTAGCCCTTGTCCTCGGCGATCACCAACACCGCCCAGCCGAACTTGACCCACGTGAGCACCTTCGCGTCGTCCTCCTTGCACTCGGCGAGGGCGGCGCGCTCGGCGGCGGCGCGCGTCGGGTGGTTCCACGAGTACCCGTACTTGCCGGTCTTCTGGGAGTACACGAGCGCGCCGTAACGGTCGGGGTCGATTTTCACCTAATCGGCCGGGGAAAACGAAGGGAGGAACGCGAGGACCAGCGCCCACAGAACACATGCGAGGCGCGCGGCGGTGCGGTTCATCGGTCGGCTCCGGCGGGGGCGACGGTGCGCCAATCCTACCGCGCCCGGCCCCGCGGGGCGAGCGCACGAGTTTCCGAACTTTCCGATTGCGGGCACTGGGCACCAAAGCTACTATTCTGAGGTAGTTGCTGTTCCCGCTCGTCGGCCCACCGCGGCCCCGCTTGCCTGCCTGCCTTCCACCCACCTGCCTCTACTCCGTTCGGAGAGCGACCATGCTGACCTTCTGGGGCGACAAACACCGCTTCTGCGACGGCGTGACCCGCCGCAACTTCCTCCAACTCGGCGCGTTCGGCGCGGGCCTGACGCTCGCGGACGTGCTCCGCGCGAAGGCCGGCCAAGACCCCGCGATCACGCAGAAGACGTCGAACAAAGCCGCCATCATGATCTACCTGCCGGGCGGCCCGTCCCACATGGACATGTACGACCTCAAGCCCGAAGCCCCGATGGAGTTCCGCGGCGAGTTCAAGCCGATTCAGACCAACGTGCCCGGCGTGCAAATCTGCGAACACATGCCGCTGCAAGCCCGCATGTGGGACAAGCTCGCCTGCGTCCGCTCGCTCGTCTCGGTCGACGAGCACTCCGACTCACTCGTGAGCACCGGGTACAGCGAGAACACCAACCGCATCGCCAGCCACCCCAGCCTCGGCTCGGTGGTGTCGAAACTGCGCAGCGGCGGCACCAACGACGTGCCCCCGTTCGTGTCGCTCCGCGGCGGCGGCAGCCCCGGCACCGAGCCGGGCTACCTCGGCGTCAGCCACCGGCCGTTCACCCCGAGCGGCGCGGGCATGGAGAACCTCCGCCTCGCCAGCGGCGTGACCGGCGACCGCATGGACGACCGCAAAGACCTGCTCGGCAAGTTCGACACCGCGCGCCGCGAGATCGACGCCAGCGGCACCATGAAGGGCATGGACTCGTTCACCGGCCGCGCGTTCGACATGATCGCCTCCGGCGTCGTTCGGAAGGCGCTCGACCTACGCCAAGAAGACCCGAAGACCCGCGACCGCTACAAGGGCGTCGAAGACTTCCTCCGCGCCCGGCGGTTGGTCGAGGCCGGCGTCGGCTGCGTCACCCTCAGCATTGGCGGCTGGGACACCCACAGCAGCAACTTCAAGACGCTGAAGAACCAGCTCCCGCAAGTGGACAAGGGCATCGCGAGCCTGATCGGCGACCTGCACGACCGCGGTATGCAGGACGACGTAGTCACGGTGATGTGGGGCGAGTTCGGTCGCACCCCGAAGATCAACAGCTCGGACGCGGGCCGCGACCACTGGTCGCCGGTCATGAGCGCGATGATCGCCGGCGGCGGGCTGAAGATGGGCCAAGCCGTCGGCGCGAGCAGCGCGAAGGGCGAGTACCCGAAGGACCGGCCGTACAAGGTGCCGCACCTGCTCAGCACCATCTACCACGCGCTGGGCATCGACGCCGGGTACACGTTCCCCAACGGCAGCGGCCGTCCCATGTACATCCTCGACGACCGCAACAAGGTCGAAGAGCTGATCTGAGGGCGCGCGGTGCCACACACACGGGTCCGGGGGCCAGTCGGCCCCCGGACCCGTTCTTAGTACGGCACCACCATCTTCCCGAACCGGGCGATCAGTGCCCGGCGGCTCTCCTCCTCGAACCTGTTGTTCATCAGCGCGAGCTTCTTCAGCCCAGTTATCTGCGGCGCGCGGGCGATGGCGAGCCCGGCCGCGTTGTCGAGGTCGCACGCTTGGAGGTGCAGTTCGACCAAGTTCTTGGCCCAAGGCGCGCCTAGGATCGCGCCGATCCCGGCGGCGGTCAGCGGGTTGCAGGACACGTCCAGCACGCGCAGGTTGGCCAGGTGCGGGCAGGCGGCTAGGGTCTCGGCCCCGCGCGGTCCGATCCCGCACCCGCTCACCCCCAGTTCGACGACCGGGGCCAGTCCGTCCCACCGGGCGAGCGCGGGCAGCGCCGCCCCGTCGAGGGGCGCGCCGTGGATCAGGAGCACGCTCGGCCGCCACCTGCTGGCCGCGAGCGCGGTCAGCCCGCCGCGCCCGAGTTCGAGCGCCAGTTCGGTCACGCCGGTGAGGTGCGGCGAGGTCGCGAGCGCCTTGACCCCGGCGTCGGTGATCCCGCAGGAGTACAGGCCGAGGTGGGTGAGCGAGGCGAACAGCGGCGAGGCGGCGAGTGCCTTCGCGCCGGCGTCACCGACGTCGTTGTAGGAGATGCTCAGCGAGGTGAGCCGGGCGGTCTGGGGGCACTTCGCCAAGGCGCGGACGCCCCCGGCCGACGCGCCGCTGCTGGAGAGGGCGAGCCCCTGAACAGGGGCTAGGGCCATCAGCTCCGCCGCCCGCTTCACGAACGTGTCGAGGTCGATGCCGACGGTGCCGACGAACCCCCGCTGGAACCGCGCGCTAGTTCGCGCCCACTCGGGCAGTTCGCCGCGCCACCGCGCGTCGTGCTTCTTCAGGAGCGCCTGCTCCTTCTTTTCCAGTCGTTCACGGGCCGGGTCGAACCGGTCCTTCGCCGCGCGGGCGCACTGCACCCGGATGAACTCCGCCCGGTCCGGGTCGCCGTTCGACTTCAGCCAGGTCGCGTAGGCCAAGCGCGGCGCGTCCGCGCCCGGGTCGGCCAAGACCGCGCGCATCAGTTCGGTGTTGGGCATCGGCAATCTGCCGGTTTATGCGACCTTGCGCACTTCTGTGGTCCACTTCTCGCGGTCAAGGTGCGGGGCGAACGGGCGGCGACCGCAGAGCACGCGACCCAGCCCGAACCTCAAGCGGCGCCCCCAGCCCAACGGCTCCTTCGCGTAGGTGCTGACCCGCGCGCGGTAGGCGTCGTACTGCGCCGCGGTCGGCACCCGCGCGGCTTCGCGGAACCCCGCGGCCCACACGTTCAGCGGCCGGCGCTCCGGGCCGTGCCAGCCGAGCACCCGCGTCGGGTAGCCGTCTTCCATCAGCGAGTCGAACGCTTCCGGCGTGAACCGCCAGTAGTCGTTCGGGTAGGCGTGAACGTGGAAGTAGAACGGGCAGCACACGAGGAACACGCCGTCCGGCCGCAGCACGCGGCGCACCTCTTCGAAGCCCTTCCAGAAGTGCTTGACGTGTTCGAACACGCTGAACGCGAGGACCGTGCCCACCGACGCATCGGGCAGCGGCAGGTCCTCGACGTTGGCGACCAGATCGACGCCCGGCCCGTCGCGGAAGTCCACCCCGGTGTACGGCCGACCGGCGAACATGCTCCGCAGGTCGATCAGGTCTTCTTGGCCGGCGACTTGGTACGAGCCGATTTCGAGAACCGGGTCGGGCAGCTCGAACGATTCGACCGCGGCACGGGCGACCCCGCGAAGGAACTGGTTCATGCCGCGCGCTCCGGAGTGAGAGTTCCTCTCACCATCGGCGCGCGCGGGCCGAGAACTTGTGCCGATTTTGCGGGCCGCGCGGCGCAACGGCTACTCGCCGGGGTGCCGCACCCCGTGTGCCCCCCGCACCTTCTCCAAGTACTCGTTGAGCGGGCGCATCGCGGCCACGTCCACGCCGCGCACGTTGTCCTCGCTCTGGTACATCTTGCGGAGCGACGCGAACAAGCCGGGGTCGCCGCCGGTGAACCCACTGACCAGCGCCAGCCAGCGCTCGGCCAGCGGCTTCGCCCGCGCGTCCTCCGGCGGAAGGCCCGCGTCCAGCGCGGCGCGCACGTCGCCGTACAGGTCGGCCCACATCTGAGGGCTTTTCTGAATCGCCTCGTCCATTTCCGCGCCGCCCGCGGCCCGGCGCTCTTCCAGTTGCTTGAGCTGCTCGGGGGTGTAGTACTTCTCGATCATGGTCATCACTTCAATCGTTTCGAGGAACGTGTCGGCGGACACCGCGTCCGCCGCGTCGAGCGCGGTCGCCAGCGCTTCGAGCTTGTCGCCGAGTTCGGTCAGCTCCGCCGCGCGCTCGCGCACCTTCGCCAGATGGAGCCGCACCACCTCGCGCGGGTCGTAGTCCGCGCGGGTCATGTACTCCTTCACCTGCTCCAAACTGAACCCGAGCTGCTTGAGGCAGACGATCTGGTGCAGGCGCGAAACGTCCGCGGCCGTGTAGAGCCGGTGCGCGGAGCCGCCGCGCGCCGACGGGGACAGCAGCCCGATGGCGTCGTAGTGGTGCAGCGCGCGGACCGTCAGCCCGGTGCGCGCCGCCAACTCGCCGACCTTCCACACCCGTTCCGGCATCGTCGCACCCTCGCGTTGCGGGCATGGTACGCCCTGACGTTGCGTGAGGTTCAAGGGGAAAAATGCGAGATTCCGATCAGATCGAAGAATCGCCCGCCGCTCGCGGGTTTACGTCCGGAGGGGACGGGGGAACCCGCGGGGGGTTCCCCTTATACTGACACGATGCACGCACTCCTGATCGCCGGGGCCGCGCTCGTCGGGCTGCCGATCCTGCTTCACCTCATCATGAAGCAGGAGCCGAAGCGCCTCACGTTCCCCGCGTTTCGGTTCCTCAAACAGAAGCTCAAGACCAACCAGCGCAAGCTGCGCCTGCGCCACTTCATCCTGCTCGCGCTCCGCATGTTGCTCATCGCCCTGTTCTGCCTCACGCTGTACCAGCCCACCGTCAAGAGCGACCGGCTGAACATCCGCGGCGAGCAGCCCGTCGCGGTCGTCGTTGTGATCGACACGACGCCGAGCATGGGCTACGTGGCCGGGAACGAGTCGCGCCTCGACGAGGCCCGGCGGCGCGCGCTCGAACTGCTCAAGGAACTGCCCGACAAGTCGCCGGTCGCGGTGATCGACACCGCGGACCCCACCGGCGCGTGGCTCCCCGTCGGCGACCGCGACGCGGCGCGCAAGGCCGTCGAAGCGCTCAAGGACACGAAGGGCGGGCAGCCGGTCAGCGCCGGGATCGCCCGCGCGTACCAGTTGTTCATGACCGTGGACCGCGACACCGACGCCGCGGACCCGCTGCCGAAACTCGTCGTCGTGTTCACCGACCGCACGGTCGCCTCGTGGGACGCGGGGCGCACCGAAGACCTCAAGAAGCTCCGCGACCTCGTGCCGGAACCGCACCCCGTTCACGTCGTCGTCGATTTCGGGGCCGACGCGCCCGCCAACGTCGCGCTCCTCGGCGTCGAGATGAAGCCCCAAGTGATCGGCACGAACCAGCCTGCGGTCGTGGACGTGACCGTGGGCGCGACCGGCAGCGACCGCCCGCTCGACGTGAGCGTGTTGGCGAAGTTGGTCGGCGCGCCGAAGGGCGAGAGCAAGTCCGTCACCGTCGCCCCCGGCCAGTCGCGGCAGGTGCGGTTCGAGTTCCGCGACCTCAAAACCGGCCTGCACCAAGTGGAGTTTGCCCTCGCCGCGGCCGACAAGCTCGCGTTCGACAACACCCGGTTCCTCACGTTCAAGGTGGGCGAGTCGCGCCGCATCCTGACGATCACCGACGACATCGAGGGCGCGGGGTTCTGGCAGGCGGCGCACGTCACCAAGCGCGAGTTCGATTGCCTCGTGGTGTCACCGGACCAGATCGAAGCGGGCGACAACGGCGCGACCCTCGTGCGCTACGCCCCGGACCCGAAGAAGCCGACCGAGACCGTCACCGACGACCTGCGCGCGTTCGAGGTGCTGTGCCTGCTGAGCGTGAACAACCCGCAAGCGGTGAACCCGGCGCGCCCGAACGACGGCCCACTGTGGGACCGCCTGCGCCCGGTCCTGCGCGCCGGCGGGAAGCTCATCGTGATTCCCGGCACCGACACCGCGACCGTGCTCGACGGGTACAACGTCGCCGCCGACCTGATGCCCGGCAAGTTGAAGAAGGACCTAGTCGAAACGCGGAAGCTGAAAGACCCGCCGCCGCAACCGGCCGCGAGCTGGCCCGCGCCGCGCGACGGCAAGAACGGCGTCATCTGGGCGCTCGACGACAACGCCTTCAAGCACCCGATGTTGAAGATCGTGGACGACTGGCGGCAGCAGAAGGCCGCGAACCTCGACGTGGTCGCGAACCCGCGGACCACGAAGAAGTACTGGGACGTGGAGCCGTACACCGGCGGCCCCGCGCCGGCGGGCGTGATCGTGTCGTACCTCGACGCCGCCGCCGCGAAGGACCGCCGCCCGGCCGTGCTGGAGCGCGCCGTCCTCGACAAGGACGGCAAGGCCGCGAAGGGCAAGGTGGTGCTCCTCACCACGCGCATGGACATCATGCCCAACGACGACCTGTGGCACGACTACTGGCAGGAAGAATCGACGTGGTACTTGGTGTTCCCGTACCTGCTGGCCCGGTACCTCGCGGGCGACACCGCGGACGCGAACTTCAACTACGCCACCGGCGCGACCGTGGCCGTGCCGCTGCCGCGCGGCCGGCTCGACCGCGACAGCGTGATCGTGCTCGACGGGCCGCCCGGCCACATTGTCGGCGACGACGCGAAGCCGAAGGTCGGCGCGCAACAGACCGAGCTGCGGATCGGCCCGCCCAAGACCAGCGTGCCCGGCAACTACCTGCTGTCCGTGCGCAAGGACGGCGCGTTCATCTGGCGCGACGGGTTCAGCACGAACGTGCCGCCCGAAGAGAGCAACCTCGAGAAAGTGTCCGTCGAGGAAATCGAGAAGCTGACCGGCCCCGGGCGCGTGTTCCCCATCGACCGCAACTCGACCCTGCGCGACTGGCTCGCCGTGGCCCTCGGCCAGCCAATCGATCTGTTCCCGTGGCTGCTGATCGCGGTGCTGGTGCTGTTCGTATTGGAAGGGCTGGCCGCGAACCGCTTCTACCGCCGCCCGAAGGCGTGAGCGCCGAACGGCGGCGCTCAGTCGCTCCCGCCGATGTAGCGCGTGACCATGTCGTACCACACGGGCCAGTCGTGGGCGAACCCGTCCCACTCGCGCAGGGCGTTGCCGATGCCCTTGCCCCACAGCTTGCCCGACAGCTCGCGGTTCTGGTGTAGCAGTTTGTCGTCGCGCCCCACCGCGAGGATGATGTCCTGTTCGCGGAGCCGGTCCAAGCGCCAGCCGTCGTGCTCGTTGGGGATGAAGTCCACCGGGTTCTGCGCGTACACGGTCTCGTTGTGGTAGCCGCCGAGGAACCCTTTGATGTCGGTCAGCCCGCTCATGCTGAGGACGCGGTTCACTTGGTCGGGGAACCGCAGGCCCATCGACAGCGCGTGAAACGCGCCGAAGCTGGCCCCGGTGAAGACCGTATACGGGTGGCCGTTCCGCCACCGCGCCCACGGCAGCACCTCGTTCATGACGTAGCCGGTGTACTGTTCGTGTCGCCACGCCCGCGCGCCGGGGTGGTTGTGGTAGGCGTACCAGCTCTCGCCGTCGACGCCGTCCACGCAGGTCAGGTGCAGCCAGCCGTTTTCGAGGGCGTGCCCGAGCGCGCGGATCATGCCGCGGTCTTCCCACTCGAAGAACCGGCCCTTTGACGTGGGGAACGCGATCACGCGCGCCCCGCCGTGCCCGAACTCCAGCAGGTCCATGTCGCGGTGCAGCGCCGGGCTCCACCAGCGGTGATGTTGTCGGTGCATTTACGCCCGTGGCGCGCTGTGAAGAGAGGTAATCTACGGGGAATGATGCGAACCCGCGCGCCGAACGGCAACGCGACTGTTGGCCGCAAGGCGCGCTCAGATACCGGCACCATCGGCCTCCAGCCACGCACGCAGCGCGCTCATCGTTCCAACCGCGTGCTGCCCCCAATGCTTCCAAAACAGAAACCGCCAGTCGCGCGAGGTCACCGCATAACACTCCCACAATCGCTGCGCCTCAGAAGCTGCCGTACTTCTCAACGAGGGTGCCGTCTATCAACTCCGGGCAGCGGTGCGGCGGTGTCGTCCATGCCGCGAGCAAGTCGGCTTCTGTCGCGGTGCCCGGCGCGGGCACGGACCAGATGCGCTCCAACGGAACGCCACCGAGTCGCGCGTGGAGGTCGGCGAGGTTCGGGAGCCCATCGATGAGATTTCTTCACACGAACAGGGGGCTAACGCCCCCCGCTCGCCGAGACAGGTATCGGGGGGCTAACGCCCCCCGCTCGCCGAAAGTTACGCCGCGGCGTACTTGTCGCGGAGCTTGTCGAGGTACTTCTTGCTGTCGGCCGTGACCTGCCACGCGTGCGGCCAGAAGCACAGGTCCACGCACCACCAGTCGTGCGGCACGCCGCAGGCGCGGAGCGCGGGCGCGAGCTGGTCGAAGTTCAGCTTGCCGGTGCCGAACGGGTTGTGCGTGCTCGTGTTGTGCTCGTTCAGGCTCCCGTCGCTGTCGATCACGTGGACGTGGGTGATCTTCCCCTTCAGCTTTTCGAGCAACGCCAGCTCGCCGCCGGGCAGCGTCTCCTTCGCGCCGGTCTGGTTCGCCCCGACCACGGCGCACATGTGCGCGTGGCAGGTGTCGTACAGCACGCCGAAGTTGGTGTTGCCCTTCGCGCGCACCCCGTCCACCAGTTGCACGATCTCGCTCGGCTTGTTGAACGCGAACCCCGGCTCGAACTCCCAGCAGATGTTCATGCCGAAGTCGGCGGCGATCTTGCTGGCCTTGTCCCACGTGCCGACGAGCCGGTCCATGCCCGCTTGCGCGCCCAGTTTCTTCCCCTCGGCGTCGGCCTCGAAGTAGTTCGGGGCCACGACGCTATCGACGCGAATGGTCTTCACGTCGAGGTCGGCGGCGAACGCGCACCAGCCGAGGAACGCGGTCAGGTACGCGGCCGGGGTCTCGTCCATGATGGAGGTGCCGGGGGTCTTGAACGCCCACAGATCGACCGCGATGCCGGACAGCGCGAGGCCGTGGTCGGCGATGGTCTTGCGAAGTTTCTGGCGCGCGGCCCTCGTGGGGTGCGACACCGGGCTGGGGTGCGGGCCGAAGCTGCCCAGTTCCACGCCGTCGTAGCCCAAGTCTTGCAACTTGTGCAGGATCACGTGGAAATCGTTGGTCGGCTGCTCTTGGTTGAACAGGTACGCCCACGTGCCGATGGAGATGCGGGCCTTGCCCATGACGAACTCCTGAAAGGAAATCTGCGAAAAGGGTAGGGGTTAGTGCGTGAGAGGTATTGTAGGGCGCGCGGGTTGGTGGCACCCGACCTCGACGGCGCGCGGCGGGGGGCGTATCCTCTTCTTTCCCCTTTGGCCGCCCGCGAGCGCGGCGGGGCGGACCCACCGGAAGTACGGTTCTAGCCGCGACTTCCGACCGGGGCAAGCCGTAAACCGACGCCCGACCCGCACGAAGCCCGCGCCCGCCGATCGCGCCGCCGAACCCGCGAGAACGTGCTTTTTCGTTCTTCGCGCGCAAGTTCTTCGCCCCGGACGCGAACTCTAGGGAAACAATCGTGTCTGGATGGCGTCGGTAGGAAAGGACAAAGGGATCATGGGTACCAACAGTAGCACGTGCCAGATGTCCGCCCCCGTCGCCCCCAAGCGGGGCGCGCGCCGCGTGGTGCTGGCCGGGCGGTTCAAGATGGGCGCGAAGGTCGCCGAGCAGTTCCGCAAGCGGGGCTGGGAGGTGTTCACCGTGACCGGCGCGCACGACGTTCACGCCGCCGCGGAGACCGACCCGCACGCGGTGTTCGTGCTCGAAGCCGGGGCCGAAGAAAGCGGCTACCTCGCCTGCGCCAAGTTGCGCCGGACGCAACCGCACCTCCAAGTGGTCGTCGTGGGCGACGAGTGGACGCCGGAGCGCGAGCGGTTCGCCGAGTTCGTCGGCGCGACCTTCGCCACGCAGGACGAGGCCGACGACCTCGTTAGCGCCGTCGTCTGAGTTCGTTCGAGGCAAGGCGAAACGGCCCGTCACCCGTTGGTGGCGGGCCGCGCCGTTTCCGGCCCCTACTTCACGAGGCTCTTGCTCTCGACGGTCGGGCACCAGTGCTTCTCGATGTGACCGATGATGAGTTGCGTGCCCGCGTCGTGGCTCACCATCGGCTTCATCTTCGGGTTGTACATGGCGTCGGTCAGGTCGCGAACGAGGTACGTGCGGACGCCCCACTTCACCATCTGCTTGATCGCGAACGAGCGGTTCAGGACGCACATGTTGGTGTGAACGCCCATCACCAGCACCGTGTCGATGCCCTTGTCCTTCAGCACGTTGTACGCCTCGCCGCCGTTGTCCGTGATGTAGTCCTTGTCGGCGTCGATGGTGATCGCGGCGTGCTGGCGGGTCCACGCCCGGTGCTGCTTCGCGGGCTTCTCGTCGTCGCACCCGCCGTCGGAGTCGTCCACCGGCAGCGGCGGGTTCGGCAGGTCTTTGCTCTTCGGCGGCTCGACCTTCTTCACCGCCAGCGTGCGCTTGCGCGCCGCGTGGTCCTTGTAAAAGGCCATCGTGTCGGACGGGCAGTGGATGATCGTCATGCCGTGTTCGCGGCACGACTTCAGCACGACCTCGGCCCTCTTCGCCAGCTCGCCGCACCGCTCGGAGGCCTTCTTGCACCAGTGATCGTCCCACATGTCGCACACGATCACCGCGGTCTTCTTCGGTTCGAGCGCGACCGTGAGCGCCACGGGCACCTGCTTCGGCACCATCGCGACCTCGGTGCGCCCGGTCGCGGGGTCGGTGACGGAGACTTTTTCTTGCACGGTCACATACGACCGGGCGGGCACGGCGATCTTGTCGTCGTCGGCGGCGGGCACGGGCGCGGGCGCGGCGACGAGCGCCACGGCCGCGAGGAGGACGAGAGCGGTGCGCATGGGGAAGCTCCGAGAGGGCGCGGGGGAAGGGCATCATACCGGGCGGGCGCGGCGGGGGAAACGAAAAGGCCCCGGCGCGCGAGCGCCGGGGCCGGGGTTACTGCGAAGAGGGTTCGCTTAGTTGCAGCCGCCGCAACCGCTGGTGCAACCGCTGGTGCAGCCGCTCTTGCCCTTGAACAGGCCGCCCTTGAAGAGGCCGCCCTTGAACGCGCCGCAGCCGCCGGTCGTGCCGCTGGTGCAGGGGCTGGCGCACGGCGTGGTGCACGGCGTCGGGCACGGGTTCGCGACGACCGGGGCCGGGGTGTACACGGCGACCTTCACGGTCTTCTCGACTTGGACGCACTTGCGCACGTCGTGGGTGCCGGTCTTCTCGACCTTCTTGTAGGTCACCACGTCGACTTCCTTTTCCACGTCCACCCAGTGGCAGACCTTGTGCGTGCCGGTCTTCTCGACGGGCATGCACTTCTTGACGTCGACTTCCTTATCGGTCCACACCATCTCGTAGGTCGTGACCGGGGTCTTGACCTTCTTCTCGATGCGGGTGTAGGTCGTCACGTCGACTTCGATTTCCTTGGTGATCATCTGGCGCTGCATGACGGTCTTGGTGGTGACTTGCGGGCACGGGGCCGGGCACGGGCTGGCGCAACCGCTGTTGCAGCTCGGGGTGCCGCAGCTCGCCTTCTTGCCGCACAGCCGGCTGAACAGCCCGCCGCGGTCGCAGCCGGTGTTGCAGCTCGGGGCGGGGGCCGCGCAGGTCACGGTCACGGGCACGCACACCCATTCGCACACGGTGCGCTTGGCCTTCGTCACGACCGGCTTGCACTCCCACACGCTCACTTCCACTTCCTTCGTGGTCGCCTTGCACTCGCCGACCTTGACCTTCTCCTTCACCGTCACCCACTCGTTGGTGGTGTACTTGAAGTTCTCGTCCTTCCACGCCGCCTCCTTGACCTTCACCTTCTCCTTCTTCTTTTCCGGCTCGTTGACCCAGTACTTGAACTCTTCCTTCACCGTGGTCCACTCGTTGACCATCACCTTCTTCTCGACGTACGATACGGTGCCGCACGGGGCCGCGCACGGGCTGCCGCAGCCGGCGGTGGTGGTGCCGCAATCGCCCCGGCGCTTACCGCCGAAGCCGTACGCGGTGGTGGTGGTGAGGAACAGGGCCGCGCCCAGAACGGCGAACCCCACAAGACGACGCTTCATCTCGAACCCTCCGCTAACGGGATTGGGGTAGGGGCATGTCCGCTACGTCCCTTTAGCGAATCGGCCCGAACAGGTCGGTACGGGCGAGCGAGTAACCAGATAAGTTATCCAGACCGCCCAAATATTGTCCGACGCGAACAAGGTACAGGCCGCCCGGATGTTAGGCAACGAAAACTGCACATTCTGGGCAATTTTTTCTGGGGGCGAAGTTAACGTCGTAGCGGTTGAACGTGGCGAATGGTGGCGGCGTGCCGGTTCCGCCGGTAGGATGCTCCCGCACGGGCCGATTCCGGCCCCGGTTCTCCACTTTCGCAGGAGTGACGATGCAACCCGCGCACCTGATGCGGCCGGCCCTCGGCCTCGTCGCGGCCGTGGCCCTCGCCCTCGCCGCCGCGCCCCAACCCGTTGCCGCCGAAGACAAAAAGGACGACGGCTGGGTGCCCCTCTTCAACGGCAAGGACTTCACCGGCTGGAAGATCCCGGACCCGCCCAGCGGCACCTTCAAGGCCGTGAAGCAAGTGAAGAACGACGCCGGCAAGGTCGTCGCCTTCGTCGGCGTCGAGAAAGACAAGAAGCAAAAGGGGAAGGACGAGCCGGTTCCGGGGAAGGAAATCACCCTCTGGCAGATCAAGGACGGGATGATCGTGGGTGGCGGCCCGGCCAGCCACATCTTCACCGAACTGGAAGCCGACAACTTCCACTACCGCGTGGAAGCCAAAATCAACGACAAGGGGAACAGCGGGCAGTACTTCCGCACCAAGTTCGGGCCGGGGTTCCCGGCGGGGTACGAGGCCCAGATCAACGCCACCGGCGGCGACCGCATCAAGACCGGCAGCCTGTACCTGCCCGCGGTAAAGGAAGTGCTCGTCCTCGACACCGCCCCGAACAAGCCCGACGAGTTCTTCGTTCAGGAGGTGATCGCCAACGACGACCACATCCAGATCTTCGTGAACGGCAAGAAGACGGTGGACTACAAGGACCCGAAGAAGGCGTTCACGAAGGGCCACTTCGCGCTACAGGGTCACGACCCCGGTAGCATCATGACCTTCAAGAAGGTCGAGTACAAACCCATCAAGAAGTGAGGAACCGAGCCGCTCGCGGCTTCGCACGACCTGCGAAGCCGCGAGCGGCTTCCGCTTACGGCCGGGCGCGGTCGAGGGCGTCGCGGACCGTACCTTGTAGCGGGGCCAGCGCCGCGCCGAGCGTGCGCGCCGACGTGCCCGAGGCCTTCTCGCGCTCCGCGCCCTGCTCGAAGTCCTTCTTGGCTTGCGCCTCGTCGCCCTGCGCCCAGCGGGTCGCGCCGAGGTAGTACCACGCGACCGGGTCCGCGGGGTCGTTCTTCGCGGCGCTCGTGAGCGCCGCCACCGCGGCGTCGTACTTCCCGGACTTGTACGCGGCGATGCCCATATCCAGCGACTTGGTCGCCACCTTCAGATTGGTGGGCGGCAGCACGACGGCCTTGCGGTACGGCGCGAGCGGATCATCGACGGCCTCCAACCCCGTGTCGGCGACCGCGGCCCACTTCGCCTTGCCCGCCGCGGCCTTGTACGCCGGGCCGCGCCGCGCGGTCTCGAACTCGTCCTTCGCGCCCGCGAGGTCGCCCTTCAGCAGCAGCGCCATGCCGATAACGGTGTGGGCTTTGGCCGCGTCGTCGGAGTCCGGGAGCGAGGCGGCGAGCGCGCGCTTGGCGATGCCGAGCGCCGCGTCCGCGTCGGCCGGGCGGCGCAGGTCCGTGAGCACCGGCAGCACGATGTCGAGCGACTGCGCCGGCGTGACCGCGTTCGCCAGTTGCTTCTGGAACCCGATCTCCTTCAGCGCCGCGGCCTTCTTCTCCGCGTCCGTCTTGGCTTGCTCGGCCTTGAGCGCGGTCGCGTGGTCGTCGTTCAACTTCTTCACCGCCGCGGTGTTGTCGTCGCCCAGTTTCTTGACGGCCGCGGTGTGATCCTCGGTCAGCTTCTTCACATCGGCGGCGAACTTGTCACCGGCCTTCTTCGCCGCGTCCGCGGCGTCGTCCTTGAGTTTCGTGACGGCGGCGGCGTGATCGTCCTTGAGCTTCTTGGTGTCGGCCGCGTAGCCGTCGGTCAGCTTCTTCACCGCGGCGGCGTGATCGGTCTTCAGCTTGCCGGTGTCGGTGTCGTACTTGTCGGTGAGGAGCTTGGTCTCGCTGGCGAGCTTGTCGGTGGCGACCTTAGCCGCGGCTTCGGCCTTCTTGAGCCGGTCGGCGATGTCGAGCAGTTGCCCGGCGGAGAGGCCGCCGCCGCCGATGGCGACCATCGCGTTCGAGACGAGGTTCTTAAGGTCCGGGCCGGTGGCGCGGGCCGCGGCGCTCTTCACGCCCGCGACCAGTTCCGCCGGTGCCCACTTGTCCGGCAGTGGCACGGCCGGTTTCAGTTCCGTCACCACTTGCGCCAGCAGCGCGTCCTTGTCCTTTACGAGTTTGTCCGCGGCGTCGAGCGCGGCGGTCGCGGTCTTCAGCTTGTCCTCGGCCTCGGTCTTGGCGACTTTCTCGGCCTTCACCTCTTTGTCGAGCTTCGCCACGTCGCCTTCGAGCTTCGTCACCTTGTCGGTCGCGGCCTTGGCGTCGGCCTTCGCGGTGACGAGGTCGGCCTGCGCCTTCGCGAAAGCGTCTAGCGCCTTCGGGAGACCGTCCTTCTTGATGGCATCGGCGAGGGCCGGGTTGCGGTACAGTTCGGCGCGCACCTTCCAGTAGGTCGCGAGTTCGTCGCACGCGCGCGGGAACATCTGTTCGAGCGGGTCGGTGAGCGGGTTCAGCCCGCGACCGGCGAGCACCTTCGCCCGCGCGACGTGCGCGGCCTTCGCCTGCCCGATGAGGTCCACGGCCTCGGCGTACTTGCCGTCGGCCCCGGCTTTGACGGCCTTCCAGTAGAACGTGCCCGGTTCGGCGAGGTCCGCGGCGGGGTCGGCGGCGAGCAGGACGAGCGCGGCCAGCGCCGCGCGCTCGGCGTCCGTGGGCGTGAACCGGAACGCGCCCGGCGCGGCCGGCGCGTCGAGCTTGATGAGCAGCCCGTCGAACACGTCGGCGAACTTCGGGTACTTGCCCTTCGCCTCGGTGAACAGCGCGCGCGCCTTGGCGACGTCGCCGCTCGCCTCGTAAGACGCGCCCAGCGTGACGGTGGCCTGCACGACGCGGGCCAGTCCTTCCGGGGTCTTCGCGGCGTCGGCGTCGGCCAGCACCGCTTCGAGGTCGGCGCGGCCCTGCTTCAGGTCGTCGTCGGTACCGACGCCCTGCAGCTTGGCGAACACGCGCGCGTGCCCGGCCGCGGCCTTGCCCGCGGTCGTGGTGGGCGCGGTGGTCTTTAACAGGTCGAGCGCGGCCTTCGTGTCGCCCGCGAGGAACGCGGCCTGCGGGTCGGCCGGCTGTTGCGGGGGCGGCGGTTGCTGGCCGGGGGGTTGCATGCCGGGCGGCATCCCCGGCGGCTGCGGCGGTTGCGGCGGCGGGTTCTGCGCCGTCGGCTTGGCGTTGGGGATCACGTCGCCGAAGTACAGCCCGGCCCACGCCCCGCCGGCGAACAGCGTACCGAGCAGCACGCCGGTGACGAGGCCGCCGCCCTTCTTCGCGGGCTTGGCCTTCGTATCGGTCGCCCTCTCCGCGGTGCCGCTGTCGGCCGGGGCGCGCGGCGCGCGCGCCTTGCCCTTCGGATCGACCTTCGCAGCGGGCGCGGCCTCGGCTTCCATCTCCGCCGTGCCGCCGACGGCCGCGCGCGGTTTCGCCTTCTCTGCGTCCTTACCCTTCCTGCGCGACTGAATCTTGTCGTCGAGTTCGACGTCGGTCGCTTCCGGCTCGCGGATCGCCGACCCTTCGCCCGAACCGGCCATCCAATCGACGGTCACGAGCGGCTCGCCGTCCTCTTCGACGGCGTCCGCGACCGGATCCGAGTCCTTCGTGGGGCTTTCGGTGGAGTCGTCGTCGCCGAGGTTCTTCAGGATGGCCGAGAGCGAGGCGTCCTTGGGGATGCCGCGCGTGGCCTCGTCGCCGCCGGCCAGTTCCGCGCTGTCCCAGTCGATCGCGCCGCCGTCGTCGGCGTCGGCCGCGGCCGGGGCGGGCAGTTCGAAGTCGCCGGAACTGGCGCGGGCCTTGCGCGGGGGCACGGCCGGGGGGGCGTCTTTGGCGCGCTCCGCGGTGCCGCCGAGCGCGTCCGAGCCGCTGCTGGCACCGCCCGAACCGGCGCGCGAGTCGGCCACCGGGGGCGGGCCGGAGAAGATGCTCGACGGGGCCGACGACAGCGACGGCTGCTCGCTGGAGAGGTCCGCGTCCACCGGCTCGACGGTGCCCGAGTCTTCCGCGCCGAGATCGATTTCCGGGGCCGTGCGCTTGTCGGCGAACAGGTCCGAGCCGCTCTGCGATTGCCAGTCGGTCGGTTCCGGGCCGGAGGGCGCGTCGGGGGCCGGTTCGTCGAACAGGCCCGCGGGGATCGGCTCGTCGTCAACGGTCAGGTCGAAGGTGCCGTCGCCCGGCCCGCCGGTCACGCTGCGGCCCACGCCGGGCGCTTCGACGCGCACCGACGACGAATCGCCACTGTGCAGCGGGCGCTCGTCGCTCAGGTCCGCGAGGATGCTCGAGGCGTCGGCCGAGTAGTCCGGGACCGCGCCGTACTCGGGCGCGTCGGCGACGGGAACGTCCGGCAGTTCCGGGGCGTTGGCGAGGCGCGCCGAGTCGAACAGCGGGTTCGCTCCGAGCGGGTCCGGCATGTCGTGGATCGATTCGCCGTCCGCACCGGGCGCGCCCAGCAGGGCCGAGCTACCGGGCACCTCGTCGGCCAGCGGCAGTTCACCACTGTCGGGTTCCGACACCGTGCTGCCGCCGGGCGGGTTGTCGAACGTGAGCGCGATCTCGGACGCGCGGCCGGACGGGGGCACCGCGGCGGGCGGGCCACCCGGCCCGTAGGCGGTGGCCGAGATCACGTCCGACACGTCGGCCAGTTCCACCGGCTGTGCGGCGAGCGGGCGACCGCCGGAGAAGATGTCCGAACTGTCCACCGGCTGCGCCGCGGGCGCGTCGAGCGGGTTCGCGGTCGGCACCGGGGCGACCGGGGCCGCGAGCACCGGCGGCCCGTCGAGCACGTCGGAATCGAGCCACCCGGACGCGGGCGCGACGGGTTCGAGGGTCGCGCCGAGCGCGGCGCTGGAATCGCCGGAACTGGCGGGCACCGCGGGCGGCACGTCGGGGACCGCGTCCAGCACCGCGGCCGAATCGACCAGTTCCCCGGCCGGCACCTCCGGCAGCAGTTCCGCGAGGATCGCCGAGTCGGAGCTCACCCCCGGCAGGCCGAGGTCGATTTCCGGCAGCGCCTCCGCGCCGAGCACGAACGAACCGGGGTCCGTGGCGGGCACGTCCGGCACCAGCGACACGTCGGCGAGGTCCGGCACGCTGTCCGGCGCGGGCACGGGCGGCACTTCGGGCACGACCGGGGCCGGCGCGCTGAACACGTTGGAATCGGAACTGGCGGGGAACAGCGAGGCGATGTCCGGCACGCTGGCTTTGGAGGACGGCGCGCCCGCGAGCGCGTCCGGCACCCGCGCGAGGTCGGTCTCGCCGCCGAACACGAACGAGGGGGCCTCCGCGGGCGGCCCCTGTTCGGCCAGCGCGACCGAGCTGTCGCCGGGCGCGCCCGGCAGGAAGGGGAGCACGATCACGTCGTCGGTGGAGACCAACCCCCCGGCCGCGGCGGGGGCCGCCGGCGGCAGGTTCGACTTCTTCTGCACGCCGGAACCGGGGTCCGCGTCCGGCAGCTCGATAAAGTCGAACGTGTTGGACGCGGGGCGCGCCGCGACCGGGCGCGGCGGGAGCGCGGCCTTGTGCAGCGCGTCGGTGTCGGTCGGGTCCGGCTGATCGACCGGGGGCAGGTCGCTGTACGAGTTGATGCCGTCCGGCAGGATGAACTCGAACGAGGACCCGCCGGCGCGCCGCGCGGCCTCGGCGCGGGCTTGGGCTTCGGCGCTCTTCGGGTCCGGTTGTTCCGGGGTGGCGTTCGGCTCGTTGGTGTTCGACATGGGGGGCCGCTCCGTGCGGGCGAGTAGCAGCAGTAACAGGTTGCGAACGGCGGAACTAAGGTGAAATCGTACCCGACCGGGGCGCGACTCGCGCCGGCGGCGTCACATTTTTCCCGATTTCTCGGCGCGCCCGGCGGAACTGTCGGAACCGGCGGGCGCGACCCGCGTTCGCGATTCCCCCATGCTAACCGCGCCCGCCCAGATTCGGTAGCCGCTTCAACCGGCTTCATTAACCGAGGCCCAGTTCATCCCGTTCTCACATCCGCTGCCGCGCGGTTGCTCGCATTCTGACACGAATTGCGCGCGAACCGGGCGTTCGCGCGGCACGGCGTTGGACCGGCGGTTTAATCGGACGCGCGCGAACGGCTTGGGAACCAACACTTGAGCGAAATCCGAGCGTTTTCCCGTCTGCGGCACCGGCGTTGCACTTCCTTTCCGCGAGTCCCGTCCGCTCGTTCGACCTCGCGACCGACCTCTCAAGCGATTCGGACCCGTCCCTCGCGGCTTCGTGCAGCGGCGGGTCGCGCCTTGCCGCGCGGTCGGCGATTGGTTACGATGCCCGCGTGCGGGGCCGAATGGACTTCTAGGATCGCTGGCCCGTGACCCCGGCGGACTTCCGCCGAACACGCCTCCCAAGGCAGGTGACGCCATGCAACCGCTCGCCGATGCCGTTTCCCCAACCACCGGTCGGATCGAACAGGAAGTCGTCGAACTGGCCCTGTTGCTCCCGCTGTGGCAGGCGATGCAACTGGAGGCCGCGGCCAGCCGCCGCGGGATGACCACCGGCCAGATGCTGCGCCGCGTGATCGGCGAACTGCTCGCCGCGCAACCGGCCGCGGCCGTCGGCTAACAGGTTCCAAGATCCAGTCGTTCCAAGGTCCAGAAGTTTCGGGTCCGAGACCAGAGGCGCGAGCCTCGTCTTGAACCCGAAACTTCTGTCGTTTCCGGACCGGCACAATCTCCAACTTGGAACTGCACCTTGCGTCCCTTGCCCACTTCGGATAATCACCCCCGTCCGATTGTCGTGGGGGCGCGCGCATGCCGTTGCTCGAAGTCGAAGGGTTGGTCAAGTACTACGGCCGCCGGGCAGTCGTGAACGGCGTCTCGTTCGCGGTGGACAAGGGCGAGGTGGTGGGGCTGCTCGGCCCGAACGGGGCCGGCAAGACCACGAGCTTCCGCATGGCGACCGGCCAGATCACCCCGAACGACGGCAAGGTCACGTTCAACGGCGAGGACGTCACCTCGCTCGCGATGTACCAGCGCGCGCGCCGCGGCATGGGCTACCTGTCGCAAGAGCCGAGCGTGTTCCGCAAGCTCACGGTCGAGGCGAACCTGCTGGCGATTCTGGAGGCACTGCCGCGGAGCCGCAAGTTCGGGCGCAAGCTGACCCGTACCGAGCGCTGGGAGCGCACCAACGAGGCGCTCGCGCGGTTCAAGCTCGACGGCGTGCGCAAGACCACCGCGGGCCGGTGCTCCGGGGGCGAGAAGCGCCGCCTCGAAATCGCCCGGTGCCTTGTGTGCGAACCGCTGCTCATCCTCCTCGACGAGCCGTTCGCGGCGGTCGATCCGAAAACGACGGAAGACATCCGCGCGAACATCCGCGAACTGGCCGATTCCGGCATCGGCATTCTGATCACCGACCACAACGTGCGCGAGGTGTTCCGCACCGCGGACCGCGTGTACCTCATCACCGCGGGCAAGGTGGTGACGCGCGGCACGCCGATGGAACTGGTGAACGACCAGATCGCCATCGACGCCTACTTGGGGCGGAGCTTCGAGGAGGACGGGTTCACGCGGCACTTCGACGCGCGCCGCGCGAGCGCGCCGGCCGCGCCGTTCGCGACGGGCCGGCCCGTCGCGCGTGCGGTCGCGCCGGCCGCGGTCGCGACCGTGACCGCGCCGGAGTTCCCGGCCGCGCCGCCGTCGCCGTTCGCCACCACGCCCCCGCCGCTGAGCGCCCCCACGGGCGGCTCGATGGCGACGATCCTCGATCTCGAAAAACTGCGCCGCGCCGTTGAGGACTTGGCCGACGACCGCAAGGTGAAGGCCGCGATGGTGGAGGTGGCGCGCCGCGGGGTGGCCGCGGTACCGGCGCTGCTGGAGGCGCTGGAGCGCCGCGACGCGCAGCTGCGCCGCCGCGCGTTCGAGATGTTGCAGTTCGTGGCGAAGGAGTACGCGCCGTTCGACTTCGACCCGGACGGCCCCGCCGACGCCCGCACCCGCCAAGTGGCCCACCTGCGCGCCCGCCTCGAGCGCCGCCACTAGCGGACCGCCGGGCCTTTCCCCCCGCGCCGCCCGCGCGGGTAGACGGAGCGCGAGTGGTCACGCGCGGAGCGCGCGACCGACACTTCAACTTCGCGGAACCCTGAGCGAAGCAAAGAGCGGCACCGGCACCAACCCCGCCCAGTTTTACCCCGACCGTTGCCCGAAACGCACTTCGCTGTTACCATCGCGCAGAGGATTACCGGGTGAGACCGACCCGCCTAAGCCGATCTTTCCCAGATGAACGCCTCTGGAAACGCAAATCGGCCGTGCGGCCACAAAGTACCCCCGCGAAGGGTGGTCCGCAACGATTTTCGCACCCGGATGAGGTCCCGACCACGGTCGAACGGTTC
>VGZJ01000093.1 GCA_016872595.1 Planctomycetota bacterium
ACCTTGTCGAACTCGTCGGCCGAGAGCCCCGTGAACATGCGGAACAACAACGGCTTCCGACGCAATTTCTCGTAATTCGTCATAACCCTATGAATAGGCCATCGATCGCTATTGCGCAACGAGTCTATCATGTTCTCGACCCCGTTCACCTGCTGCTCGATGGGCGCGGCCACGGTCTCGGCCACCACCTTCGCGTTCGCGCCGGGGTAGGTCGCGGTGACCTGAATGGTGGGGGGGGTGATCGGCGGGTACCGCTCGACCGGGAGCCCGAACAGGGCCACCGCCCCGAAGATGACGGTGACGATGGCGAGCACGTTGGCGAAGATCGGCCGGTCGATGAAGAAGCGCGAGATCATGCGGCTGCCTTCAAAGTAGTAGGCACACTCCGTGTGCCGTCGGCTGTCACAGTGTCAAACACCCGCGATCGCGTGTGACGCCCCACACACGCGGAGCGACGGCACACGGAGTGTGCCTACTACTTTGGAACTGTCGGCGCTTCGAGTTTCCACTCCCCGGGCTCGACCGCGTCGCCGGGTTTGGCCCGGTGCAGGCCCTCCAGCACGACGCGGTCGTCGGCCTTCAACCCGGCGGCGATTACCACCATCGACTTGATCGTGCGGCGCGCCGGCACCGGTGGTTGTCCCTCGGCCTTCGGCGGCGGGTTCGGGTTCACCGCGGCCCAACTCGCCGGGACCACGCCGGGCACCGGGGCCGGGGTCTTCCACGCCGACGCGCCGACGGTCACGAGCCGCTTGTCGATCTTGTTGTCCGGCGTGAGGACGTACAGGAACCGGCCCTCTTGCCCGGTCAGGAGCACGTCATCGGGGACCACCAGTTGCGGGGTCGGAGCGCTTTTGGGCACGCGGACCCGCGCGTACATGCCGGGGAACATGAGGCGCTCGCCGCTCGCCCCGGCCGGGTTGTCGATGCGCCCGCGGATGCGGATCGTGCCGGTGCCCGTGTCCACGCGGTTCTCGCGGAAGTCGATCTTCCCGGCGTGCGGGTAGCCGTTCTCCTTGCCGATCCCGACCTCGACCGGGATCGCGTCGCCGGCCTTACCCTTGGCCGTGCCCGCCAGAATCGCCTGCTGGTACGCGAGCAGGTCCGTCTCCGGCGCGTCGAAGTACACGAACAACTCGTCCACTTTGAGGATCGTCGTCAGGACCGTCGAGTCGGCGAGCACGAGGTTGCCCTCGTCCACGAGGGTGCGGCCGATGCGCCCGCCGATCTTGGCCTTGATGTCGGTGTAGCCGAGTTGGATGTTCGCGGTACGGAGCGCGGCGGCGGCGGCGGCGCGCGCGGACTTGGCTGCATTGGCCGCAGCCTTCGCCGCGTCGCGCGACGCCTCGGCCGCGCTCACCTCCGCGGCGCGCACGTCGTGGACCGCCTGCGCCTTCACCAGCACGTTTTCGGACTCGGTGCCGCCGATCACCGCCCGCTTCACCCGGTCCAGTTCCGTCTTCGCCTCGACCAGTTGCGCCTTCCAGTTGCGGATCTCGGCGTCGGCCTTCTTCTCGTCGGCCTCGGCCTTGAGGATGTCGGCCGCGGCCTTCTGCTCCTCGGCCTCGGCCCGGCTCACGGCTGTTTGGAACTCGAGCTTGTCGATCTCGTACAGCGGGTCGCCGGCCGCGATCTCGGTACCCTCGGCGAACTTGACGTGCGCGAGGAACCCGCGAATCTTCGAGCGCACCTCGACGGCCTTCGTGGTTTCGAGGTACCCGTTGTAGGTCCAGTAGTCGCGCACCGGCACGGACGCCGGGCGGATCACGGTGACGCGCGGCGGGGGCGGCGGCGCGGGCGCGGGCTTGGTGCGCGAACACCCGCCCAGCGCGACCGCGGGCACCAGAACAAGGGCGAGCGACACGTGGCGCATGTGGGGAGCCTCCGGCGCGGGCGAACCCGAACAAACGGTATCCGGCGCGCCGCGGCGCGCCGGATGGTGTTGTACGAGTGTAGTTGGACTACCGCCGCGCCCGGCCGCGCTTACGCGGCGCGCACGTGTCCGACGGACGGTGCGGCTACTTCTTCCCGCCGCCCCACAGCGGGGCCACGTTGCCCTTGTTCCACTCGTCCCATGCGACCTGAAGCTCCTTCACCTTGTCCGGTTCCTTCGCGCTCAGGTCGGTCTTCTCACCGATGTCGCTCGCGAGGTTGTACAGTCGGGCCGCGGTGGTGCCCTTCCCGCCGTCCGCGGTCGCGTCGTACCGCACCAGCTTCCAGTCGCCCTTGCGCACCGCCGTCTGCTGGCCGAAGCGCCAGAACAGCGCGTCGTGGGGCACGCCCTTCGCGCCGCCCGTGACGTGCGGGATCAGGTTCACGCCGTCGAGCTTCCAATCGGCCTTCACTTCGACGCCCACGGCCGAGAGCGCCGTGGGCAGCACGTCGAGTTGAATCACGGGCGCGTCGAAGGTCGCGCCCGCGGGAATCTGCCCCGGCCACGACATCACGAACGGCACCCGCACGCCGCCTTCGAGCGTGGTGCGCTTCGAGCCGCGCAGCGGCGCGTTGACCGAGCCGTTGATGGTGGTGCCCTGCATCGTCGGCCCGCCGTTGTCGCTGAAGAACACGATGAGCGTGCTCTTGTCGAGTTTCTCGGCCTTGAGCTTCGCGACCAACTTGCCGATGGCTTCGTCCATCGCCCACATCATCGCGGCGTAGGTGCGGCGCGTGTTGTCCTTGATGTCGGCGAACTTCTTCAGCCGCTCGTCGGTGGCGTGCATCGGCGTGTGGACCGCGTTGAACGCCAGATACAGGAAGAACGGCTTGGCCTTGTGCTTGTCCACGAAGGCGACCGCTTCGCGGCCGAAGGCGTCGGTCAGGTACTCGGTCTCGTTGGCGTCTTTTGTGCCGCGCAGGATCGGCTCGCCCTTACCGGGGAAGTACGGGTGCGCGCCGCCGAGGAACCCGAACGCCTCGTCGAACCCGCGCTTCTGCGGGTGGAACTTGTCCGCGTTGCCGAGGTGCCACTTGCCGACCCAGCCGGTGGCGTAGCCCGCGGCCTTCAGGCGGTCGGCGAGCGTCTTCTCGGTCAACGGCAGGCCGACGTCCGCGCCGGCCCCGTTGAACTCGTGGCCGAAGCGCGTCTGGTAGCGCCCGGTGAGCAACCCGGCGCGGGTGGGCGAGCAGTACGGCCCGCTCACGTAACCGCTGGTGAACCGCGTGCCGGCCTTTGCGAGCGCGTCGAGGTTCGGCGTGGGAATGTCTTTGCAGCCGTGGAACCCGACGTCGGCGTAGCCCATGTCGTCGCCGACGATGACGACGATGTTGGGCTTCTCCGCGGCCGAAACCGGAGTGACAACTGCGAGCGCGACGAGCACGAGCCAAACGCGGGACATGGGACCGCTCCGCGAGGAAGGGGACCGGGGCAGTGTACCCGCGAACCCGCCGCGCGGCGCGGGTTCCGCGCCCTCACACCCCACCGACCGTGACTGTCACTTCGCGCTCGCTGGGGTGGCGCACCGCCTTCACTTTGATTTGTTCGCCGGGCGTCAGTTCGCGGACGACGCGCTCGTAGTCCTCTACGTCGTTCACGGGTTGGCCGTTGATCGCGACAATCAGGTCGCCGGGGCGCACCACGAGGCCGCGGGCGTTGTACTCCACGCCCACCAACCCGGCCTTGTCCGCCGGGCCGTTCTTCGTCACCCGCTCCACCATCACGCCCCGGTCGTACCGCGCTTGGCGCAGGCGGCGCTCGTCGTACAGTTTGATGCCGAGGTCCGGGCGCAACGACTTGCCGCTCTTGATGAGATCCGTGACGACGCGGTTCACCGTGTCCACCGGGATCGCGAACCCGATGCCGACGTTGCCCCCGTTCGGCGAGGCGATGCTCGTGTTCACGCCGATCAACCGCCCGCTCTTGTCCAGCAGCGGGCCGCCGCTGTTGCCGGGGTTGATGGCCGCGTCGGTCTGAATGGCCTTCGGAATCTGCGCCCCGCTCGGCGACTCGATGATGCGGTTCAGCGAGCTGATCATCCCCTTCGTCATGGTCAGGCTCAGGCCGAACGGGTTCCCAATTGCGTACGCCTTCAGCCCGACCTTGAGGTCGTGCGAGGTGCCGACGGTGATGGGCTTCAACTTCTCCTTGGGCGCGCTGATCTGAATGACAGCGAGGTCGGTGTCCGCGGACGTGCCGATCACGGTCGCGGGGTACGCGGTACGGTCGGCGAGGACGACGCGCAGCTCGGTGTTCGGGCGCTTGTACAGCGGGGCGATAACGTGGTAGTTGGTGACGACGCGCCCGGACGTGTCCCAGATGAACCCGGAGCCGCCGCTCGTCTGCTGTTCGGTCTGTTCCTCCCACCGCCCCTGCTTCACCATCACCACATCGACGTTCACGACGGAGTCGCGCACGCGGTCGAAAAGGGCAACGGCCTCTTGCTCTTCGGCGTCGGGCGGGGTGGCGGGCGTGGTCTCGCGCAACTGCGCGTTCGGATCGGTGCCGGGCTTGTCGGTGCGGAACCGTGAGAACCCGGTGAGCGCCCACAGAGCGAGGCCGCCGATGACGACGCCGACGAGGAGGAACAGCCCGTAGTACATCGGGCCGGATCCGCGCGGGGCCGGCTCGCGGCGCGGCGGGCGGTCGTCGTCGTAGCGGTTGTTTCGGTCGTAGGGGTCGCGGGCACTCATGAGAGACGGCTCCTCGTTCGCTAACTACTACGATAGCCCGCCGGCGCGCCCAGATTCGGGGTGAAAGCGCGAATCCCGCCGCACGCGCGCCCCGAAAATGCCGATTCAGATTCGACCGCCCCCGGCGTGTACCCGGCGCGGATCGTCGGGTACACTGGGGCCGTGGTTCGATCAGACTGTTCGATCACACAAGGTGCGACCATGAAGGCACGGATTCTTCTGGCGGTGCTGCTCCTCGCCGGGTCCGGCTCCCTCGCGCGGGCCGACGAGAAACCCCTCGACCGGGCCGAGGTGGACAAGCGCGTCGTGTACGCGCTCTACGACGTGGCCCTGACCGGCACCGAGATCTTCAACAAGGGCGGGTACGCCGAGTGCCTGCGCCTGTACCAAGGCGCGCTGGTGACGGTGGTGCCGCTACTCGACCACCGGCCCAAACTCCAAGCGAAGGTGCAGATCCGCCTGAAGCGCGCCGCCGACAACCTCAAGGACGGCAAGTGGAAGCCGGCCGACGCCGCGTTCGAGTTGCGCACCGCGATGGAAGAGATTCAGGACGAGATCGCGCCCTCGAAGGACGCCAAGAAAACCATGTGGGACCGCTTCGGTGGCGAGGCCGGGGTCCGCAAGGTGGTGGACGACTTCATCTTCGTGGCGGCCGAAGACAAGAAAGTGGACTTCTTCCGCGGCGGTAAGGTGAAGCTCGACGGCAAGGGCGTGCAGCACCTGAAACAAACGTTGGTGGAACTGATCAGCGAGCACACCGGCGGGCCGCTCAAGTACACCGGCAAGAGCATGAAAGACGCCCACAAGGACATGAAGATCACCGACGCCGAGTTCGACGCGCTCCGCGACATCTTGGTCGCCACGCTGAAGAAGCACAAGGTGTCGGACGAAGACATCGCGGCGCTCGGTAAGGTGGTCGAGAGCACCCGCAAGGACATCGTGGAAGCGGCCCCGCCGAAGAAGTAACGTGCGGTGATGGCTTCTTGCGAGCGGCCGGGTTCATCCCGGCCGTCTTCGTTTTCGGCGCGCTTCTCGGAACGCACACACTTCGCACACGCAAGGCTCGCGGGAACTTCACCCCCTTCGATCTACACTTCTGCGCCCGCGCGGTTATCAATCCCGGTGTGTCGCGGCGCTCGGCCGCGCCGGGTCGTCTCGCCGACCTTCCCGCCAACACCGGAGAGCCGAAGATGAAGCCGCGCCAGAACCCGCGGTCGGCGTTCACGCTGATCGAACTGCTCGTCGTCATCGCCATCATCGCGTTCCTGATCGGGCTGTTGCTGCCCGCCGTGCAAAAGGTGCGCGAGGCCGCGGCCCGCATGACCTGCACCAACAACCTGAAGCAAATGGGCGTGGCCGTCCACAACTACGAGAGCGCCAACGGGATGCTCCCGACCATCGGCCAGTGCGACTCCACCGGGTCCGGCTCGACGACCTACGTGGTCCACTCGACCGCCACAATGTTGCTGCCGTACATCGAACAGGACAACGTGTACCGCATGTTCAACGTGACCGCGACGCTGGCCGAGACCGGGTACGCGGGCATGCACCCCAGCGCCCGCGGGTACGCCTACGACGACAGCCGGTGGCCCGGCGGCCAGCAGGCGGCGCGCACCGTCATCAAGACGTTCATCTGCCCCAGCGCGCCCGGCGGGACGGTCCGCGACCCCGTTACCGGGTTGGGCGGGTTCGACTACATGTTCCCGACGCAGACCGACATCGACGACGTGACCGGTGTGCGCAACAACACGAACCCGGCCGGCGGCAAGCACGGGGGCATGTTGAACTGCGACGGCCGCACGGTCACGCAAGTTTCGGACGGTACCTCGAACACGTTCCTCTGCCTCGAAGACGCGAGCCGCGCGCACCCCAGCGTCGCGACCTTCGGCTCGTCGTCGAGCCGCCCGTCGCCGACCACCGCTACCGGCACCAACGCCTTCCCGGTCAACGGCCTGAGCGGGAGCGGCACCTCGTTCAGCGGGGCGCGCCGCGTGTACGCGTGGGCCGACCCGGACACGGTCGCCAACGGGTTCTCCGGGCCGAGTAACTCCAGCGGCTCGCGCGTGGCCCAGTTCAACAACTACGCGACGCCCCTCGGCGGGCCGGCCGCCTGCCCGTGGACCGTGAATAACTGTGGCCCGAACGACGAGCCGTTCAGCTTCCACAACGGCGGCATCAACGCCCTGATGGGCGACGGCAGTGTCCGATTCGTGCGCGACGGGATCGACTTCCGCGTCCTCAAGTACACCGTGGGTGCGACCGACGGGATGAGCGTGACCCTGAACTAACTACCGTGCGATACCGGCCGCGGGCCGGGGCTACCTCCGGCCCGCTTTCGTTCCCACCCACCCCGGAGCTTACCCGTGCGATTCCTCACGTGCGCCGCGGCCCTGTCCGCCCTCGTACTGACCGGCTGCGGAAGCGGCCCCGAAATGCGCCCCGAACCCGTCGAGATCAAGGGCACAGTGAAGCTCCCCGGCGGCGCGCCGCCCACCGGCCTCACGGTCACGTTCCAACCCCAACAGAACTCGCCCCCCGGCGGCGCGAAGCTCGCGCCCGACGGCTCCTTCACCGTGCAGCTTACACCCGGCAAGTACAGCGTGTACTTCCAAGACGAGGCCAACGCGAAGGTGCCCGCGTACAAGAGCATTCCGGAGAAGTACCGCAGTCCCGGCGAAGCGACCGTCGTGACCGTGGAAAGCGGCAAGCCCCTCGCCATCGACGTGAACTGACCTCACCCGCCGGCGCGGACGGCCTCGGCCCCGAACCGCGCGCGGAGCAGGCGCGCGCCGTGGTCCGTGAGCGCGTTGTGGCGTACGTCCAGTTCGCGCAGGGCCCAGTCGAAGCGCGCGTGCGCGAGGGCGTCGGCCCCCGCGTCCGTGAGCCCGCACCCGCTCAGGCTCAGGGCGCGCAGCCCGGCGCACACCGGGCGCACCGCGAGCGCGTGCGCGAGGTCGTCGCCCAGCCGCCGGTCGGACAGATCGAGCGCGTTAAGTCGCGTGAAGTACTCGCTCCGCAGCACTTCGAGCAACTCGTCGAGCGACGTGTGGGTGACGCGCAGCTCTCGCACCGGGGCGCGCGCGAACAGCCGCGCGGCCCGCACCGGGAACCACGTCGCCGGCATCCACACGACCTCCACGAACCCGCGGCGGAACTGCCCGTGCGCCGGCCCGTCGAGCGGCCCGCCGCGCCCCTTCAGCGGTTCCAGCCACTCGCCGCCGCGCGCCGCGAGCAGCGCCTTCTCGCGCGCCCGCAGCGCGACGGCGCGGGCGCTCCACGGCACCGCCTCCACCGGGGCCAGCCGCGCCAGCGCCACCTGCGCGCGCACGAACTCGGCCCGGTCGCGCGCCGCCGCGCCCCCGTGCTCGTCGAGCCAATCGGCGTAGGCCAGCCGCGGAACTTCCTCGTCCGTCTGGGCCAGAATCGCCGCCAACAGCGCGTCCCCGTCCGACATGAGCGCCCCCGCAAGGTCCGCTCATCTTACCCGTGCGAAAATCGACACGCCCGCCTCCTTTCTCCCGCTTGCCTCCGCGGATACGATTGGGACATGAGCGAATGGCACCTCGCCCGCGGCTACCGGTACGCGGGCATCGTCAGCAAACTGCGCACGGAACCGGACCGGCGCGACCTCGCCGTCATCGTCAGCGACGCGCCCGCCGCCGCCGCGGGCGTGTTCACCCAGAACCGCGTGTGCGCCGCCCCCGTGCAGGTCAGCCGCGACCGGCTGCCGCGCGCCGACGCCCGCGCCGTCGTGATCTGTTCCGGCAACGCCAACGCCTGCACCGGCGAGCAGGGACTGGCCGACGCCCGGCGCATGACCGAACTGGTCGCGGTCGAACTCGGTTGCGCGCCGGAACAAGTGCTGGTCGCCAGCACCGGCGTGATCGGTCGCCCGCTGCCCATGCCGGTCCTTGAAGTCGGCGTGCCGGTCGCCACGCGCGCCGCCGCGACCGGGCGCGAGGCGCTGTCGAACGCCGCGCACGCCATCCTCACCACCGACACCGGCATCAAGGTCGCGTCGCGCCAACACGCCGGCTTCACCGTGACCGGGTTCGCCAAAGGCGCGGCCATGATCGGCCCGAACATGGCGACCATGCTCGGCTTCGTTCTCGCTGACGCCGCGGTCGCCCCGGCCGACCTGCACCGCATCTTGAAAGTGGCCGCAGAGCAGAGTTTCAACAGCATCTCGGTCGAAGGGCACACCAGCACGAACGACACCGTGTTCCTGCTGGCGAACGGCAGCGGCCCGCCGCTCGCGGGCGCGGAGTTGGAAGCGTTCGCGGTGGAAGTGCGCCACGTCTGCGTGGAACTCGCGCGCAAGATCATCATCGACGCCGAAGGCGCGGAACACCTCATCACCATCGAAGTGGAAGGCTGCCGCACCGACGCGGAAGCGAAGCAGGTCGCGAAGACGATTGCCGAAAGCGCGCTGGTGAAAACGGCCGTGTTCGGGGCCGACCCGAACTGGGGCCGCGTGGTCTCGGCCGCGGGCTATTCCGGCGTGGCCTTCGAGGAGCGCGACCTGTCGCTGTGGATGGGCGACCTGCCGCTATACCGCGCCGGTACCCCGCTACCCTTCGACGCCAGCGCCGCGTCGAGTTACCTGAAGCACAACCGCGAGGTCCACTTCAAGCTGCGGTTCACGCTCGGCACCGGCCGCTGCACGTACTACACCTGCGACCTCACCACCGAGTACGTGAAGCTGAACGCAGACTACACCACCTGAGCGGTCGAAAGTCGTAAGGTCGAAAGTCGTAAGGTCGAAGACTGCGGCTCCGACTTTACGACCTTCGACCTTACGACTTTCGACTATGGCACTGATCGAACTGAGCGCGATCACCCGCACGTTCGGCGCGTTTACGGCGCTCAGTGACGTTACGCTGTCACTGCCGCCGGGTCGAGTCGGGTTGTTGGGGCCGAACGGGGCGGGCAAGTCCACGCTGCTCAAGATTCTGATGGGGCTGATACCGCCTTCCAGCGGCACCGGGCGCGTGCTGGACGAACACCTCGGCGGCGACCGCGACGCCGAAGGCAACTGGCGGCTGCGGCGGCTCATCGGGTTCATGCCCGAGGCCGACGCGCTCGTTCCGGGCTTAACCGGCGTCGAGTACGTGTCGCTCGCGGGCGAGTTGTACGGGATGCCGCGCCGCGACGCCACCCGCCGCGCGCACGAGGTGCTGTCCTATCTTGAACTGGAAGAGGCGCGGTACCGGCGCGTGGAGGAGTATTCCGCGGGCATGAAGCAGCGGGCGAAGCTGGCGCAGGCGCTCGTTCACGATCCGGCCGTGCTACTACTCGACGAACCGACATCCGGCCTCGCCCCCGCCGGGCGCGACGCCATGCTGCGCCTTGTGAACGCGCTCGCGGTCGATCACGGCAAGTCGGTGCTGCTCTCCACGCACCTCTTGGCCGACGTGGAAGCGGTGTGCGAGCGCGTCGTCATCATGGCCGGCGGGCGCGTGCGCGGGCAGGGCACGGTGGCCGACCTGTGCGCCCGCCGACAGGACCGCTTCCGCCTGCGCGTCGAGGGCACCGCGACCGCGGAGTTCCGCGCGGAGTTGGAAGGCGCGGGCGCGAAGGTGCTGGGCGACACCGGGCCGGGCGAGTGGCGGGTCGCGGTGCCGGCCGAGTGGTCGAACCTGACGTTCTTCCGCGCGGCCGACGCCCGCGGCGTCGTGATCCGCGCCCTCACCCGCGACGACGAAACGCTCGAAGAATTGTTCCTGCGCGTAGTGGGCAGTGGATAAAGGAGCCGAGAGGCAGAAGAGTTTGAACAGGATGAACACAATGAACGAGACGAGACGAAACCAACGCAACTCTTCTCTTCATCCTGATTTTCATCGTGTTCATCCTGTCAAAACTCTTCTACCTTCCTGCCCTCTGCCTTCTCTGTCCACTACCCACTACCCACTGCCCACTGCTCATGGCCCAAACCGATACCCTCCTCCGATACCGGCCGTGGCGCGGTGTGCCGCGCGGGCCGCTGGCGGCGAGCGCGGCGCTGGCCCGCGCGTCGCTCAAGCTGCTCGTGCGCCGGCGGCTCATGTGGGGGCTGTTCGCGCTCGCGCTGCTCGTGTTCTTCTTCTTCTTCTACGCGCAATACCTCGTGGTGTGGATCACGAACCAGCTCGCGACCGAGACCGTGCGGTTCGCGGGCGTGCCCGTCAGCGCGCGGAACCTGACGCGGTTCCTCGACCGCCTCGCGCTCAACGGCACCGCGCACACGTTCGGCAACTTCGTCTGGTTTCAGGGCTATGTGCTGGTGATCGTCCTCGCGCTGGCCGGGTCCGTGCTCGTGGGCAACGACTTCGCCCACGGCAGTCTGCCGTTCTACCTCTCGAAGCCCATCGGCCGCTGGCACTACGTTCTGGGCAAGTGCCTCGCGGTCGGCGCGCTCATCAACCTGCTCACCACACTGCCCGCACTCGCGCTCTGGGTCGAAGCCGGGTTGCTGTACGACTGGCAAACGTACTACTTGGACAACCTGCACCTGCTCGCCGGCATCTTCGGCTACGGCCTCACGCTCACCGTCTCGCTCAGCCTGTTGGTGATCGCGACCGCCGTTTGGCTGCGCCGCACCGCGCCGCTTGTGATGGTATGGATGGGCTTGTTCGTGCTGCTGCCGATGCTGTCCGGGTGGCTGGTGGACGCGACCAAGTACGAGGAGTGGCGGCTGATCGACCTGTGGAACAACCTGTACCTGTGCGGCCTCGCCTGCCTGAGCGCGGACCACGCGAGCGTGCGCCCGCAACCGCAACCGGCGTACTGGCAGGCGTGGCTCGCGACCGCGGCCGTGGCGGTGGCGTGCGTCGCGTACCTGCGCCGCCGCATTCAGGCAGTGGAGGTGGTGTTGTGAACGAAAGCGCGCTACAACCGCCCCTTCTCCTCTTCGAGCAAGTCTCGAAGTGGTACGGGTCCGTGCTCGCGCTGAATCAGGTCACGCTCGAACTCACGCGCGGCATCACCGGCCTCGTCGGGGCCAACGGCGCGGGCAAGTCCACGCTGCTCCGCATGGCGAACGGGCAACTCAAGCCGACGATGGGGCGCGTTAGCGTGCGCGGGGTCGATGCATGGGACTGGCGCGCCCGCCGGCTCGTCGGGTACTGCCCGGACCTCGACGCCTTCTACGAAGACCTGTCCGGTCGCGGGTTCGTGTGGGTCATGGCCCGGCTGTGCGGGTACACCCGGCGCGAATCGACCCGGCGCACGGAGGCCGTGCTGGAGCGCGTCGGTATGCGCGACCGCGCCGACCGCACGTTGCGCGGCTACTCGAAGGGCATGCGCCAGCGCATCAAGCTCGCGCAGGCGATGCTGCACGACCCCGAACTGCTGATCCTCGACGAACCGCTGTCCGGCATCGACCCCATCGGCCGGCAGGAACTCTTGGAACTGTTTCAGGCGCTCGCGGCGCAGGGGAAGTGCTTGCTCATCTCCAGTCACGAACTGGAGGCGCTGGAGAAACTGACGAACCACGTCGCGATCATGGCCCGCGGGCGCATCGCGGCGGTGGGCACGCTGCAACAGATTCGCGACCTGCTCGACGATCACCCGCTGTCGGTGCGCGTCGACGTGCCGGACCCGCGCGCGGTCGCGCGCCTGCTGCTCGCGCTGCCGGACGTGCTGGCGGTGGACGTCAGCCCGAAGCTCCCCGGCGAGCCGGGTGTGTGCGTCGTGGTGAAGGCCCGGAACCCGAAGCGGTTCTTCCAACAGTTCGGCGCGCTCGTGGTCGAACACGCCCTCGACGTGCGCCGCCTCGAACCACTGGACGAGTCCGCCCACGCCATCCTCGGCTACCTGCTCGGCGGCTCTGGGCGCACCTGAGCGGGTTTGGGCTGGCAGATTTGTGATGGACGACTGAAAGGTAATGAGGTTCGTCAATGAGCGCCGGCGCGTCTTCGCAATCGAACATTACAAGTCGCCAATCTGCACTCCGCGCGTGGTGCGCGCTGGTGGCGCAGAGCTTCCAGCGGCACTGGCGCGTACGGGCGATGGGCTGGATCGCGCTCGCGCTGCTGGCAATCGTCGTGGTCTGGGTGGCGCTCATCACCGAGCGCGGGGCGTGGAACCTCGCGGACCAGCGCGCGCGGCGCGGCGCGGGCACGTACCGCCAAGAGGCCGAGCGCCTGCGCCCCGCCAACCGCTACCTCGCGTTCGGGAACGTGATCCGCCCGCAGGACGACGCGCCGAAGGAGGCGCGAGGCGAGCGCCTTCAGGCGCACGAGATCCCCAACCCGCTCAACCCCACCGAAGACGCCCTCCGCTCGCTCGTGCTCGCGGTGCCGAAGGCCGTGACCGACTCCGACACGTTCCTGCGCGAGTGGGGCTTCGTGACGTACTCGCGGTGGGTCGTTCACCTGCTGTTCGTCGGGTTCGTGCTGCCGCTGTTCACGCTGGCCTACGCGAGCGCGGCGTTCGGCGCGGAGCGCGAGTCGCGCTCGCTGGTGTGGGTGATGACGCGGCCGATCCCGAGGAGCGCTATTTACCTCGCGAAGTTCCTCGGCGCGCTGCCGTGGTGCGCGCTGTTCGGGCTGGGCGGGTTCGTGGCCCTGTGCGCGGTCGGCGGGCCGCACGGCCGCGAGGCGCTCGTCCGCTACTGGCCCGCGGCGGCGCTGGCGGCGCTGGCGTTCGCCGCGCTGTTCCACCTGCTCGGTGCGCTGTTCCGCCGCCCGGTCGTGGTCGGCCTCGTGTACGTGTTCTTCTTCGAGGCCGTCGTGTCGGCCCTGCCGGGCAGTCTGAAGTTACTGAGTCTGAGCTTCTACGCGCGGTCGCTGATGTATAATGAAGCGGCCGACGCCGGGTACCCGGTGGAACTGCTCCCGGCGATGGCCGCGGCCGTGACCAGCAAGACCGCGTGGTGGGTGCTCGGCTCCGCGACCGTCGCCCTCACGGTCGCGGGCGCGGCCCTGTTCGCCCGGATCGATTACCGCGACGACTTGTGAGGCCCACGATGCCTGCCTCTCCGCTCGAACTGACCGACGTTCCGCTGCACGGGTTCCGCGGCGACACCAACGGCGCGCCCGCGGCGCGCCCGCACGGGCTGACCGTCGCCATCAGCCGGCAGGCCGGCGCGCGCGGCACCACCGTCGCCCGCAAGGTGGCCGAAATCCTCGACTGGCAGCTCTTCGACTCGGACACCATCGACTACTTGGCCCAGACCGACACTGCGCGCGAGCAGTTCTTCGCGGAAGTGCCCGCGGGCGCGCTCGCGTGGGCCGACGCCCACCTCGCGCGCCTGCTGCGATTCGACGGGCTGAACGCCGAGGGCGAGGCGCTGCGGCTGGTGCGGTTGGTGCTTGCGGTCGCGGCCCGCGGAAACGCGGTGATCGTGGGCCGTGCGGCCGGGTTCCTGCTCCCGTCGGGAACGACCGTTCACGCGCGTGTGATCGCGCCGCTCGAAGCGCGCGTGGCGTACATGGCCCAAGAGTTGCGACTGACGCGCCCGGAAGCGGTCGAAGAGGTGCGGGCGCGCGACGAGCGGCGCGCACGGTTCCTCGACCGCACCCTCGCGCGCGACGTTTCCGACCTGACCGCGTTCGACGTGGTGGTGAACTCCGACCGCCTCGGCGTGGAGGGCGCGGCGCAGTTCGTCGGCTGGGCCGTTCGCACCAAGCAGATGTTCGCGGAACTGACCGACCCGAGCGCGCCGGGCGATTCGCTTGATGAATTCACAGGCGCATAATGCCCGCGTACTCTGCATTCATCGGCACCGCGCGCAAGCTCCGCCCGCGCACCGCCATCGTGCTCGGCTCCGGGCTGGCGGGGGCGACGCGGGCGTTCGTCGAGCACGCCTCGGTGGGGTTCGGGAACGTCCCCGGTCTGGTGCCGCCCACGGTCCACGGCCACGGCGGGCGGCTCGCGGTCGGCGAGTGGGCCGGCGTGCCGTGCCTGCTGTTCTCCGGGCGGGTTCACTTCTACGAGGGCCACTTGCGGGGCGTGGTGGTCGGCACCGTGCGCGCCGCGGCCGAGATCGGCGCGAACCGCGTCGTGCTAACCAACGCCGCCGGCGGCATCCACCCCGCGCTCGACCCCGGCGACCTCATGGCGATTCGCGGGCACCTCAAGTTGCTCGACGCCGGCGCGTGGCGCGGGCTAGCGAGTGCCACAGCGTGGCGCGCTCTAGCCGGTGAAACGGCGGTGCCACAGCCCTACTCCGCGCGCCTGCTCGACGCGATGCAAGCCCACGAGCGCGCCGCCGGGCGCGAGCTGATGGCGGGCGTGTACGCGGCGCTGACCGGGCCGAGCTACGAAACGCCCGCGGAGATTCGCGCGCTGGCGAGGTGCAGCGCGGACGCGGTCGGCATGTCCACCGCGCTCGAAGCGGAAGAGGCAACGCAGTTGGGCATGGAAGTGGCCGCGGTGTCGTGCATCACGAACAAGGCCGCGGGCCTCGGCGCGACCACACTCGACCACACCGAAGTGCTCACCAACGCGCAGCTCGCCGTCGTGCGCATGGGCGAGTTGCTGGGGGCGCTCGTTCGCGCGGACTAGGGCGCGCCCGCTCACGGCTTGACCTGCTTCCCTTCCTTCTTCAACGCGTCCTCTTCGGCCTGAATGAAGATCGTCGGCTTCAGCAAGACGACCCAAACCTTGTCCTTCGGCGCGTAAGCCAGCTTGAACAGCAGCGTGCCGCCGTCGGCGACCTCCGCGGAGCCGGTCGCCCCGAGGTCTTCGACAACGGGCGTTTGGGCGATCACCTTCATGCCGCCGAACTCGCCCAACTCGCGCTTCTTCATGCCGGTCACGGCGGTCGATTGTTCGGTCAACTTGAAGCGCACGAACCGGCGGTCGGCCGACACCACCGGCACCGCGACCAGCGCGAACCCTTCCTTGACGTACAGCGGGTTGTCGCGCGCGACCCCGGCCGGCTCGCCCATGTTGCTGTATGGCACCACCGCCCGGCGCGCGCTGACTGTGGCTTTCGCGCCGTTCACGAACCGCGCGCTTGAGGTTTGCACGAGCCGCGCAGCTTTGAGCAGCTTGTTCGCTTCCCCCAACGCCTTGTCGATGTCCGGCGCGCCGTCGCCCTCAAGTTCGGCCCCGGTCGCGAGCACCACCGGGAGTTTGCCGGCGCTCGCCTTCGGCAGCGCCTTCAGCAACTTCTCGTAGCTCGCCGCGTCCAGTTCCAGCACGTCGGCCTTGATGTCGATGGTGAGATCTTGCAGGCGGGCGAGGGCGTCGAGCAGGTCGGCGATTTCGCCCTGCGCCTTTGCGTTGGCGCGCACTTCGAGCTTGCCGTTGTCGCGCTCGACGATCTGCGGCCCGGCCGCGCCCTTCGACTCGCCCAGCGCAATCGTACTGAGAATCAGCTTGATCACGGCGTCGGCGTCCGGGGTTTGGTTCGCCTTGCCGTGGGCACCGATCAGCGGCTTGATGTTGTACACCTTCGTGACGAGCGCCTTGTCGTCCGGCTTCTTCGGGTCCGGCTGCGCGGCGAGCGGCGCGGCCAGTAGCACGAACGCGAACAGCGCGGCGGGCTTCGCGGGCATGATCGGTTTCCTCGTCGTGAGGGGTCGGATGTTGTTCCAACGCGCGGACCGGCGCGCCGTTGGCGCGGTCAGCCCTGCAATTCCTTCAGCACTTCCGCAACGCACGCGCCGACGGTGTCGAGGTTGTACCCGCCTTCCTGCACGACGACCGCGGGCAGGGCTAGTTCGCGCACGGTCGCGCCCATCTCCGCATAGAACTTCGTGGACAGCTTGAACCCGCCGATGGGATCGGACTCGTGCGCGTCCGCGCCGAACGCGAACACGAGAAACGCGGGCTTGAACGCGCGCACCGCGTCGAGCGCGCGGGCCAGCGCAGGGCGGTACTCCTTAACCCCGGTGCCGGGCGGCAGCGGCACGTTCAGGTTCGCGCCGAGGCCCGCCCCGGTGCCGGTCTCGTCGGCGAACCCGCTGAAGAACGGGTACAGCGCCGCCGGGTCGCCGTGGACCGACACCGTGAGCACGTCCGCTCGGCTGTAGAAGATGTGCTGCGTGCCGTTACCGTGGTGAACGTCGAGGTCGAGCACCGCGACCGGGCCGCGCTTCGACAGGCGCTCGGCCGCGACCGCGGCGCTGTTGAAGTAGCAGTACCCGCCACAGCGGTCGGGTTCGGCGTGGTGGCCGGGCGGTCTCGTGAGCACGTACACGGCGCGCTCGGCCCCTTCCCCCACGAGGTCGGCGGCGCGGGCCGCGGCGCTCGCCCCGCCCAGCGCCGCGGCGAACGTGCCCGGCAGGATCGGCGTATAGGTGTCGAAGCAGTACAGGCCGCGCAGGGCGCGCGTGCCGGTCGCGCGCGGGTTCGGGCCGTAAGGGAACACGGTGGGCCAGAGTTGCTTGGCCGCGGGGTCGCGGGCGCGCTTCGCCTCGGCGCTCGCCTCGCGCAGGTACGCGACGTAGGCCGCGTGGTGAACCCCGGTGAGACAGTCTTCGCTCAGCTTCGGCGGCTCCTCGAACGTGAACCCGCCGGCCGCGTCGAGCGCGGCGCGGATCGCGTCGAGCCGCCCCTGCGCTTCGTAGCACGGGATCACGGCCCCGCTCTCCCACTCGCCGGGCGCGGCGTGTTCCGCGTGCTTCGGGTTCGCAATCACTCGCATCGGGTTCTCGCTCCTCGGTCGGTCGCGCCGGCCCTTTCGTATAATGCTTATCGACCGCCGAACGCAAGGGGGCGCTATGCCGCGCATTCTGATCGCCGACGACAGCCAGCTCAACGCGGAACTGCTCGACGCGCACCTCGACGGCACCGGGTTCGAGACCAAGCTCGTCTACAACGGCGAGGACGCGCTCGCGGCGGCGCGCGCGTGGAAGCCCGATCTGATCCTGCTCGACGTGATGATGCCCAAGTTGAGCGGGTTCGAGGTGTGCCGCCGGCTCCGCGCCGACGCCGCGACGAAGGGCGTGTCCGTCCTGATGGTGACGGCGCTCGATCAGGCCACGGACGTCGAAACCGCGGTCGAGTCGGGCACGGACGACTTCCTCACCAAGCCCATCAACAAGAACGAACTGCTGCTGCGCGTGAAGGCGATGCTCGCGAGCCGCAACGAACCGGACGAGGCCGCCCGCGCGCTCGTGTACCTCGGCCGCGTGCAGCAGGGCCTGTAGTTGCGCCGCGCGTTCTGTAGCCGGCCTCTGTGAGGCCGGCGCTGAACCATTCGCATAGCTCCGGCCTCACAGAGGCCGGCTACAGAAGCCCCGGCCTCTGTGAGGCCGGCTACAGAAGATTAACAGGGGGCTTACGCCCCCGCTCGCCTTTTGGGAACACCATGTCGATTCCGAAAGTGGTTCTGAAACCGAAGCGCGCGCAGCCGTTCTTCGGGCGGCACCCGTGGGTGTTCGCCGGGGCCGTCGAGCGCGTCGAGGGCGCGCCGGCGGACGGCGACGAGGTCGAACTCGTTTCGACCGCCGGGAACTTCGTGGCCCGCGGCCTGTACAACGCGCGCAGCAAGATCGTCGTGCGCCTGTATTCGTGGAACGAGGGCGTCGCGCTCGACCGCGCGTTCTTCCACAACCGCCTGTCGCGCGCGTTGGCCTTCCGGCGCGACGCGCTCAAGCTCCACGCCCCGGACGCCGGCTATCGCGTGTGCTTCAGCGAAGCCGACTTCCTTTCCGGCCTCATCGTGGACCGCTACGGCGACTGGCTCGCCGTTCAACTCTCGTCGCTCGGCCTCGCGAACCGGCGCGAGATGCTCGTCGAGATTCTGCGCGAACTGCTCGAACCGAAGGGCGTGTACCTGCGCCCCGAAAAGGGCATCGGCAAGCTCGAAGGGGTCGAACTGCGCGACCAACTGTTGTGGGGCGAGCCACCGCCCGCGGACCTGACCATCCGCGAGAACGGGATGACGTTCCTCGTGAACCTCACCGAGGGGCAGAAGACCGGGTACTACCTCGACCAGCGCGACAACCGGGCCGCGGTCGGCCGACTGTGCGCCGGCAAGCGCGTGCTCGACGCTTTCTGCTACAGCGGCGGGTTCGGGCTGTACGCGGCGCGGGGCGGCGCGGCCGAGGTGCTGAGCCTCGACTCCTCCGAACCGGCGCTGGAACTGGGCCGGCGCAACGCCGCGGCCAACGGCTTCGCCACGATCACCTACCAGATGGGCGACGTGTTCCGCACGCTCGCGGACCTCGCCACCGCGGGGCGCACGTTCGACGTGGTCGTGCTCGATCCGCCGAAGTTCGCGCGCGACCGGGCCTCGCTGCCGGAGGCGATGAAGGGCTACCGCCGGCTGCACCAGCTCGCGCTGAGGTTGCTCGACCGCGACGGCGTGCTCGTGTCGTGCTGCTGCACCGGCCTGATCGCGATGACCGATCTGGAGGAGCTGATCGCGCAGGTGGCGGTGGAGGCGCGGCGCGACGTGCAACTGCTGGCGCGCCGCGGCGCGGCCCCGGACCACCCGGTCGCCGCGACGTGCCGTGAAACTGGCTACCTGAAGTGCGTCCTCAGCCGCGCGCTGTGAGTGTGCGGGGCGATCAGGCGCGCGACTGCGATTCGTTGGGGTCGCGCGAAGTGTGGAACACCGCGAGGACCGTCACTTCCGCTGGTGCGATCCGGTAGTAGACGGCGTAGGGATATCCCGAAACGCCGGCCTCCCGGATGTCGCGTGGACCTCTGGGTACAGTTCGGGGTTGGCGGAGATTGACACCAGCAGTTGCGCGACCACGGCGGTGAACGCGGCCCCGTGAGCGGCGCGCCGCTCGTAGTAGTCGGCCGCGTCGTCAAATTCGGCCTGAGGGAGCGGGCGGAGGATGACGGGCGTGCTCATCGCGCGAACCGGGCGCGGGCCGCGGCCTCGACCTGCTCCCACGGCACGCCGTCCGCGGGGTTCGCGAGGGCGTCGGCCAGTCGCCGGTCGAGTGCCGCGCGCTTGGCGTCCGACAGCGCCGGGCGCGGCTGCTCCGCGACGACGCTGTCGAGAATCGCTTGAACGAGCGTAAGGCGCTCGGCCACCGTCAGGCGGTCGATTCCGAGTTGTTCCAGTGTCGGTACGGCGCGCCCTCTCATGTGCGGAGCCCGTTGCAAGTGCACCCGCGCCCACAGGGGAACGCCTGTGCCCCATTACGCCTTGCGGCGCGGGGCGGGCTTCTTCGCCACGGGCTTCTTCACGGCCTTCTTCGCCGCGGGCTTGGCTTTGGGCTTCGCCTTCGGCTTCGTCGCCTTCTTCTTCGGCGCGTCGTCGCCGCCGTCGACGCCCTCGCCGGTCGCGTCCCAGTCTTCCACTTCGTACAAGAACCGCGTACCGCCCACCAGCCGACGGTTGTACGACGTGCTCTGTACGAACACCGCGTACTTCTCCAGTTCTGTCGGGCGAATGCGGGCCGTCTCGCCCGGCGGCAGGCCGAGCATCTCGCGGGCCTTTTCCCCGGCGAACATGTCGCCCGTGGTGCGCTCCATCAGCACCACTTCCTTGTACCCCTGAATCGTTTCGGCCTTCGTGAACTCGTAGAACCCGCGGCCCGGTTTGAAGTTCAGGCCGTTGTCTTCGACGAACTCGCGGATCGAGGCGTCAGCGTCCACGTCGAGCATCTGGAACCGGCCGGGCGGGACCGCGTGCAGGTCGCCGGGCGCGAACTCGGCGCTGGCCTTACGGCGCAGCATCGTGTCGAAGATGCGGCTCAGTCCGCGGTTCATGCGCTTCGCAGTGCGCACTTCTTTCTCGTACCGCTGCAGGTGTTCGTCCGAGTTCTGCTTGAAGCACACCGCGAGGACGAGGTCGGTGACGTGCGCGAACTGGTCGAGGCTCAGATGGTACCCGCCGGACTTCTTCGCCAGCGTCTCGTAGAAGCGCGTGGCGTGGCCCCGGTTCAGCGCCTGCACGCCGTACACCGGAACGCCCATCGCCGCGAGCTTGTCCACCTCGTTGCGCCAGTCGAGCTTCTTGGGGTTGGCGTTGGGGCCGTGCGGCACGTCGTCGCCGATGAGTACCATCGCCTTCGTCGCCCCGTCGGTCCAGTCAAGGTCTTGGGCCTCGTGCAGCACCAACTCGTAGCACTCCGGCAGGTCGCCGCCGCCTGTGGCCTTCACGGTCTCGACGAATTTGGTGATAGTCGCGGGCTTGTCGCTCAGGTCGAGGTGCTTGGTGACGTAGGTGGAGCCTTTGTCGCAGTAGTCGCCGTGAGCGATGATGCCGACGCGGATGCCGGGCACCTCCTTGAACAGCCGCGTCACGGTCTCCTTGATCTTGCGCCGCACCTGCGTGAGGCACGGGTACATGCTGCCGGTGGTGTCGAAACTAGACTCGTTGCGCAATAGCGATCGATGGCCTATTCATAGGGTTATGACGAATTACGAGAAATTGCGTCGGAAGCCGTTGTTGTTCCGCATGTTCACGGGGCTCTCGGCCGACGAGTTCGACAAGGT
>VGZJ01000094.1 GCA_016872595.1 Planctomycetota bacterium
ACCTTGTCGAACTCGTCGGCCGAGAGCCCCGTGAACATGCGGAACAACAACGGCTTCCGACGCAATTTCTCGTAATTCGTCATAACCCTATGAATAGGCCATCGATCGCTATTGCGCAACGAGTCTACTGACGGGCTGTGGGATGCCCGGAACATCGCCGGCGAACCGTTCAGCCGGTTCCGCCTCGGCCAGCACCTCCAGTACACCATGGACGACCCGCTCGCTGACGCGATCCACGGGCTGGTAAAGGTCGTCACGGAACATCTGGACGGGGCCGAATTTGAGGACGACTTCACGGTCTTAGGGATCGAGCGGATCGAATGACTGGGGTCACTCAACCGACCACGATTCTCAAGGAGCTTCTGATGTCCACCGGCAACGATCAACTTCTGCTCTGCGACACGAGCCGCCCGAAGGTGCGTGGAGTCCGATTCGTACAACCGGACATGCGGGGCCACTTGGACGGCGAACCGATCGACCAATGCAACCTGTTCCGTGTGCTCCGCGCGGATGTACTCGATGCGATGGTCGCCGGCGAGACGGTGATCCTCAACTTCGGGCTGATCGACCTGTTCCCGACAGCATTCTATCGGTTGCTTCTCCGGGTGAACGAAGTGACCAAGGGTGCCAACGTTCGGTTACTGTTGTGCTGTCTCCCGCCGCTCGCGAAGGAAGCATTCGATCTGATGGGTGGGAACGGCACGTTCGCCGGTCAGATTCACCCGAGCGAAGCTCGAGCGGTCTACGCGGCTACGCACCCCGCGACTTGAATCGTCACCCGCCGAAGTAGTCCTCCTGCGCGGCCTTCATCTTGTCGGTGATGGGCACCTTCGCGTCGTCCAGAAGGTCTTTCACGACGGCCGCCGGGGTGCGCTTGCGTAGGCGGCTCTCGGGCTTCAGGATCAGGCGGTGCGCGAGCACCGGTTGGGCCATCTTCTTGATGTCGTCCGGGAGCGCGAAGTCGCGCCCGCTGATCGCGGCCAGCGCCTGCGCCGTGCGGAATAGCGCGATCGACGCGCGCGGGCTGCCGCCGAGCAGCACGTCCTCGTTGTTCCGGCTGGCGTGAACGACCTGAAGGATGTAGCGCGTCACCTTCTCATCGACATGCACGCTCCGAATCGCCTCCTGACACGCGAGCACGTCGTCGGCGCTCACCACGGGTTTCAGGTCGTCGATGGGATGCCCCATCTGGAGCCGGCCCAGCATCTTCGCCTCCTCGTCCATACTCGGATAACCGAGGCTCAAGCGCACGAGGAACCGGTCGAGCTGTGCCTCCGGCAGCGGGAACGTGCCCTCTTGGTCGATGGGGTTCTGCGTCGCGATGACGAGGAACGGCGGCTTCAGTACATAGGTCTGCCCGTCCACGCTGACGCGGCGCTCGGCCATGGCTTCCAGCAGCGCGGCCTGCGTGCGCGGGGTCGCGCGGTTGATCTCGTCGGCCAGCAGCGTTTGCGCGAACACCGGGCCGGGGCGGAACTCGAACTCGGCGCTTTTCTGGTTAAAGATGCTCACGCCGGTCACGTCGGTCGGCAGCAGGTCCGGCGTGCATTGCAACCGCTTGAAGGTCGCGCCCACGCTGCGGGCCAGCGCGCGGGCGAACATGGTCTTCGCCACGCCGGGCACGTCTTCGAGCAGGATGTGCCCTTCCGAGAAGTACGCGGCCACCGCGAGCGTGAGCGCCGCCCGCTTGCCGATGATGACCTTCTCGATGTTGGCGATGATGCGGTTGGCGGCGCCCGCCACGTCTGCGGCCATACTTGCGGTTCCGGTGGGTGCGAGTGCGCTCAGCTTATGAGGTGAAGACGCCGGCCGCGGGCGGCGATTCCGCTTTTGCTCATCTGCCCCAACTTCTCAGACTTGAAGGAAACCCCTCGCGTTCCGCGGGTTTCTTTCACTTGGGGTTGCGGTCGCGCCGATAACACCAGCGATACCGGCTCATTCGTTGGGGGCGACCATGCCGCGCACGCGCTTGTGTAACGGGCTGACTCTCGCGGCCGGGATCGCGCTCCTCGCGAGCGGCTGCATGCACGGCGCGCTCGGCGAGTTCGGCGGCGGGCCGAGCCACGCGCACCACACCCGCGACGGCGGCAGCAACATCGCCGTTCCGCCCGCCGGCACGGTGCCGCGCGAACTCGAAAAGATCACGCTCCCGCCCTACGTCATCGAAGCCCCCGACCAGTTGCTCATCGAGGTCGTGCAGCGCACGCGCGTGCCGAAGCTCGACAAGGACGGCAAGGAAGAGAAGGACGCGAAGGGCAACACGGTGTTTCACACCGTCACGACCGGGCTGGACGTCCAGCCGGTGTCCGGGCCGTTTCACGTGCGACTCGACGGCAGCGTCGGCCTCGGCTTCTGGGGTTCGGTCCCCGTGTCCGGCCTCACGCTCGACCAAGCGGCCGAGGCGATCCGCGGGCACCTGCTGCGCCAAGAGTCGCTCGCCAAGTTCGGCGTGAAGCCGGAGGCCATCTTCGTGATAGTGGACGTGATCGCGTACAACAGCAAGAAGTACTACGTGATCACCGACGGCGGCGGGTTCGGCGAGCAGGTGTTCCCGTTCCCCATCACCGGCAGCGAGACCGTGCTCGACGCGATCTCGAACATCAACGGCCTACCGGACGTAGCGAGCAAGCGGAACATCTGGGTCGCGCGGCGCACCCCGCACCCCGGCCAGCCGTGGCAGATCCTCCCGGTTGACTGGGTCGGGATCACGCAGCACGGGGTCACGTTCACGAACTATCAGGTGATGCCCGGCGACCGCATCTACGTGAAGGCGCAGCGGCTCGTGACCATCGACCGCACGCTGGCCCGCGTGCTCTCGCCCATCGAGCGCGTGTTCGGCATCACCCTGCTCGGCACGAGCACTTACAACAACATCGCCGGACGCGGGCAGGGCTTCGGCGGGAACAACAACTAACCGGCTCTAGCCCGGAGGATCGCGACATGAAGCGCTACCTGTTGGCAACGTTCCTCGCGCTGGGCGCGGCGGGCGCGTCGTCGGCCCAGTACCCGACGCAACCCTACTACTACCAGCCGCAGAACGTGATGCCGAACATCTACAACCCGCAGTACCAGCCGCTCAGCCCGTACCTGAACCTGTCGCGCGGCGGGAACCCGGCGGCGAACTACTACTACGGCGTGCGCCCCGGCACGATGGGCGGCACCGGGCAGACGCTCGGCGCGCCGTTCACCGCCAGCGGCGGGAACCGGCAACTGTTCTTCCCGCAGCTCGCCACCGCGGACCCGAACCAACCGCGCGAGGCGGGCGAGGGGAGCGTGCTGCCGCCCGCGGGCCACGCGGTCACGTTCAACAACACGATGGGCTACTTCCCGTCACCGTTCGGGAACCGCGGCGCGCCGCGCCCGGCCCTCGCGGGGATCGGCGCGCGCGGCGCGCGGCGCTAAGTCACTGTTCGTAGTGACCCGCTGAAGCGGGTCACTACGAACGACGTTTCTTCTCAAGGATGAGGCCATGCGCGTACTTGCTGGCGCGATCGGCGTGGTGAGCTTGGCCGTAACGGTCGCGGTGGCGCAGGAGCGCGCCGCGGTGTTCAAGGCCCCGGAAGCGATACGCCCCGGCGACGTTCCGACCGTGGCGCGAGGCGCGGGCGAGTCGTTCTCACCGACACCGGGCTTCGGCTCGACGCCCGTCGCCAACGCGAAGTCCGCAGGCGCGCGCCCCGCGGGCGACGTGTCGTGGATGAGCGGCGTCGATCCGAACCTGATCCCGGCCGCGGGCACCGCGAGCAAGGCGAACACCGTGCGCCCGCTGACCCCGCCCACCGGGTTGCCGAAAGACGACGGCGCGCAACCGAAGGTGCTCGACCGAATCAAGGGCGCGGTTCTGGGCAACGACAAGTCCGCACCGCCGAAGGAGCTACCACACCAGCTCGGCACGCCGGCCCAGCAACAACGGCCCCAACAGCAACCGACGGCCGCCTCGCCGTTCCGCGGTACGGGCGCGAACGGCGCGCCGGTGTTTGCCGGGCCGCCCGCGTACCGCTGGTACGGGTGGGGCACCGTGACGCCCGGCGCGAACCCGCTCGCGCCCGCCGGCCAGTACCCGCGGGCCTCGGCCAACTGGTACCAGATCACCGGCGCGACCCCGGGCGCGTTCCCCGTTCCGGTGTCGAACGGCGCGCCGATCATTCTGGGCAGCGACCCGCCGAGCTACGGCCTCGCGCAGAGCCGGCCCGCGCCGCAGCCCGTCGTGCCCGTCGGCACGCAACCGACCTACACGCCGCCCGTGTATCAGGAGCAACCGCGGTACACGCCGCCGCCCGCGCCCTCGAAGTTCCTGCCCGGCCCGCCGCCCGTGCCGAGTGTCCCGACGATGAGCGCGCCGACCGCGCTGCCGAAGCCGGTCGCCAGCGCGCCCGTTGTGCCCGCGCCGGTGGTCGATCCGAAGCCGCAGCCGGTTGTGACGCTACCCCCGCTGCCGCCGGTTCCCGCCCTGCCCGATCCGCCCGCCCCGGTCACGGTCGCGGTCGTGCCCTCGGTCGTTCCGTCCGTGCTGCCCACTGTCGAAGCGCCGAGCGCGCCGAAGCCGCTGGACACCACGCCGCCGACGCTGCCGCCCTCGATCACGGAAACGCCGCCGCGCCCGGAGCAGAACTGGACCCAGCCGACGCAACCGGCGAGGCCCGCGCCCGGCACGTGGTCGCCGGCCGCCGACGCCCAACCGCTGCCGACCGTGTCGCCGGACGATCAGGTCAGCCGCGCGCCCGGCAAGCCGATCGTGGCCCGCGGGCAGGCGAACGAGAACAACGCCGACCCGCTCGCGACTATGATTAAGCAAGTCTGTCAGGGCCGCGCCGACGGCGTAGAAGTGCGCTACACCGGGACGAAGAAGATGCAGATGTGCTTCGAGATTCGCGGCGCGACCGAGGCGCAGAAGCTGGTCAACGACATCAGCAAGCGCCCCGAACTGGCGGCCTACCAGATCGACTTCTGCGTGCTGGTGAAGTGAAGCCGCTCGCGGCTTCGCACGTGCGCGTGCGAAGCCGCGAGGGCCTACGCAAATAGTTCCATCACCGGCTTCCCCGCACTCACGGGTTTGGTGAAGCCGTCCGCGCCGAGCTTCGTTTCGGGCAGCACGTCGAGCGCGTGGAACAGCGTCGCGCCGAAATCTTCGGGCCGCACCGGGGAATCCTTCACATACGCCGCGGTCTTGTCGCTCGCGCCGTGTACCAGCCCGCCCTTCACGCCCGCGCCGGCCAAGAGCGCCGAGTAGCACTGCGGCCAGTGATCGCGGCCCTCGCCGCTGACGCGCGGCGTGCGCCCGAACTCGCCCACCAGAACCACGAGAGTACTTTCGAGCAGCCCACGCGTGTCGAGGTCTTCGAGGAGCGCGGACACGGCCTCATCGACGCGCGGCAGCGCCCAACTCAGGCCGAACGCGCCCGCGCCGAAGATGCTGCCCAGCCCCGGCCCGGTGCCGTGCATGTCCCACGTTTGCACGTTGCGGAACTTCTCGCCCGGCGGCAGGCCGGTCCACGCGGTCACGCTGACGAGCCGCGTGCCGGCCTCGATCAAGCGCCGCGCCATCAGCAGGTTCTGGCCGAGCGGGTGGCGGCCGTAGCGCTCGCGAACCTTCGCCGGTTCGCGGTCGAGATCGAAGGCCACGCGCGCCGCCGGGCCGGTCAGCAGATCGACGGCCTTCTCGCGGTACTTCCCCATGTTGCCGGGTTCGTGACCCGCAGGCGTGCGACCCGCGCCTTCGGCGCGAGCGAGCAGCGCCTGCCGGTCGCGGAGCCGCGCCGCCGTCACGTCGGCCGGTGTGTCGAACGCCTTCACCTTGAAGCCCGGCGCGGAGGGGTTGTCCAAGTCGGTACCCACGCGCAGCGGCGCGTAAGCCGCGCCGAGGAACCCACCCGTGAGGTAGCGCGGCTGCACGTCGCCCGCGAGGTTCTGCAACCAGACATATGGGGGGACGTTGCCAGAAGTTGGACAGAGCTTAGCGATCACCGAGCCGAAGTACGGCGTGTTCTCGACGGGCTGCGAGTGGCCGGTCATGCAGACGTGCATCCCGCCGTCGTGCCCGGAGTTGCCGTGCGTCATGGAGCGCACGAGGCAGTAGCGATCCGCCACGCGCGCCAGTCGCGGCAGGTGCTCGCAGACGCGCGTGCCGGGCACGCTGGTCGCAATCGACTTGAACGGCCCGCGCAGTTCGACCGGCGCGTCGGGCTTCATGTCGAAGCTGTCGATGTGGCTACAGCCGCCGTACTGCACGATGAAGATGCACGACTTCGGCGCGCCGCGATGAGCGAGGCCGCCGGTGCCCGGTGAGGCGAGCAGTTGCGGCAAGCCGAGGCCCATCACGCTGATGCCGCCGAGTTGGATCAGTTGCCGGCGAGAGAGTTCGGGCTTCATGGCGGGGTTTCCCAAAGGCAGGAACCTGAGCCTACCACAGTTGAACGCGCCCCACAAGCCGCTTGCGGCTTCGCCCGGCGCTACACGATCACGGCCTTCGCCACCAGCGCGCCGAGCGCGCCGCCGACCAGCGGCCCGATGATGGGAACCCACGCATAACCCCAATCGGACCCGCCCTTCCCCGCTATCGGCAGCACAGCGTGCGCGAGGCGCGGGCCGAGGTCGCGGGCCGGGTTCAGCGCGTAGCCGGTGGTCGCGCCGAGGCTGAGGCCGATGCTCCACACCAGCGCGCCGCCCAGCGGCGCGCCGAACACCGCGGGCGCGGCCCTGTCCAGCGCGGTGCCCACGAACACCAGCACGAAAGTGGCAATGATCTCGCTGCGGACGTTCGCGGGCAGGTCGCGAATGGCCGGGCCGGTGGCGAACACCGCGAGCTTCGCGCCGGGGTCCGACGTGACCGCCCAGTGCGGCAGGTAGTGGAGCCACACGACGACCGCACCGACGAAAGCCCCGGCCAGTTCCGCGGCGATGAACAGCGCGGCCTTGTCGAACGCGAGCTTCTGGTTGATGAGGCCGACCACGGGGCCGACCGGGTTGATGTAGCCGGGCGCGCCGGCGGCCTTCGCGACGTACACGCCGCACATGACCGCGAGCGCCCAACCGGTCGCGATGACCAGCCAGCCGGCGTTCTGGGCCTTCGACTTCTCGAGTAGGCACGCGGCGACGACCCCGCCGCCGAGGACGATGAGGGTCATCGTGCCGAGGAACTCGCCGAGGGCTTCGTTCACGGGCGCTCTCCTTCCGCGCGCATCACGCGCCACAATGCTTCAACGTCCGCGCGCTCGGTGGTCAGGTTGCCGACGGACACGCGGACCATCCAGCGCCCGCCCAGCACCGCCGGCGTGAGGTACGCCGCGCCGCTCGCGTTCACGCGCTCGGCCCACGCGCGGGTGTGCGCGTCGAGCGCCTCACCGCTTACGTCCGGCAGTTCGTGCCGCACGCACACCGTTTGCAGCGGCACCGGGGCGACGACCTTCCAGCCGGGCGCTGCCGCGACCTGCTCCGCGAGCCACCGCGCGTTGGCGATGTCGCGGCGCAGGCGCGCTTGCAGCCCGCTGACGCCTTCGGCGCGAATCAGCGTCCAGAGCTTGAGTGCGCGGAAGCGCCGGCCCAGCGCGATGCCCCAGTCGCGGTAGTTGGTGGCTTGCCCGTCGGCCGCGGTGCGCAGGTAGCTGGGCGAGGTGGACATCACGCGGATCAGATGCTCGGTGTCGCGGACGTAGAACTGCGAGCAATCGAACACCGCGCCGAGCCACTTGTGCGGGTTGAAGACGAGCGAATCCGCGCGCTCGACGCCGGCCCACATCGGGCGACACTCGGGCAGGATCATCGCGCTCCCGGCCATCGCCGCATCGACGTGCAGCCAGAGGCCGTGCCGCGCCGCGACCGCGCCCAGCGCGTCGAGTGGGTCGAACGCGGTGCTGGCTGTCGTGCCCGTTGTGCCGACGACCGCGCACGGCAGCTTGTTTGCGGCCACGTCCGCGCGAATGGCCTCTTCGAGGGCGTCGGGGCGCATCGCGAAGGCGTCATCGACGGCGACCACGTGGACGTTGTCGCGCCCGAAGCCGGCGAGCAAAGCGGCCTTCTCCACTGAGCTGTGGCTCTGGGTTGAGACGTACACGACGAGCGGCTTCGGCTCCGCTTGAAGCCCGCCTCTAACGAGCGAGAAGTTGGTGACGCGCTCGCGCGCGCACAGCAGCGCGAGCAGCGTCGTGGTGCTAGCCGTGTCGTGGATCACACCGCTCCACGCGCTCGACAGGCCTACCATCTGGCGCATCCAGTCGCACGCCAGTTCTTCCAGTTCCGTAAGCGCGGGGCACGCTTGCCAGTTCAGCCCCAGCACGCCGAGGCCGGTACTCAGCAAGTCGCCCAACACCGAAGGGAGCGCGGCGTTCGCGGGGAAGTAACCGAAGAACCGCGGGTGCTGCCAGTGCGTGAGGCCCGGCATCAGCTTCGTATCGAGGTCCGCGAGAATGGCGTCGAACGGCTCCGGTTCCGCCGGCGGTTGGCTGGGCAATCTCGCGCGAACTTCGCCGGGCGCTGTGGTCGCGCGCACGGGCCGCGCCGCAACCGATTCGCGATAGTCGGCGATCCAGTCGATGAGCTTGTGGCCGTGCGCGCGGAACTCGTCGGGTGTCATGCGATTCACCCTATCGCCTGCGCGAGAAACGAACACGCCGCGAGGGTCGCTCGCGGCGCGTTCGCATCCCCGGAAGCGGTCTACTTCTCGACCTGAGGCGCGGAAGGCTCACGGCACCGCCGGTCATGACCCCGTGGCCGCGTAGCAGGAACCGCGAACGGCGTGGTTGCTCCAGACCTGCTACGCGGCCACGGGGTCATGACCGATAGCGGTGCTGGAACAGCCTTCCCCGAGCCGCACTGGTAGGCATTCGCTCGGACGACGCAACATCGTCCTGCTGCAAAGCAGCGAGCTAAATCGCCTCCAAAGGATTGAGGAGAGGGTACACGACACGCGGCGGAATGCAAGCGCCGTAGATGCCGCTTGCGGCTTCGCGAGCGCGCCGCAACAATCTCCCTCATGCCTCTCCCTTCCTACGATCACGGCGCGTGCGACATCCCCTTATTGGGCGGCACCATCGGCGCGAACCTGCGCCGAACCGTCGAGCGCTTCGGCGAGCGCGAGGCGCTGATTGTGCGTCATCAGAACTTTCGCGCGACGTATCGCGAGCTGTGGGAACTGGTCGCGCGCACCGCGAAGGGGCTGGTCGCGCGCGGCGTGAAGACGGGCGACCGCGTTGGCGTGTGGTCGCCAAATCGCTTCGAGTGGGTCGTGGTGCAGTACGCGACCGCGCGGCTCGGCGCGATCCTCGTGAACATCAACCCCGCGTACAAGGCGACCGAGCTTGAGTACGCGCTGAACAAGAGCGGCGTCAGCCTGCTGCTGTTGGCGAAGGGCTTCCGCCATGCGGACTACTGCGCGATTCTGGCCGACGTGCGCGACCGTTGCCCCGACCTGCGCGAATCGCTAGTGATCGATTCGCAATGGGACGAGTTGCTGGCCGCCGGCGCGGGTGTGAGCGACGAACAGCTTGAAGAGATCGAGGGCGCGTTGCAGTTCGATGACCCGATCAACATTCAGTACACGTCGGGCACGACCGGCTTCCCCAAAGGCGCGACGCTCACGCACCACAACATCCTCAACAACGGCTACTTCACCGCGGAGCGGATGCGCTACACCGAGCGCGAGCGGGTGTGCGTGCCGGTGCCGTTCTACCACTGCTTCGGAATGGTCATCGGCAACCTCGCCTGCACCAGTCGCGGGGCGTGTATCGTCGTGCCAAGCGAGAGCTTCGACCCACTCGCGGTGCTGGAAACCGTGCAGGCCGAGCGCTGTACCTCGCTGTACGGTGTGCCCACCATGTTCATCGCGGAGCTGGATCACCCGCGGTTCGCGGAGTTCGACCTCAGTTCGCTGCGCACCGGCGTGGTGGCCGGCGCGCCGTGCCCGGTCGAGGTGATGAAGCGGATCATCGAGCGGATGCACCTGCGCGACATCACCGGCGTGTGCGGCATGACCGAGACGTCGCCCACCGCGACGCAGACCACCACCGACGCGCCGTTCGCGAAGCGCGTGGAGACCGTGGGCCGCGCGGCACCGCACGTCGAGATCAAGATCATCGACCCGGCGACCGGGCGCCTCGTCCTGCGCGGCACGCCGGGCGAGCAATGCACCCGCGGGTACAACGTCATGCGCGGCTACTGGATGGACGCCGAGGCGACCGCGAAGGCCATCGACGCGGACGGCTGGATGCACACCGGCGATCTCGCGGTGATGGACGCCGACGGCTACGTGAGCATCGTCGGCCGCATCAAAGATATCATCATCCGCGGCGGCGAGAACATCTCCCCGCGCGAGGTCGAAGAGTTCCTGCACACCATCGACGGCGTCGCCGAGGCTCAGGTGATCGGCGTGCCGTGCCCCAAGTACGGCGAAGAGGTCATGGCGTGGGTGCGCCTGAAAGCGGGCGCGACCCTCACCGCCGACGACCTGCGCGCCGCGTGCGTTGGGCGAATCGCCACGTTCAAGATCCCGCGCTTCTGGAAGTTCGTGGACGCCTTCCCGCTCACGGTCACGGGCAAGGTGCAGAAGTACCGCATGCGCGAGATCGCGGCGCAGGAGCTGGCGACAAAGCAGTAGCAGTTTCGATCCTTGGCGTTACACTGTGCCCCTGCCTTCCGCGCTCGTACCGCGCTCGCCTGAGGCTCGCGGCTAACTCGACCATCGAAGAGACCTCCCCATGCGCCTCCTCCTCACCTCGTTGCTCGTTTTGGCGCTCGCGGGCCTCGGCCGCGCCGATGTCACGCTCGTTGCCAACGGGCAGGCGCAGTGCGTGATCGTCACCGACGCCACGACCTCGGCCGCGGACAAAGTGCCCGCGCCGCAGGCGTTCGCCCCGGCCGAAGCGGAGCGCCAGCGGCAGCGGTTGCGCGAGTCGGTCAAAGACCTCGCGCTGTACCTCGGCAAGATGAGCGGCGCGAAGGTCGAGATCGTGACCGCGGAGCCGAAGGCCGACGACAAGCGCGTGCGCATTTACGTCGGCGCGCCGGCGGTCGCGGTGTTCGGCCCGCCGACCAAGACAGCCCCGTTCAAGCAGGGCTTCCGGTATGTCGTGAGCGCGAAGGGCGTCGGGTTGCTGGGCGAATCGGACCTCGCGAGCAGCTACGCGGTGTTCGAACTGCTCGACCGCCTCGGCTGCCGCTGGTTCATGCCCAGCGAAATGGGCGAAGTCATTCCCGCGCTGCCGACGATCACGCTGAAGGACATCGACTTTAACTCGACGCCCGGCACCCTGTACCGCGGGCTGTGGTACCTCGACGAGCCGTACAAGCGCCGCAACCGCCTCGGCGGGTTGCTGCTGAACGCCGGCCACAACCTCGAAATGATGGTGACGAAGGAGGACCGCGAGAAGCACCCCGAATGGCGGGCCGAGATCGGCGGGAAGCCGCACCCGCACCGCCTGAAATGGAGCAGCGCGACGCTGGGCGACGCGCTCGCCGACAAGATTCTCGCCGGCCACCTCAAAGACCCGAACCCGACGTACTCGCTCTCGCCCGACGACGGCGTTGATTGGTGCGAGTCGAAGGAGGACAAGGCGCTCGACGCCGGCGACTTCGACCCGACGCACCAGCAGACCGCCATCACGGATCGCCTCATGGTGCTGACCAACCGCGTCGCGGCCCGCGTGACCGCGAAGCAGCCCGACGTGCTGTTCGGCGTGCTGGCCTACGCGCAGTACACCCGGCCGCCGGTGCGCGAGAAGGTTCACCCCAGCATCGTGCCGCAGATCGCGCCGATCACGTACAGCCGCGCGCACCCGATGACGGACGACCGCGTGCCCGGCAACCGCGACCTGCGCAACCTCATCGAAGGGTGGGCCAAGAAATCGACGCACACCTCGATGTACTACTACGCCTACAACCTCGCGGAGCCGATCGCGCCGCAGCCGTTCCTCACCAAGTGGGGCGTCGATGTCCCGTTCGCGCTCAAGAACAAGTGCCAGTTCTGGCAGCCCGAAACCATGACCACGTTCGAGAACAACATGCACGCGCTGTACATGGCGAACCGGCTGGCGTGGAACCCCGCGCTGAAGCCGGAAGACGTGTACGCCGAGATCGACGCCAAGTTCTACGGCACGGCGGCCAAGCAAATGACCGCGTACTGGCAGTTCGTGGACGCCGTGTGGGTGAACACGCCGGAGTATTCCGGCTGCGGGTTCGGCTACCTGCGCCGCTGGACCCCGGAGCGCATGACCGAGGCGCGCCGGCTGATGAACGCCGGCCTCGCGGCGGCCAAGTCGCCGACGGAGAAGAAGCGCGTCGCGCTGGCCGACGACTCGCTCAAGCTGTTCGAGCTGTTCATGAAACTCCGCCGCGATCAGGCCGAAGGGCGGTTCGCCACCATCGCGGAGGACGCCGCGTCGTGGCGCAAGCGCGTCGTCGATCTCGCGGAGCAGTACAAGGATCAGTTCTGCTTCACGAAGGTGACGTGGACCCCGCACACGGTCGCGGGCGCGTACTTCGCGCAGTTCTACCAACAGACCTACGACGACGCCGGCCGCGTCGCCAAGCACTTCGACATCCTCGGCAAGCCGCTGACGCAGTTCACCTATCAGGCCGACCCGGACAAGAAGGGCGAGGCCGCAGGGTGGCACAAGCCGGAGTTCGCGGACGCGGCGTGGGAGAAAACCGACGTGTGCCGCGAGACGTGGAGCACGCTCGGCCGGCACGACTTCTTCGGCGCGCTCTGGTATCGCACCACCATCGACTTGCCGAAGGTGCCCGAAGGCCGGCGCGTGTTCCTCTGGCTCGGTAGCACGGACGGCAGCGCGAAGGTCTTTGTCAACGGCCAGATCGTGAAACACAAGGGCAGCGACGGCAAGCTCGCGGACGACGTGACCGGGTTCTGCCAGCCGTTCAGCTTCGAGATCACCAGCGTCGCGAAGGCCGGCGCGAACAGCATCGCGATCCTGACGACGCGCAAGGACTTCAACGAACTCGGCACCGGCGGGCTGCTCGCGCCTGTGATGGTGTACGCGGAGAAGCGGCCCAACTGGGTGGACGCCACGGCGCACGCGGTCCCGTTCTTCACCGCGCCCGAGGGCGAGGGCTACTTCTCCATCATCGAGGGCCACAACGGGAAGCTGTACGTCGGCACGCACGCCAACGGCGTCAACTCGTGGCTCGTCGAGTTCGACCCGAAGGCGCGCTCCATGAAGGTCGTGGTCGATTGCCACAAGGTCATCGGCAAAGACCTGAAGGGCTTCGGCTCGCAGGCCAAGATTCACACGCGCAACAATGTGGGCGCGAGCGGGAAGATCTACTTCGGCACCAAGCAGGGCTATCCGGACGAAAAGAAGGAGAAGCGCGAGGACTACCCCGGCGGCTACCCGATGGTGTACGACCCGAAGACCGGCGAAACGAAGGTGTACGACATCCCGGTGAAGCACCACGGGATCAACAGCATCACGCCCGATGAGGCCCGCGGCGTCGCATACATCTCGACGTGTTCCGACGGTCGCCCCGGGCCCGGTGAAAGCTCCATCTTCCTCGTCCTCGACCTGAAAACGGGCAAGTACAAGGAACTGATCGACACGAAGCACATTTACGGCTTCATCGTGATCGACTACCTCGGCCGCGCCTATCACCCGCTGCTCGGCGGCGAGATCGCGCGCTACGACCCGAAGACGGGCAAGGTCGACAAGCTCAAGCAGACTATCGACGGCAATCCGCCGACCGTGGACAAGAACCTTGTGGAACAGCCGCGCGGGCACCCGATCAATTGGGACATCTCGCCTGACGGCAAGACGATTTACTGCGTGCCGATGAGCACGAACAAGCTGTACGCCTACGACGTGAGCGGCGACGGCGACACGATCAAGGGCAAGGACTTGGGCACGCTGGTGCCGGTCGCGGCGGCGGGCGAGACCGACTGCCGGGCCATGTGCGTCGGGCCGGGCGGCAAGGTCTGGGCCAGCGTGACGCGCACGAGCGCGTGGGGCATTTCGCTGCATCACATCGTGAGCTACAAGCCGGGCGACAAAGCGCCAAAGGATCACGGTCCGGTGGCGATCAAGAACCCGGACTACGCGCCGTTCGTCGGCAAAGACGGCAAGCCGACGCCGTTCCACCACGGCGTGTTCAAGACGCCGCTCGGCGTGACGACGAGCAAGTTCGTCACGCTCGGCGTGTGCCAGACGAAAGCCGGCGGCGTGTATGTGCTGATGCTGTGCCCGTACACGGTGCTGGAGATCCCCGCCGAGAGCTTGAAGTAACCCAACCACCCCGCGAGCGGCGCGGCGTCAGCCCGCCGGTAACTACGCGACTCCAGTTACATCTGCGTAGTTTGAGTTGCGTAGCTACCGGCGGGCTGACGCCGCGCCGCTCGCTCACAATCGTCACCTGAGGAAACTATGCGCAACCTTTTCGCTATTGCAACTCTCGCCCTGTGCGCCGTCGGCGGCGCGGCCGACAAGGACGAGCTGTTCGTCTCGAAGCCGTTCACCGAGAAGAACAGCTTCACTGCCGGCATTGAAGGGCCGTGCTGCGACAAGGACGGCAACCTGTACCTCGTCGCCATGAAGAAGGCCACCGACATCGCGAAGGTCACGCCCGACGGGAAGGCCGAGGTGTGGGTCGAACTGCCGGGCAAGAGCACGGGCAACGGCATCGTGTTCGACAAAGCCGGCACGATGTTCGTCGCGGACTACGCCGGGCACAACGTCCTCAGGATCGACATGAAGACTAAGAAAATCGAGGTGTTCGCGCACGAGTCGAAGATGAACCAGCCCAACGACCTCGCCATCGCCCCGGACGGCACCCTCTACGCCAGCGACCCGAACTGGAACAAGAGCACCGGCCAGCTCTGGAAGATCGACACCGCGGGCAAGGTGACCAAGCTCGCCGGCGACATGGGCACGACCAACGGCATCGAGGTTTCGCCCGACGGCAAAACGCTGTATGTGAACGAGAGCGTGCAGCGCAACGTGTGGGCGTTCCCGATCAAGGCGGACGGTACGCTGGGCGAGAAGAAGCTGCTGAAGAAGTTCGACGACCACGGCTTCGACGGGATGCGCTGCGACGCCGACGGCAACCTGTACATCACGCGCTACGGCAAGGGTACCGTGGTGAAGCTCTCGCCGAAGGGCGAGGTGTTGAAGGAGATCGATGTGCTGGGCAAGCAGCCGAGTAACATCTGCTTCGGCGGGCCGGACGGCCGCACCGCCTACGTCACCGAGGTCGAGCACAAGCGCGTGGTGACGTTCCGAGTCGACAAGCCGGGGCTGGCGTGGGAGCGTGGGCAGAAGAAATAAGGGGAAACACGTGTCTCACTCCGCTCTCGCACTGGTTGCGGCGCTCGCACTCGCGTCGGCGGGCTCGCGCCGATTCCAAGCCGCTGGTGCGGGCGTGGGAGTACGAGACGAAAGGGGGCCTCCCACAAGCGGTGGCCGTCGATCAGAAGGATCGCAAACACCTGTTCGTCGCGCTCAAGAACGGCGGGCTGGCGGTTCTGGCACTCGACGGCGCGAACGCACCGCCGAAGCAGGTTGCGAAACTCGGCACCGATCGGTTCGGCAATCTCGACGCGATGAACCTCGCCCAGCGCGGCGAACTGCTCTTTGTCGCTCTCGGCGATTTCTTCGCGGCGAAGGGCGCGCACGCGGGCCTCGCCGTCGTGAACGTCGCGAACCCGGCGGCCCCAAAGGTGGTCGCCCTGTGGACGTCGCCGCACCCGGTGAAGGGCGCGGCCGTTGTCGCGGTCGATGCCAAGTACGCGTACCTCGGCGCGATGACCGAAGGGGTGATGGTCTTCGACGTGACGAACCCGGCGAAGATCAAGCACGTCTCCACGTTCCAACCGGACGTACACTTCCCCCGCACGAAACCGAACGCGGTCCAGCACCCCAACGCCCGCGGCATGGCGCTCGCGGGCGACCGCCTCTACCTCGCCTACGACGCGGGCGGGCTTCGCGTGCTGGACGTGTCCGATCGCGCGAGGCCGAAGGAGATCGGCCGTTACGCAAACGCCGCGATGATGAAGAAGCAGCAAGCCTTCAACAACGTCGTCCTCGACGGCGACCTGTTGTACGCGGCAACCGACTACGCCGGGCTGGAAGTGCTGAACGTGAAGAACCCGGCACAGATCAAGCAAATCGGGTGGTGGAACCCGTGGGAGGCCGACACCCTCAAGAACGTCTGGTTCAACAGCGGCGGGCACACGAACCAGATCGGCTATGACCGGAAGCAGAAACTGGTGTTCCTCTCTGCCGGCAAGAGCGAGCTTCAGGTGGTCGACGTGTCCGCGCCCGCGAGGCCGGTGCTCGCGCGGCACTACGCGACCGACAAAGCGGAACGCGGCGCGTGGGGCGTCACACTCGCCGACGACGTGGCGTACCTCACCTACATCCAAGCCGTGATTCCCTTCAAGGGAACGTGGTCGGGTGTCGTCGCGGTGAAGACGAAGTGAGGTCATCAAAGGCGCGATCGGCTCACACCAAAGCAATCTCGTGCCCGCTCAGTTGCTCGCTGCCCTGCTCCGTCACAAGGTAGTTGTGTTCGATGCGCAGGCCGCCGACGCCGTCGACGTAGAGGCCCGGCTCGAGCGTGACCACGTCGCCGGCGACCAGCGTTTCCGATGACTGCTTCACGATGTACGGCGGCTCCGGGTGGCAGATACCCAGCCCGTGGCCGCCGTGCGTCGTGAAGCGATCCGCCATGCCGCCGAAGGCGTCGCGCATCGCGTCGTAGACGTGCTGGCACGTCGCGCCCGCTTTCAACTCCTTCGCGCCCGCGGCTATCGCCTTCAAGCTCAGGTCCATCAACTGCTGCTGCTCCGCGGTGGGCTTGCCGCCGACACAGATCGTGTTAGTGAAGTCGCTGCGGTAGCCCTGCACGATCACCGAGTAGTCGAGAATGAAGAACTCGCCCGCTTCCAGCTTGTGAGGCGTGGGCGGGCCGCCGCGCTTCTTCTGGCCGGGCGACACGGTGAAGTCGCCGTACACCACGGCCCAGTGGCCGAGCGCCGCGTACACCGCGTTGCACACCCCCGCGTACACTTCAAGCTCCGTCATGCCGGGCTTGATGTTGGCGCGGCCCCATGCGTGCCCGGCGTTGGTGGCCCTCATGCACGTCTTCAGAAGTGCGACCTCGTCCGGGTCTTTGCGCCGGCGCATGTCCGACGTGATGGCCCACACCTGCGGCGCGAGCGCGTCGGCGAGCGAATCGTGAACGCGCCCGCCGGCCGCTTCGACCGCGGCGCGCAGCATCATGCGGCGCGTGCCGGTCTCGGCCTCCTGCCCGGTGTACCACGTCTGCGCCTCGCGCTTGTCGGCGTGCGACAGCTCTACGCTCTTGGGTAGTTTGTTGTCGTGGAACAGCGTGGCGTGCCCGTCCGGGCGCAGCACCAGCACCCCGCCGAAATCGGCGGACATGCTGTTCCCGTCTACGTGGAAGTTGGCGAAGTAGCGCAGGTGGATCGGGTCCGCGAGCACGACCGGCTTCGCCGGGCGCAGGCGGTCGAGGAACCGTTGCCGCCGCGCGCGGCACCCGTCAGCGGTCAGCATGGTCGTACCCTCACTCGCCGCCGGAAAGATCGACGCCGCCCTTCGACTCGGACTTGTAGATGATGTCCACCGCGAGCGTCGCGGCCAGCAGCAGCATCTTCGCCATCGGTTGCTCGGCCAAGTCCGGGTTCACCTTCAGGAAGTAGTTGTCGGCGGAGAAGAACACCTCGCGCGCAAGCCCGGCCGCGCCGCCGATCTTCTTCGACACCTCGCCCAACTCGACCTTCCCGTCTTCGGTCAGGAACTTGTAGTGGAACCCGAACATGCGGCCCTTGACGTGCGCGAAGTACTTGTTGTCCTTGTCGTAAACGTGGAACCCGCCACTGATGGTGAAGAACTTGCTCTTGAAGTAGCCAACCAGTTCGCCGTGCGCGTCGCGCACCTCGACGCGCGAGCGGAACAGGTACCAGCCGCGGCGGATGGTGAAGACGAGCGCGTCGTCGGGCTTCTCGCGCACCTCGACCGTCGTGGGCATGAACTGCTTGCTGATGACCCAGCGGAGCATTTTCGTCAACCCGCCGATGTTCTCGACCGCGGAGCCGACCAGTTCGCCGCTCTCGCCGTTCTTGATGTCGTAGCTCTGCACCGACGAGAGGATCTTCTTGTGTTCGGTGATCGCGAACGTGTTGCACTCGAGCACGGCGGTCTCCGTGTTAACCAGCGGGCCGGGACACGGTTGGAGATATAAGCTGTACTGGGTCCGTCTACCGGCAATGGGCGCGTCGTGTCCTCACCGCTGCTCGACAAGCGCGAAGTTCGCATCCGCCGCATGTTCGGCCAGATCGCGCCGTGGTACGACTTCCTCAACCACCTGCTGAGTCTGAACATCGACAAGCAGTGGCGGGACCGCACCGCGCGGCTGGTGCCGCCCGGCCCCGCGAGCCTCGGCCCGATCCTCGACTTGTGCACCGGCACCGGCGACCTCGCCCTCACCTACGACCGCGCCGCCCGCGGCCTCGTGCCGATCATCGGCGCGGACTTCTCGCACGAAATGCTCGTTCGCGGGGCGAAGAAGGCGCGCCTCGCGGAGGTCGGTTCGCGCGTCAGGTTCGTGGAGGCCGACGCGCAGGCGCTCCCGTTCGCCGACGACACCTTTCAACTGGTCACGAACGCCTTCGGGCTGCGGAACATCACCGACATGGACCGCGGGCTGCGCGAGATGGTTCGGGTCACGCGCCCCGGCGGTCGCGTCGCGGTGCTGGAGTTCTCGAAGCCGCGGCACTGGCTGTTCGGCCGCGCGTACCGCTGGTACTTCCGCTACCTGCTGCCGCTGGTGGGCCAGCTCCTGAGCCGCAGCCCGGAGAGCGCGTACCGCTACCTGCCCGAAAGCGTGCTCTCGTTCCCCGACTACGAGGCGCTCGCGGAGCGCATGAGCGCCGCCGGGTTGGAGGACGTGAAGTTCCAACCGCTCACGTTCGGCATCGCCACTCTGTATGTTGGTGGGAAGGCCGAGCGCTCGCCTTCGGCTGGCGGCTAACCGGGTTCACGATGCCAGACAATCACCACGACAAGCACCTGTTGATTCGCGCGGCGCGGGGCGAAGCGGTCGAGCGCGTGCCCGTGTGGGCCATGCGGCAGGCCGGGCGCTGGGACCACGAGTTCCGCGCGGTTCGCGCCGGCATGTCCTTCTACGAGTTCTCCGCGAACGTCGAGGCGTCGGCCCGCGCGTCGCTGTGCCCGCGGCGGTTCGGTGTCGATGCCATCATCCTCTTCTACGACATCACCACGTTGCCCGTGTCGATGGGGTTGCCGTTCGAGCTGAAGCCCGGGGCCGGGCCGGTGCCGGATCGCCCGATCCGCACACTCGCAGACCTCGACCGGCTCGAAGCGAACCCGCACCCGGACACCTACGGCCACATTCGGGCGCTGCTCAAGCGCGTGAAGGACGAACTGAACGGGGCGCTGCCGGTGCTGGCGTTCGCGGGCGCGCCGTTCACGGTCGCCACTTACTGCATCGGCACTGGCAAGGACGTAGACGCGACCCGCGCCTTCGCCGCCGAGAATCCTGCGGTGTGGAACGGCTTGTTGGAGAAGCTGTCCGGGGCAACGGTCGGCTTCCTCAACACGCTGATCGCCGACGGCGCGGACGCGTACCAGCTCTTCGACTCGTGGGCCGGCGGGCTGACCCCATCGGAGTACGACCGCTGGGCGAACGGCTATCACACGAGCATCTTTGCCGGCGCGACCGGCGTGCCGCGCATCCTGTTCGTGAAGGAAGGACCGTACCTCGACAAGATGTGCGCGACCGGCGCGGAGGTCATCAGCCTCGGCAGCATCCACGACCTCGCCGCGGCCCGGCGCGACTATCCGCACTTGTGTTTTCAGGGCAACGTGGACGAGGAGATTCTGCGCGGCGGCACGCCCGACCAAGTGCGCGCCGCGGTGAAGGCGTGCCTGACCGCCGGTGGCGGCACGCGCCACATCCTGAACCTGAACCACGGGGTCGATAAGGGCACGCCGGTCGAGAACTTCGCGGCGTATGTGGACGCGGCCAAAGGGTAGGTCGCGGTCGAGGAGGCTCTGCGAGCGAGGCCCGACTGCCAGTAGCGTGAACGTGTCTCGCTTGCGTGTCTTCCGCCCTGAAGGGGCGGAATGCCATCACATCCGCGAGCCGTTCCGGGTATTGTCGAGGGCGTTCCGCAAGCGAGATTCGCCAAGCGCCCTTGCCGTCGCACCTCGTCGCAAAGCCTCCTCGACCGCGACCTACAGGCTACTTTCCGTCCGCGGCGAAGTCCCAGAACCCGACGCGCGTGTTCTCGGTGCCGTTGGGTTCGAGGATCGCCAGTATCGGTTTCGTCGGGTGGAACGCGACCCGTGGCGAACTCGGCCAACTCTTGAGAAGTTTGCCCGTCCGCGTGTCCCACACGCTGAGGGCCGTCGGGCGCGGGGCGAAACCGCCGAGACCGGGCCCACCGCCGGGCATTTTCTTCGGTTCCCGGGCGTCGGTCCACGCGAGTACCAGCAACCGCCCGTCGGCGGTGAAGGCATGGCGATGAGGTGAGGTTCTCGCCAAGGGCAACTGCTGTAGCGCCGGCAGCGCCGATCCGGTGTCTGCGTTCACCACAACCGTCTGGCCGGCGGTGCGAGAGACGACGAACCGGCGGCCGTCGTTAGAGAACACGAGCGTGACCCCCTATTTCCCAGATGACCTTCGACTTTCGGCATGGCATGTGCGCCGGAACCCTGGGATTCCCAGCGTTTCTGCCTCTTTCCTGCCGAAATGACCGAGGAACCCAATGGGTGACCGCCGAAATGACCCCCTGCGTGTGGATTTCGACCGCGAGATCAAGTTGGAGTTCCACGGCTCGACC
>VGZJ01000095.1 GCA_016872595.1 Planctomycetota bacterium
CGCCCCGTCGTCACACGGTGATGATGAAGAACGTCGCCGGACTCCACAACCGGATGTACGGGTAACGACCACACAGGATCGTCTGGCCGAAGTGCGACTGAACCAACACCTATTGCGCAACGAGTCTAGTATTTCGGCCGCACAATTCGGCGTCTAGCGGAACCTGAGATTTGGGCGAACTTTTGCCCGGAAAATGTTTCGCGCCCGGTGAAGTTTTCACACCCGGAGCCGAAACCCTTGCGCCAACGCGAGAAATCTGCGATTTGGGGTGAATATACCCCCGCGCGATCCGCTCCGGCAAGAAGATTACGACATTCCGAATTGGAATTTGAAAAAAAAGTGGTTCGTGCGGGCGCGGAAGACCGCGCCGACACAGCAAATCGTGCCGATTGTCGCGGTTATCGGGCCGGATTGGGCCGTTGCGCAGTTGAGACCGGAGCTACGCGCCGCTCATCAGCACCGGGATCAAAATCCCGGCGACAAAAGAGCGGGCATTGAGGTTGGAGGATCACCCCAGAAGCGTGTGGAGCACGAGGTACGTGAGGGCCGCGACCGTGGCCGAGATGGGGATGGTCAGAACCCACGCAAACAGCATGTTCTGGGCTACGCCCCAGCGCACCGCGGAGACCCGCTTGGACGCGCCCACGCCCATAATGCTCGACGAGATCACGTGCGTCGTGCTCACGGGGGCTTTCAGCCACGTCGCGACGAGGATCACGATGCTGGCCGCGGTTTCGGCCGCGAACCCGTTGATCGGCCGCAACTTGATGATTTTGTGGCCCATCGTCTTCATGATCCGCCAGCCGCCCGACGCGGTGCCCAGCGCCATCGCCGTGGCGCACGCCACCACTACCCACAACGGCACGTTCATGCTGGCCTCTTGGCCCTGCGAAATGGCGTAGGTCGCCAGTGCGAGTGTGATGATGCCCATCGCCTTCTGCGCGTCGTTCGAGCCGTGGGCGAAGGCCATGAACCCCGCGGAGCCGAGTTGCAGGGTGCGGAACCCGCGGTTCACGGTCGTCGGCCGTAGCCGCCGCACCAGCCACAGCAGCAGCACCATCAGGACGAACCCGCCGAGCATCCCGCACAGCGGCGACAGTACGAGCGCCTTCAGCGTGAGCAGCACGCCCTTCGAGGTGATCAGTTCCCACATGGCTGCGCCGCTGCCGCCGCCCTGAATCACCTTGTGGCACCACACGGCCCCCACCAGCCCGCCGATGAGGGCGTGCGAGGAACTGGACGGGATGCCGTAGTACCACGTCAGCAGGTTCCAGAAGATCGCGCCCAAGAGCGCGCCGGCGACCACGAGTTGCGTGATGCCCTTGGGGTCAGTGATGTCGCCGCCGATGGTCTTGGCGACGCCGACGCCGACGAACGCGCCGACGAAGTTGCACGCCGCGGCCAGCAGCACCGCGGTGCGCCCGGGCAGCACGTTCGTCGAAACAACGGTCGCCACCGCGTTCGCGGTGTCGTGGAACCCGTTGATGTAGTCGAACGCCAGCGCGAGCACGATCACGATGATCAGGATGATGAGGGCGCTACCCATTTTTCACCACCACGGAGCGGATCACGTCCATCGCGTCTTCGCACTGGTCCACGCCGTCTTCGAGGCTGGACAGCATGTCCTTTTGCCGCACCAGTTCGATGGGGGAAATGCCGTTCTCGAACAGGGCCGCGAGCGCCTTGCGATACACGCCGTCGGCCTCGTTTTCCAGCGCGTGAATGGCGACGGTCGGCCCCTTCACCGATTCCGGGTCCGAGAACTCGCGGAGCCGCCGCGCGGCCCCGGCCAGCGCGCGGGCGCACGACACGGTTACGCGCACGAGCTGCTTCATCGGGTCGGTGAGGGCGTCGAGGCGGAACAGACTGGCGAGAACCGCCGTGTGTTCCATGCCGTCCACGACGTTGTCGAGCACCTTCGTGAGCCGGGCGAGGTCCTCGCGGTCGATGGGCGTTACGAACGTCCGGTCGATCTCCTCATACAACTGCCGACAGCAGTCGTCGGCCTCGGTCTCGATGGGCTTCATCCGGGCCGAGACCGCGACGAACTGCTCGTGCCCGGCCGCGGACTCCAGTTCCGCGAACACCCCGGCCGCGGCCTCGATGCGGTCCGCCAGCTTTTCCAGCATGGCGAAGAAGTGGTCTTGGCGCGGGAGCAGGTAGCGGACGATGCGGTCTATAAACATAACGACCCTCGACGACGGCACGCGGAGTGCGGATGATACTACCGTCGCCCCGTGGAAGAAGAAGTGAACGGGCCGTTCCCTCGACCAGATGAAGCCGACTGTCTCAGTTCCTTCGTAATTCCTTCACACGTTCTTCACATTAGGAACACAATGCGCCGCGCCCGGCTCTTCGTGGGACTGCTCATCGTGCTCGTGACCGGGCTGCTCGTGGGCGGCGCGGCGCTGCGCTACCTCCGCCCCACCATTGAGCCGCCGGCGTGGGCCAACGACTACGACACGACCGCGGTGCCCCCGGAGATGATCCCGGCCGGGACCGAGATCGGCAGCAAGCCCCCGAAGGGCTGGTCGCACCTCGTCATCAAGAGCCTGCCGCGGGTGAAGCCGAGCGAGGTGCCGAAGCTGCCGGACCCGCCCATCTACCGGCGCGAGGGGTTGCGGAAGGCGGTGTCGTGGATGTTCACCGCGTTCACCGCCGACGTGGTGCAGGAGCGCCAAGGGGCGCACACCCGTTACCGCCTGCGCGCCATCGGCCTCGGCCTCGGCGCGAACGTGAAGGGCACCGACATGGTGCTGACCGTGGACAGCGCCGACGGCTTGGGCCAACCGCTGACCCCGGACCAGAAGGAGACGCTCCGCATCGGGTACGAGATCCAGCGGCAGGCGCGCGTGGTGGTACAAGGCCCGTCGTTCGCGCTGCTCGACACCCCGGTGAGCTTCCGGTGCGGCGACAAGAACCGCATGGTCCGGTACCGCTACGCGCTGCTCGTGGACGCCGCGACCGGGCGGCTCGACGTGTGGTGCTGGCGGCTCGGCGCGGAGAACGGCGGGTGTGCCGATCTGGGCCGCGCCGTGCTGCTCAAGCCGGACCCCATCGACGAGTGCGAACTGCTCGTCGATACGAAGGAGTTCAAGTGGCCCGGTATCCCGAACGAGAAGACCTTCGGGGTAGACGAACTGCCCCCGTTTCGGGTAGAAGTAGCGCTCCCCGCGGCGCTGTCGGAACTGGCCGGCAGGACCCGCTACGCGCCCGACGACGCCCGCACGCTGGAAGACGGACTCCGCGCCCTGCTGCCCAAGTCGTAACCCCGTAACCCGCACGATTCTCCCGAATCAGGACGATTCCCATGCACGCACTCGTTTTGGCCTCGGTCCTCGTCGCGCCGGCGCAGCCGGCCGCACACGAAGAGGCCAATCCCCTTTACAAGACGCTCATCGGCGACGGCATCGACGTGGGCGGCGAGGCGAAACTGAAGTTCCCGAAGCCGACTCTGGCCGACGGGCTGGCGAAGGACAAGCAAACGGCCGCGATCAAAGCGCTCATTTCGGGCAAGGTGAATTACGACGAGTTCGTGCGCGTCTCGCCGGTCGCCCCGCAGATCGTGACCGTGGACACCAAGCTCCCCGGCGGGGCCAAGACCGCCCCGGCCCGCAGCACGCAGGTGTGGTTCGTGGCCCACGGCGACTTCAAGAAGCTCGAACAGGACGAGTTCCTCGACAAGCTGATCGGCGCGGGCAAGGGCACGGGCGGCAAGGGCGGTGCGGTGCCGGCCGCCGACCTCGCCAAGCGCATGATCGTGATCGCCGACCCGAAGCGCGAAACGGTCGGCTACGTCGAGTTCGACTTCCTCGACAAGGTGCGGCTGCGGCTGACGGGCCACGCGATGTGGAGCCGCACCGGGGATTCGGTGGTCGCCGCGGCCGAGATCGACCCGCGGTTCAAGGGCGACAAGGACTACCCGAACGAGTGGCGCTCGGTCGACAAGGCCGCGGGCACGGTGGGCAACCCGCAGCCGTGGGGCGGGGCCGCGATGTACCTCAAGATCACCAAGCTGCACGAACCGGAAGGCGCGGTGTTCGTGGAGCAGCACATCATCTTCAACGAGCCGGACGGCTGGTTCGACGGGAAGTCGATCCTGACCTCGAAGCTGCCGCTGGTAATGCGGGAGAGCGTGATAACGTTCCGCAAGGAGTTCATGAAGAAGTGAGCGCCGCGCGGGGTTTGCGCACACCTCTCCCCCACGCTCTGGTGGGGGAGAGGTGTGCGCAAACCCCGCGCGCTATTGTTGTGCGCCGCGCGCGGCGGCGCTGTCGGACACGATCTTCCCGTCGCGCATCTTCACCACGCGGTTGGCGCGCTGGGCCACCTCGTCGCTGTGCGTCACCACGACCAGCGCGAGGTTGCGGTCCTTTTGCAACTGCGTGAACAGGTCGAGCACCTTGTTGGCGTTCTCGGAGTCGAGGTTCCCGGTCGGCTCGTCGGCCAGTAGTAACTGCGGGTCGTTCGCCAGCGCGCGGGCCAGCGCGACGCGCTGGCGCTCCCCCACCGAGAGCTTCGTGGGCCGGTGGTTCGCGCGCTTCGCCATGCCCACCAGTTCGAGCAACTCGTCGGCCTTCTGCGCCCGCGCGCGCGGCGTCCGCTTCGGCCCTTCGAACATCGGCACCTGCACGTTCTCGCGCGCGGTGAGCGTCGGGATCAGGTAGAACGATTGGAACACGAAGCCGATTTCGCGGGCGCGGAAGTGGTCGAGGTCGCGGCGCTGCGACAGCGGCGCGCCGCGGAAGTACACCTCGCCGCCGTCCGGCCGGTCGAGCACGCCGAGCATATTCAACAGGGTCGATTTGCCGCACCCGGACGGGCCGGTGATGGCGACGTACTGCGCCGGGCGCACGCCGAGCGTGACCCCGTTCAGCGCGTGGACCGCGCCGTCCGGGTACGTCTTCACGACGTTGTCAGCGAACAGCAGGTGATCGGCGGGGCCGTCAGTCATGGCGCAGGGCCTCCGTCGGCAACAGCCGGGCGGCCCGGTACGCCGGGTACGCGCCGCCGGCCACGCCGATCAGCACCGTGATCGCGGTGCCCAGCGCGACCACCCACGGCGACAGCCCCGGTTCGATGAACCCGTTCACCTTCGGCGACCGCGTGAGCGCGTACAGTCCGCCCGCGGCCACCACCGCCCCGACCAGCGCCGCGGCCAGCGCCAGTAGCACCGCCTCGCCGAGGATCATCGACATGACCCGGCGGCGGGGCCACCCGACCGCGCGCAGGATGCCGATCTCGTGCGTCCGCTCCATCACCGACATCGCCATCGTGTTCACCATCGTGATGACGCCGATCACGAACGCGATGACCGACACGATCCACGACACGGCCTTGATGAGTTTGAGTTGCGACACCGACTCGACGTAGGTTTCCGGGCTTTGGGCGTCGAGTTGGACGGACTTGTCCTTCGGGTCGCGCAGGGCGGCGATCTTGGCCTTCACCGCGTCGATCTGCGCGGCCCCGTCGCCGCCCTCGCGCTTCACCCGGATCGAGAACCCCGTGACCTTCTTTCCGGTGAGGGCTTGGCCGTCGGGGAACGACACGATCGCGCCGCCGTCCTCGAACACGACGCGGCTCTTGAACACCGCGATCACCTCGTAGGGGTGGTCCGGGTCCGCGGTGAAGGTGATCGTGTCGCCGACCTTGCGGTTCAGGTTCGACGCCAGCGTCTTCCCGATCATCACCTTGTACGTGTCGCCGGCCTTGAGCAACCGCCCGTTGAGAACTTCCATGTCCTCGAACCCGAAGTTGTCGGGCTTCCAACCTTGCACGAGGAACATGACGCCCTCGTTGTGCTTGGCGGTGGCGTTGGACACGACGCCCTCGGACAGGCGCTCCACTTCGGGGAGCTTGCGGGCCTCGTCGGTGAAGAACTCGCCGAAGTCGCTGTCGAGTCCGAGCGGCTTGTTCTTCTGCATCACGATCAGGTCGACGCGGCGGGTGTCGAACGCGGACTCGACGGACCGCTGGACGTTGTCGGCGACGCCGAGCAGCGCGACCATACTGCCGACCGCGACCGCGAGGCCGAGGACCGTGAGCGCGGTGCGGATCGGCCGCCGTAACAGGTTCTTCAGGATGAAGGCGAAGAAGTACATCAGGGTTGGGAGTGTGAGTCTACGGGCGGTCCGGGGCGAGGGCGTCGAGTCGCACGGTGGGGTCTTTGGGGTCGCGCAGCGCCTCGATCTTCTGCTTCACGGCCGCGGTGTCGGCGGCCGGGTTCTTCACTCGCACCGAGAAGCCCGTCACGAGCTTCCCGGTCAGGTGCTGGCCGTCCTTGAACGACACGATCGCGCCGCCTTGCTCGAAGACAACGCGGCTCTTGAACACGCCCACGACCTCGTAAGGCGTTTCGGGGTCGGCCAAGAACGTCACCTTGTCGCCGACCTTGCGATTCAGGTTCGAAGCGAGTGTCTTGCCGAGCAGTACCTTTTGAGTGTCGCCGGCCTTGAGCAACCGGCCCTCGGTCAACTCGATCTCCTCGAAGCCGAAGTTGTCCGGTTTCCACCCTTGCACGAGGAAGTGCGTACCGTCCATATGCGCGGCATTCACGACGCCGACGACGCCCTCGGACACGCGCTCCACTTCCGCGATCTTCCGCACCTCGTTCACGAAGTATTCGCCGAAGTCGCTGTCGAGTCCCAGCGGCTTGTTCTTCTGCATCACGATCAGGTCGACGCGCTGGCGTTTCGGCTTCGGCACCGGGTTCGGCTCTGTGGCGGACGCGCCGAGCGCGAAGACCACGAGTGCGGCGAGGGTGAGGCGGGTTCGGGTCATTCGGCGAGCCGCGTCAGGTGGCGCTTCACGGCGTCGGTGAAGCCGGCGGTGTTGTCGAGCATCGCGAGGTGCTTCGCGGCCGGGATGATCTCGACCGCGCACCGCGCCAAGTGCTGTTCTAGCCAGCGGCACGTCGCAAGGAAGGGGGAGAACTCGTCGTACAGCGCGACCACGGGCCGCGTGATCCCGGCCAGCACGTCGGCCGTTAGCCCGGCTTCCTGCATCACCTCGTCGCCGCACGTCGTCTCCGCGAGCTTCGGCAACTGGCGCAGCCACCCGCGGCCGAACGCGCCGTAGATGTCTTCCAACTCCTTCAACTTGTCCGGCGTCAGCGCTGCGGTCTGGCGGAACAGGTCCGCGAAGTCCACCGTCTCGCCCAACTTCACGCCCACTTTGGCGAATGTGTCGCGCACCTCGGTCCAGATGCTCATCTTGCCGAAGTTCGGCTCGACGTGCTTCAGGCCGGGGAAGAACGAGTCCGAGAGCATCACCCCGGCGACGCACTCCGGGTACAGCGCCGCCGCGTGCATACTCACGACGCCGCCGAAGCTGTGGCCGATCAGGTACGCCGGCTTGAGGCCGAGCGCGGCGCTCAGTTGGCGGAAGTCGTCGGCCATGACCGCGGACGTGTACCCGGTCGCGGGGCGCGCGCTGACCCCGTGCCCGCGCAGGTCGTACGCGGTGACGCGGTACTCCGCCGCGAGCGCGTCCACCAGCCCGCTGAACACCCACACGGCCTGATTGCTGGTGACGGCGTGAACGAGCACCACGTCCGGCCCCTCGCCGGTCTGCTGGTAGTAGAGCCGCGTCCCGTTGACTTCGACTTCGGGCATCGTTCGTCCTGTAGGGTGTGACAGGGCTTTGCGCCGTCCCATCACGAGTTAACCGAAGACGGTGGGACGCACTTGTAGGGTGGGACAAGGCTCTGCGCCGTCCCACCGTCTTCGCTGATGCAGTGGTGGGACGGCGCAGAGCCTTGTCCCACCCTACAAGTGCGTCCCACCTCTTCTGTAGCCGGCCTCTGCGAGGCCGGAGCTACCCGCGCCGTTCGGCTCTCGGCCTCGGTGAGGCCGGCAACAGAAGGCAATAGTGGGACGGCGCAGAGCCTTGTCCCACCCTACGAAACGTGCTGTTGCAAGAACGTCACCAACTCGCCCAGCGCGATGTCGTCCGCGCCGCGCTCGCGCAGGCCCTTCAGGAAGGTGCCGAACGGGAGCCGCATGCCGAAATAGGCGTCCAGTTTTTCGGCCAGTACGACAATTTCGATGGACGCCATTCCCAGATCGGCGAAGACGCGCATCGACGTGTCCACCACGTCGGGGAAGTCGCGGTCGGGGAACGCCGTCCGCACGACGTGGGCGAGGTCGGCGAGCAGTTCGTCGGGGGTGCGCATCAGGCCGGCTCGCATAGGGTGGTGGCGACAACGGTGTCGGCCTGCCGCGCGGTCTGAACGCGGTAGCGCGCGCCGTCGGCGCTGACGACCGCCGCGCCGGTCGCGTCCAGCGACACCAGTTCGCACCGGGCCGCGGGCAGGTCGAGGGCGTCGGCCACGGCCGCGCACGCGGTGGCGGCGCGGGCCGCGCGCTCGGCGTCGGGCGCGGCGTTCTTCGCCAACCCTTGCAGCCCGATGCCGAGGGTCGGGGCGAAGGCCGCGAGCGCCGCGACCTTGCCGTCGGCAATCGCGACGCGCACCGGCGGCAGCGGCTCGCCCTTGGCCGCGCCGCGCGGCCGGCACACGATCCGCGCGCCCGCGGCCTCGCTCTCCATGTCCGCGGGGAACATCGCCTCGCCGTGCTTGGCGTTCCACGCGGCGCGTACCGCGTCCTTCGCCAGCATGCGCCCGAAGAACCAGTCGTTGAGCTCCGCGTCGGTGCCGGTCCAGTTGTTGAACGTGCCCAACTCGTGCGGCGTCATGGTGACGCGCGCCCCGGCGGCGCGCAACACCGGCTGCTTCAGGTCGGCCGGGGGTTCGAGCAGGTGGCACCGGGCGTGCGCGCCGTTGGCCCCCACCGCGTCCGGCACGCCGCGCGAGAGGAAGTACTCGTCCTTCGGGCCGAAGAAGTTGACGTGGCCGAACGGCAGGTAGAACCGCCAGTAGCCCGCGCCGACGAGGCGCATCCACACGCGCCCGTCGGCGTCGAACAGCTCGACCCCGTGGCGCACTTGGCGCGCGTCCTCGTGCTCGTTGTGGCCGCGGACGAAGAACCGTGTGCCGGCCGGCGGCGGCGGGCCGAAGAACTCCAAGCTCTTCACCCCGATTGGCAGCAGGATGCGCCCGGTCCAGTCCGGCTGTTCGAGGTGCCACGCGCCGAGGATGTGCATCGCGGCGTCGGTGAGAACCGGGTCGATCGCGATCCGCGGGTCCGCGTTCGAGCGGAACCAGCCGTCGCGCGGCTGCACTTCGAGGGTGCCGTCGATGCCCTCGCGCCCGGTGCGGTCGAGCGAGCGGATCATCTGGAACAGCGGCCCGTGGAACATGTTCCGGCGTAGGTCTTCGACGCTCGACTTGCAGGCGACCTCGTCGGTCAGGGCGAACGGCAGCGGGCCGGGCGCGTCCGGGTAGCGGTCGGCGAGGTCCACGGTCGCCTCGCACGCCGGCTTGTTCGTGCCGTCCGAGAGGAACGAGTTGCCGAGGTCGCGCACGTCGGCCTTCACCTCGACCGCGCCCGTTTCGGGATCGACCGCGACCACGCGCGCGCGAACCTCCAACGTCGTGGTGCCGGGGTCGAACGGGAGCCAGCGGAACAGGCGGACGTTGCGCACCGCGGTCACGACCTTGCCCGGCGCGAGCGCGGACGCGGCCTCGCTCATCGCTTCGAGGCTGAACGTCATGGGCAGCACCGGCAGTCCGTTCTGCGCCGGGTTCTCGCGGCTGACCCCGCGCCCGCCGAGCGTGTGGTCGTCGGCGTACAGGTCCTCGCGCTCGTCCATCACCCGCCGGAACACGAGCTCTTGGCCGGGCGCGTGGTGAACGACGGTCTCGATGAGGGCGTAGGGCTTCTCTTCTGTAGCCGGCCTCGTTGGGGCCGGAGCCGCTACGTTGCCCCAAGCACCGGCCTCAATGAGGTCGGCTACAGAAGCCGGGGACGCGCCGCTCGCCGGCGCGCCGGGAGCGTAAGCGACCGGGGCCCCAAAGTACGCGCTCATCACCTCGCGCTGCGCGTCGAGGAACTGCTCCATTACGTCGAGGTAGGTGTGAACCACGGACGCGGGCGAACCCGGAGTGTGAGCGACGGGGTGGGCGTCCGAACGGCTCGGGGTGTCAACGCTCACCCCGTCGCTCGCGCTCCGGGTTCGCCCGCTCGTGCGCCCCTCGTACAGGTACGCCAAGTTCAGGTCGACGCCGTGGGCGACGAGCTGTGCGACCATGTGGTTGATCTGCGTCGGGCCGCTCTTGCGGGGCACGTTCGCGGGGATCGCGGCGAACGGCTTGCCGCGGAGGATGTCCTCCACGAACGCCGACAGGTTCCCGCGCGGGCCGCACTCGACGAACAGCCGCGCGCCGTCCGCGTGCATGCGCTCGATGGTCCGCGTGAACTCCACCGGCGTCACCCACTGATCCACGGCGAGGTGCCGCATCGCCGCCGGGTCGGTGGGGAACAGGCGCGCCGTGGTGCAGCAGTACACGGGCGTGTGCGGCGGGTTGAACGGCACGTCCGTGAACAGCGCCCGCAGCGCGCCCATGTACGGCTCGAACATGGGCGTGTGGTACGGGCGCTTGAACGGCAACCGCTCGGCGATCACCCCGCGCTCGCCCAGCGCGCGCTCGACGGCCGCGACCGCGTCGGTGGGGCCGACCGCGACGCACTGGTGCGGGCAGTTGTCCATCGCCACGACCACCGCGCCGTCGGCGACCGCGCGCGCCACGTCCTCGATCGTGGCTTTGCTCGCGCCCACGGCCAAGAGCGCGATCTCCGGCCCGCCGACCGCGCTCTCCTGCCGCTGCATGATGTCCATGATTTCCGGGAGCCGCGAGCCGTGCGACTCCCGCGAGTCCATCGCGCCGCTGGCGAGCAGCGCGCCGAGTTCGCCGGCGCTGTGCCCGGCAATGGCCGCGGCCGGCACGCGCAGCCCTTCGAGCACGCGGAAGATGGCTTGGTCCGCGAGCAGCACGCCGAAGATGCTCGGCCCCAGACCGCGCAGTTCGGCCTCGATGGCGGCGCGCTCCTCGGCGGTCGTGCCCGGCGGCGGGTGCAACACGCGCCGCAGCGACGCCTCCGGGCGCCCGGCCTCCTCCGCCAACCGGTCGCACCAGAGGAACGTGTCCTCGACCTCCGGGAACACGGCGCACAGGTCGAGCAGCATGTTCAGGTACTGTGCGCCCTCGCCGGGGAACAGCAGCGCCACGGTGCCTCGTGCGCCGAGCGGCTCGTCAAAGTAGTACAGGCCGTTGGAGTCGCGGACCTGCTTGAACTTCGGGTCCGCGAGGCGGTCGGCGGCGCGGGCGAGGCGGGCGCGCAGGTCGGCGTGCGACCCGGCCACGACCGCGAGCCGCGCCCCGCCCGGCGCGAGCCGGGCCGCGAGTACCGCCGCCAGCTCCGGCAGTGCGACGGGGGCCGCGTCGATCTGAGCGAGCAGTTCGACGGCGCGCGCGCGCAGCGCGGCGCGGTCCGGCGCGCCGAGGACGAACACTTCCGTATCCCACCCGGACGCGGGCGGGGCGGAAACGGGCTGCGGTTCGGTGAGGGTTGCAGGCATTGAGGGTGCGGTACCGATTGAATTGGGCGCGCGAGCGGCGCGGCGTAAGCCCGCCGGTGGGACACCACCACCGGCGGGCTTACGCCGCGCCGCTCGCGATGAATTAGGCCATCGCGCCGACCGGCTCGGCTTTGGCCCTCGGCTTCGGCGCGGTCTCGGTCCCGCCGGCGACCACCACCTCCGGCTCGCCCTTCGCGCCGAAGATCACCTCGTCCACCGCGAACCCCGCGCCCACGGCCGGCTCGATCAGTTTCAGCCCGCGGGCGACGAGGTGCTTTTCGAGGTCCGCGACCATGCCGACCTCGGCCCACGGCCCCCACGCAACGGACACCACGCGGCCCGGCCACTTGCGGTCGAGGTCGCACGCCAACTTGCTCAGCACCTCGTTGGCCGCGGCGTAGTCCGATTGCCCGCGGTTCCCGTACCGGCTGGTGATGCTGGCGAACAGCGCGAAGAACTTGAGCTTGGCGGGGTCGAGCTTACGGGCCAGCAGCAGCGCGCTATCGACCTTCGTGCCGAACACGCGGTCGAACGATTCCGGGGTCTTGTCGCGCAGGAGCTTGTCCTCGATCACGCCCGCGCCGTGGATCACGCCGGCGATGCCACCCTTCGCGCTCAGCTCGTCGATCAGGCCGCCGAACGCCTTCGCGTCGCGCACGTCGAGCGCGCGGTACTCGACCGCGCTCCCGGCGGCGCGGATCGCGTCGAGGTTGGCGCGGATCTCGCGCTCCTTGATGAGCCGCCTGTACGCGGCCTCCACCGCGGCCGGCTTCGCGCCCGGTTCGCGCTTCATCAGCGCGGCCTTGATCTCGGCCGCGGTGTGCAGGGTCGCCGTGTCCGCGCCCTCGGCCGCGGGCGCGGGCGAACTGCCCACCAGCACCAGCTTCGCCTTGTACCGGGTGGCGAGTTCGAGCGCGACCTTCGCCGTGATGCCGCGCGCGCCGCCGGTCACGAGGACCGTGCTGTTCGCGTCGAGGGTCACGGCTTGCGCGCCTTTGGTAAGCGGGCCGGGATCGACCTGCCACGTCTTGCGGAACTCCCCGGCGCGGCCGACCTCGAACGGGCCGTCCGGGTCGCCCAGTTCGCCGAGCAACTGATCGACGAGGCGCGGCGCGGCGGTCTCGACGTCCACGTCCACCGCGCGAACCGTGACTTCGGGCCACTCGTGGCCGAGCGACTTGGTGAACCCGGCGACGCCGCCGTGCCCGGGGAACAGGTCGGCGGGGAGGTCGTCGCCGAACCCCATCGTGCCGCCCATCGCGGTCGCGGCCAGCAGCACCGCGGACCCGGCCTTGCCCGCGTCGCGGATGTCGGTCTCGAGCGCGCGCGACAGCAGGTACAGTGACTTCACCTCGCGCCGCATCCGGGCCTCGGCGGTCTCGCCCTTCGGCGGTTCGGCCAGAGGGATCAGGTGGACGAGGCCGGACACCGGGCCGCACTCGGCGCGGAGCCGGGCGACCAGCGCGGCCACCGCCGCGGGGTCGGTCAGGTCGGCAGCGAAGCCGGTGCCGGACCCGTGCCGCACCAGCGCGGTCTTGATGTCCAGTTCCGAGAGCCGGTCGGCCAGTTCCTGCGCGGTACCGAGTTCGTCGTCGGTGATGACGACCGTGCCGGACGGCGGCGTGAACCGCGGGCGGATCGGCAGCGGCGCGTCGATCAGCCGGACGACGAGGCGCTGAACGTCGCCCTGCCGCGCGCCGGGGTGAAAGTCGCCACCGGCGGACTTAGTGGCCGGCACGTCGTGTTTGCCGTTGGTCGACGGTGCGGGGGCCGGCGCGGGCGCGTCGGCCTTCGGCGCGGGGCCGGCGACGGCCTCGAGCGCGCCCATCACGTAGTCCGCGATCCCGCGGAGCGTCTTGATGACGGACAGTTTTTCCATTTCGAGGTTGGGCTGCTTCCCGTCCGCGCCGGCTTCGATACTCTCCGCGAGCGCGCCGAGCACCTCGACGCGCTTGATGGAATCGACGCCGAGGTCGGCTTCGAGGTCGAGGTCGATGCTGAGCGCCTCCTTCGGGTAGCCGGTGCGCTCGCTGACGAGGTCGAGCAGGCGCGCGAGGAGCGTGTCGCGGTCGAGCGCCGGCCCCTTCGCCGCGGCGCGCGGCGCGTCGGCCGCCACGTCCTTGACTTCGACCTTGGGCGCGGGCGCTTCGGCCTTCGGCGCGGGAACGGGCGCGGGGGTCGCGGGCCGCGGGGCCGGCTCCGGCGCGAGGCGGTTGGTTGCCGCGACCGGGATCGGCATCGGGGTCGCCATGTGCGGCGACACGCGCCCGCTGGCCGGGGCGTGCCCGTGGCCGTTGGTCGAGGGCGCGAGCGGGTATGCCGCGTGCCCGTTCCCGTTCGCGAGCGGGACCGGGGCCGGCGCGGGGGCCGCGCCGAGGTACCCCAGCATCACGCTCTTCTGCGTGTCGAGGAACCGGGCCATCACCTCTTGGAACCGCAGCATCACGGCCGCGGCCCCGTCCGGCGCGGCGTGCGCGTGCGCCGGCGCGTGGCCGTTGGTCGAGGGAACGGGGAGCGTATCGGTGGTGTTCATCATGGCTCGTATAGGCGTTGGGGTCGGTGCGGAACCCACGCCCCCGGCCCCCCTCCCTGAAGGGAGGGGGGAGGAAGGCGCGGGCGCGCGTGAAACGTCAGCGACGCGCGAAGGTTCTTTACCCCCCCTCAAGGAGGGGGTTGCAGGGGGAAACTTGGGTTCCCCCTCACCAACGGCGAGGGGGACCGTGGGGGTGGCCAGCGCAACGGGCGCGGCCGGCGCAACGATCTTCACCTTCGGCGCGCTCGCGCCGGCGGGCAGCGCTTGGCCCAGCAGCCGCGGTTCGGGCCCGTTCAGCGGCTTGCTCCGCACACCGTTCACCACCCACGCGGTCGCGGGGTGCTTCGGCTTGCCGGTGTCGGCGCTCAGTTTCGACAGCTCGAACGGTTGCACGCCGCGGCCGGCGAACAGGCGGTCGAGGTTCGCGCCCACGCCCGCGGTCAGGAGTTGGCCGAGGACGTGCGCGAGTTGTACGAGGCCGGGCCGCCCCTTCGCGTCGGTGGCGAGCGCGAGGTGCGGCCTGCCGGCCAGCGTTTGGGCCGTGAGGCCGGTCAGCACGGAACCGGGGCCGACCTCGACGAACACCCGCGCCCCCGCGTCGTGCATCGCCCGCACTTCGTCGGCGAACCGCACGGGCGAAACGAGGTGCTCGGCCAGTTGCTGTGCGATGGCCGCGCCGTTCGCCGGGTGCGGCGCGGCGCTGGTGTTCGAGTACACGGGCTTCTGCGGCGCGGCGAAGGTGGCCTTCGCGAGCGCGTCGGCCAGCGCCGGCTTCGCCCCGGCGATGAGCGGCGAGTGGAACCCGCACGCCACCGCGATCCGCTGCGACCGGATGCCGGCGGCGTGCAGCTTCTCGGCCGCGAGCTTCACGCCCTCGTCGGTCCCGGCGATGACGGTCTGCGTGGGCGAGTTGTGGTTGGCGACCCACACGTCGGTGATGCCGGTCAGGTGCGGCTGAATCGCGTCCGCGGAGTTGTCGGCGGCGATCATCCCGCCGGGCGCGGTCTTCGCGGCCTCGCGAATCGCCCGGCCGCGCGCGAACGAGAGGTGCATCAGGTCGGCGTCGGAAATGGCCCCGGCCGCGGCCAGCGCGGTGTACTCGCCGTAGCTGTGCCCGGCGAAACAGTCGGCCCCGATTTCCATCGCGCTCAGCAGGCGGAACATGCCGAGGCTGGTCGCCCCGATGCTCGACTGCGCGACCTCGGTGCGGCGCAGGGCGTCGCGGTTCGCGGCCTCTTGCTCCGGGGTGAACGGCGACGGCGGGTAGATGAGCCGGCCCAGCGGCTTTTCGAGGTCGGTCCCCAGCACCGCTTCGGCCGCGTCCAGCGTGGCCCGCACTTCGCCGAACGCCATCGCCACCTGCGAAAGCATGTCCGGGTACTGCGACCCCTGACCGGGGAACAGGAACGCCACCTGTGCCGCTTGCGGCTTCGCGGCGAAGTATATCCCTCTGGGGTCGGTGTGTGCGTCGCCGGCCTTCGGAAGCGCGTCGAGCGCGGCGCTCAGTTTGTCCTTCAGGTCGTCGAGCGAGGCGGCAACGACGGCGAGCGTCGGACCGGTCGCGGCCTTGCTCGCCTGCCACGCGCTCGCGGCGAGGTCCGCGAGCTTCGGTTGCGCGCCGGCGGCGAGCGCGTCACGCACCTTCGTCGCGGCGTCGAGCACCGCGGCCTTGTCCGCGCGGCGGAACACGACGAGTTCCGCGGGCCACTGGCGCACGCCGCTGTCCGGGCGGTCGAGGTAGTCGCCGGTGTACTCTTCGAGGACCGTGTGGAAGTTGGTCCCGCCGAACCCGAACGCGCTCACGCCCGCGGTCCGCGGGTACGGCTTCCCGTGGACCCACGGCCGGGCCTCGGTGTTCAGGTACAGCGGGCCGCCGTCGAGGTTGGCCTTCGGGTTCGGGGTCTCGGCCAGCGTGGGCGGCAGCATCTTGTGGTGCAGGGCGAACGCGGTCTTGATCAGCCCCGCGAGGCCGGCGGCGCACTTGCTGTGCCCGATCATCGACTTGACCGAGCCGATGGCGCATGACTGCGGGTCCGCCCCGGCGTCGCGCACGAGTTGGCCGATGGCCTTCGCCTCGGTCTGGTCGCCCACCACGGTGCCGGTGCCGTGCGCTTCAACCAGTGCGAGCCGGGCCGGGTTCACGCGGGCCTGTGCGTAGGCCCGGTGCAGCGCGCGGAGCTGGCCCTCGGCCCGCGGCGCGGTCAGCCCCTTGTCGCGCCCGTCGCTGCTGGCCCCGACGCCCTTGATGACGGCGTAGATGCGGTCGCCGTCGCGCTCGGCGTCGGCGAGGCGCTTCAGCACCGCGACGCCCACGCCCTCGGCCAGTGCGATGCCGTCGGCGTCGGCGTCGAACGGCCGGCACCGCCCCTTCGGGCTGAGGGCGTGCGTTTTCGAGAACGCGACGTAGGCGTACGGCGTTTGCACGGCGTCGCCGCCCATCACGATGGCGACGTCGGACGTGCCGTCGTTGAGTTCGCGGACGCCGGCGTAGAGGGCCGCGAGCGACGAGCCGCACGCGGCGTCGATCGCCATGTTCGGCCCGCCGAGGTTGAAGCGGTTGGCGACGCGCCCGGCGGCCACGTTCAGCAGGATGCCGGGGAACGAGTCCTCGGTCCACTCCGGCAGCATGCCCTCGCCGAGGTTCACGATCTCCTGCGACTTCACCGGCACGCCGGGGATGCTGTCGAGCAGCGGCATACAGGCGCGGAACCCGTAGGCGACCGACAGCGGCATCCCGCCGCCGCCGACGCCGAGGATGGCGCAGGTGCGCTCGCGCGCGAACGGCCGGTCCAGATACCCGGCGTCGCCGAGCGCTTGGTTCACCGCTTCGAGCAACAGCAGTTGCAGCGGCTCGATGTTCGGGATGCTCTTGGGCGTGATCCCGTACTTGAGCGGGTCGAACACGATGTCCGACATGAACCCGCCCCACTTGGACACCATCTTGTCCTTGGCGCGCGGGTCCGGGTCGTAGTACGGCCGCCAGTCCCAGTGGGTCGGCGGGATCTCGATGACGGCGTTGGTCTTGGCGAGGATGTTTTCCCAGTAGTTCCACAGCCCGACGGAACTGGGGTAGAAGCACGACAGGCCGACGATAGCCACGTCGCACGGGGGCGGCGCTTCCGGCTCGACGTGCAGCGACTTGAGCGCCGACTCCGGCAGCACGATGCTGTCGGTGACGTTCGCGTGCAGTTCAGCGACCGTCGTCACCTTGTCGCGCAGGGCGGCGATCTGGCCGATCATATACATGCCGCGCGCGTACTGCTCGTCGGCGGTGACATGGGCGAGGCCGTCGCCATTTGTGGGCTTCGCGCTCGCCTTCGGCTCGCGGCTAACGGGAGTAGAGGAGACTCGATCCACGCCCTTGCTGGCGACGCGCAGGCGGCCGAGGTTCATGCGCTCCAGCGCCTGCCCGATGTCGATGGGCGACTTCCCTTCGGCGCGGAGCTTCTGCTTCTCGGCCTCGAACACGTCGGCGTAGGGCGTCGGGATACAGCGGATCGCGTGGCCGGGGCCGGTTTCGAGCAGCACGGTTTCGCCGCACTTCAGCGACTCCTGCTGGAACCGCTCGGTGATCGCGCCGCCGGCCACCGCTTCCTTCGTGAACAGGTACGCGGTGCCGACCAGCACGCCGACCTTCGCACCCTTCTCGGCCAGAGGCGCGCTCAGGGCCGCGACCATGTTGGCGCTCAGCGCGTCGTGGATGCCGCCGGCGAACACGACGTGCAGGTCGTCCGCGGGCTTGCCGCCGATGTGCTCCAACAGCACACCGACCGTCGCTTCCCACAGGGCGAAACTGGCGCGCGGGCCGATGTGCCCGCCGCACTCTTGGCCCTCGAAAACGAACCGCCGGGCACCGTCCTTGAGGAACATGCGCAGCAGGCCCGGCGAGGGCACGTGGAGGTACGTCGGGATGCCCTGCGTTTCGAGTTCCTTCGCTTGGTCCGGTCGCCCGCCGGCGATGAGCGCGAACGGCGGCTTGTGGGCGCGAATGGCTTCGAGTTGCTCGGCGCGAATCTCGTTGGGCACGAAGCCCAAAATGCCGACGCCCCACGGCTTCTTGCCGAGCTTCGCCTTCGTCTCGCTCAGGAGCTTGTCGGTTTCGGCCTTGCGCAGGAGCGCCAGCGCGAGAAAGGGCAGCGCGCCGCCGGCCGCGACCGAGTCCGCGAACGCGGCCGTGTCGCTGACGCGCGTCATCGGCCCTTGCAGGATCGGGTACTTGGTGCCGTGCGACTTGGCGAGCGGCGCGTCCGGGGCGAGGGGCCGCAACTTGCGGGCGCTCTCGATCTGCTTGGCGACGCGCTCGACGACGTGCTGCACGACCCCGGCAACGGTAACGCCTATCGCCGCGAGCGGGGCCGCGTTCACCACGTCTTGGCCGACGAGCCAGACGCCCTGTGCCGGGTCGCCCGCGACCGCCGCGCGCACGGCACCGCGCCACGCCGCCAGCTTCGCCGCAGCGGAAAGGGCCGCGGCTTGCAGGTGCTCGTCTTCTTTCGCCAGTTCGAGGGCCGCCGGGCAGTCCGGGCGGGTGAAGACGCGGTAGCTCTCGCCGAGGCGGGTGCCGAGTACGAGCGTTTCGCTGCCGTCCAACCCGGCCGCGCGCTTGCGGGCCGCGTCGGTTAGGGGCGTTTCGCGCGTCAGCAACACTTGCGAATCGAGCACGACGCCGGTCGCGCCGGCGACGGAGCACGCGGCGGCGGTGTGCGCCCCGATCCCGCCGCGGACCCAGAACGGCACCGCGACCTTGTTCTTGTCGGCGAACTGCCGCCACTTCTGGATGAGGACGAAGGCCGTGTCCGGGCCGACGCGCCCGCCGGCCTCGTGGCCCTTGAGGATGACGCCGTTGGCCCCGGCCTCGACCGCGGCCTTCGCCTCGGCGACGCAGACCGCCTCGCGGAAGACTTCGACGCCCACGGCGCGGAGCGCGCGAACGCGCGTGGCGAGCGTGGGGGTATCGGCCCCGGCGAGGACGACGCACGCGGGCTTGAGTTGAGGGAGTTGGGCGAACAGGTCCGAATCGGCGGGGAGGAGCAGACCGAAGTTCGGGGCGAACCGCGCGAGCCGGGCGAGGGCCGGGCCGGGGTCCGGGGCGAACTCGAGGTCGAGCACGCCGCGCGCGCCGGCGCGGCAGGCGGCGATAGCGAGCGACGGGTCGGCGGCCCCCGCTGGGGTGAACACAAAGAGGTCGCGCGGTTCCATCACTCGCCTCAAAAGGCTAGACCTCCCTGTCTGGGGTTGTTCGTCGCCGGGAACCTCCCGGCGCAACAGAAGCGTCCGAACTTCCGCGATCTACCAGCAGCTAGTATCGGAAGTCGGGACCGATTCGGCAATTTGGGCAGCGTGTGGAGTGCTATGCCACATTTGGACTTAGTTACAAGGCGCAATCTGTGGGCACGGCGCGTCGGACTCGGCGAGCGGGGACGATTACAGCGAGTGCAACTGTTGTGTCGGAAAAGGGGTGAACCGGCAAGGGCGGTCGTACCGATAACTCCGGGTACTCGGGCACTCCACGGACCAGAACGCTAGGTAGCGAATATGCGCGTTTTCCCTCTCGCACTGCTCCTCTTGGTCCCCGCGGCCGGCTGCAAGAGCGACCGCTTCACACTGAAAACACAGGTCGAAACGCGGCTCGACGCGCCCCCGGTCAGCATTAGCGCCGGGTACGTGAAGCCGGTCGTGGTGCAACCGGGCGAGTCGCGGGTCGCCATTCTCGACGTCGACGGCCTGATTCTGAACACCCCGTTCGTCGGGCCGTTGTCGGTGGGCGAAAACCCGGTCGGCCTGTTCCGCGAGAAGCTCGACGCCATCGCCTGCGACCGCTGCGTGAGGGCCGTGGTGCTGCGAGTGAACAGCCCCGGCGGGGGCGTGGCCGCGTGCATGCAAATGCGCCACGATTTAGAAAAGTTCAAGGAGCGGACGCGGCTGCCCGTGGTCGCGTGCCTGATGGACAACGCCACCGGCGGGGCGTACTACATCGCCGCCGCCGCCGACCAGATCGTCGCGGGGCCGGCGACCGTGACCGGCGGGGTCGGCGTGATCCTGAACCTGTACAACCTGCGCGACCTCATGGCCCTTGCCAACATCATCCCGCAGGGCATCAAGTCCGGCGACCTGACGGACATCGGCACCTCGGCCCGCGCGCTCACCGACGACGAGAAGAAACTGCTACAGGCCATGGCCGACGAGTTCCACAAGCAACTGATCGCCGGGATCAAGCGGGCGCGGCCGGCGGCGACCGACGCGGCCAACTTTGACGGGCGCATTCTCACCGGCACGCAGGCCAAGGACCGCGGGCTGGTCGATGTGGTCGGCGACCTCGACGACGCCCTCGCCAGCGCCGCGCAAGCGTGCGGGTGCGGCGGGGCCGGCGCGCGGCCCGGCGTGGTCATGTACCGCCGCGGCAACGACCCGGCGCGCTCGGTGTACGCCATCACCCCGAACGTGCCGCTGCAAGGGGCCGGCCTGTTCCCCTCGGTCCCCGGCATCGACCGCGCCAAGCTCCCGACGTTCCTCAGTGTGTGGCAGCCCGAACTCACCATCGAGAAGCTCGGCGGCAAGTGACCGAATTGCGGTATGCGGAGCGCGGAGCACGGAATACGGAATACAAAGACCGGCAGATTGCGAAGTCGCAACGGCTTCGACCCGCGGGTTCTTGATTCCGGACTCTTCAATCCACGTTCCGCATTCTCAATAGACTCGTTGCGCAATAGGTGTTGGTTCAGTCGCACTTCGGCCAGACGATCCTGTGTGGTCGTTACCCGTACATCCGGTTGTGGAGTCCGGCGAC
>VGZJ01000096.1 GCA_016872595.1 Planctomycetota bacterium
AAGTGCCGGTATCGGTGGTCACAGATGTGCATCAGACGCCCGCAGAAGGGGCAATCCCGATCGAGAACGTCGAGTTCCAGGAGGGCGAAATCGGTATCCTTGGGCCAGTGGTAAGGCATCCTGCCGACCTCCACGTTTGAGCCGCCTCCAGCGAAAAGATGATCACGCAAGAGTTTACACACAGAATACGCTACCTTCTAGCCCTCTCGCGGATCGTTGATTTTTCTCGTTCTCGCCCCGCGCCCGGCCCCGCGCAGTTCGCCTAGACACGCCCGCGCCGCACGCTATGACGCTCGCACCTGTGCGGAGAACGACCATGCACGCCTCGGGTTCCTACGGTGTCCTCGCCATCGGCCTCGCACTCGGCATCGCCGCTGCCGCGTTGTTTCAGGGCCAACAGCGCCCGGTGTTCGCGGCCGGCAACGACCGCTACCAAGACTACATCATGTCCACCGGCGCGGTGTCCATCAACCCGCGCGTCCAGACCGACGGCGTCTGGCTGCTCGACTACAAAGCCGGCAAGCTGCTGGGCACGGTCATCGACCGCAATCAGGGGAAGATCGTCGGCTGGGCCGAGGTCGATCTGACTACCGAGTTCGGGTTGAAGGCGCAGCAGGACGTTCACTTCCTCATGACGACGGGCTACGTGACACAGGGCCAATCGGCGCTGTACCTCGCGGAGACGAGCACCGGGCAGTTCGGCGTGTACACGATGGGGCCGGGCGCGAACGGTAACGGCGTCGTGATTCGTCGCCACGACCTCACAAAGTTCCGCGAACAAGTCGCGCCGCAACCGCTGCTGCCCGGCCCCGGCGGGAACCCGTCGCTGCCGGTGCTGAAACCGTAACCGCCTTCTGTAGCCGGCCTCACTGTGACCGGTAGCTCTCCCTTTCGTGCAGCGCCGGTCTCTCAGCGGCCAGCTACAGAAAACACACCCACCGGCCGCGGTGGGTGTTCGCGTTTCTACTAGCCTTCGCTACTAGATTGATCGGCAACGTACTCGCACCGGCCCTTCCCCTCGCGAGCCGGCCGATGATCGACGTCCACATCCACGCGGTGCCGCCGAACCTGCCCGGCGTCGGGTCGCTGTCGGCGCTACTGCGCGAGCCGGTGGAGGTGGTCGCGGCGCAGTTGCGGCGCGAGATGCAGACCGCGGGCGTCACGCACGCCTTCGCGATGGGCGCGTGGCAGGCCGGCGACGACGACCCGCTCGGGGTGAACCGCACGCTCGCCGTCGCCCCGTTCGTGCCCGGCTTGCGGCCCATCGGTGTCATGGACCCGACGCGCACCGATGACGAGCACTTCCGCCGCGCCGAACTCATCCTCGCGAGTGGCGTTGTGGTCGCGCTGAAGGGCTATCTCGGCTACTTGCACTACGAACCGGCCCACCCCAACTACCGGCGGTACTACGAACTGGCCGCCAAGTACAAGGTGCCCGTGATGTTCCACACGGGCGACACGTACTCGCCACAAGCGAAGCTCAAGTACGCGCACCCTCTCGGCGTGGACGAGGTCGCGGTGGACCACCCGGATTGCAAGTTCGTGATGTGTCACCTCGGCAACCCGTGGATGACCGACGCGGCCGAAGTGATTTACAAGAACGTGAACGTCTGGGCCGACCTGTCGGGTCTCATGGTCGGCGACGACGGCGCGTTCGCCACCGACGAAGCGCGCGAGTCGATGGCCGAGTTGGGGCACGCAGTCGCGCGCGCGATGCGCTACTCCGAGCGCCCCAACCGCTTCCTCTACGGCACCGACTGGCCGCTCGCGCCGATGACCGCCTATCGCGAGTTCGTGAAGCTGCTCGTGCCCGAAGAACAGCACGCGCAGGTTTTCGAGGAAAACGCCCGCGTGCTGTTCCGAGTGTAAGTGTTCGTAGTGACCCGCTCCAGCGGGTCTGGAACCGCAAAACACGACCCGCTGAAGCGGGTCACTACGAACAAGGCCCGTCACTTCTTCTTCTCCGGCGGCGGGGTGCCGTCGTCATACTGGCCGAGCTTGCGAACCCAGATGTTCCGGTACCGCACCGGGTTGCCGTGGTCTTGCAGCGAGATGGTGAACTCGCCGAACTTGTTGTTGAACTCGACCGCGTGGTGAACCAGCACGCCGTTGTGGAGCACGGTGATGCGGCCGGGGCGCGTGACCTTCCCCGCGGCGTCGGTCTTGGGCAACTCCGCGACGATGTCGTACACCTGCCACTCGCCCGGCTTGCGGCTCGCGTTCACCAGCGGAGGGAACCGGCCGTACAGCGCGCCAGCTTGGCCGTCGGGGTAGGTGTCGTTGTTGAACGAGTCGAGCACCTGCACTTCCCCGAACCCGCCGAGGTAGACGCCGCTGTTCCCGCGGCCCTGACTGTTGCCCTTCACCTCTTTCGGCGTTGCCCACTCGATGTGAATCTGGCTGTCGCCGAACCGTTTCTTGGTGTTGATCCCACCGCCCTTGATCTCCGCGTAGCCGTTCTCGATCTTCCACTGCGGCTCCGCGTCCTTGCCGCCGCGCGTCCACTCTTCCTTAAGGCTCGTACCGTCGAACAGCACGACCGCGTCCGCCGGCGGCTTGCCGGGTTGATCCGAGGGCGTCGTCGTGCCCGGATCGACGACCTTTGGTCGCGGGCGGCTCATGTCGTTGCTCTTGTACTGCTTCTTCTCCGGTTCCTTCTTCGGCTCGTCCTTCTTTGGCTCCTGCGCGATCACCAGCGCGCCGAGCGCGAACAGACCCAACACGAAAACCGGACGCGGGGACATGGGGAACCCTCGTGGGAAACGAATTGGCGTAGCGTACGGCAAAAGGTTGCGTCCCGCTACGGGCTGGCGTAAGGTGTCTGCTCCGCTGTGCTCGCGAAGCCGCGAGCGGCTTATCTCTGGAGCCTCTCCATGTCGAAGATCACCCGCCGCGCGGCGCTGAAGGTTAGCGCCGCTACGTTCGCCGCGCCGTTCGTGTGGCGACTCCACGCCCACGCCGCACCGAGCGAAACCGTTCTGCACGCCAGTTTCGGAGCGGGCGGCATGGCCGGCGCGGACATCGGTTCGCTCAGCAACAGCAAGAACCTGAAGCTGATCGCAGTGGCCGAGGTCGATTCCAACACCGGCAACCTCGCGGCGCTCAAGAAGAAGTGGCCCGACCTGCGCGTGTACACCGACTACCGCCAGTTGCTCGACAAGGAAAAAGACCTGAACTCGGTCAACGTCTCGACGCCGGACCACATGCACGCGCCCATCGGGATGCGGGCGCTCAACCGCGGGCTGAACGTGTACGGCCAGAAGCCGCTGACGCAGACGATCCACGAGGCCCGCCTGCTCACGGAGGTCGCGGCGGAGAAGAAGGTCGTCACCCAGATGGGCATCCAGATCCACTCCGCGCGGAAGCACAAGCTGGTCGTGAAGCTGATCCAAGAGGGCATCATCGGGAAGGTGAAGGAGGTCCACTCGTGGAGCGGGAAGTCGTGGGGCGACACCGCGCCGAAGCCGGACAAGACCGACAAGCCGCCGGCGAACCTCGACTGGGACCTGTGGCTCGGCGTCGCCAGCGACCGGCCGTTCATCGGCGGCGGGTACTACCACCCCGGGAACTGGCGCAAGCGGCTCGACTTCGGCACCGGCACCTTCGGCGACATGGGGTGCCACATCCTCGACCCGGTGTTCAACGCCATCGGCGTCGGCAATCCCAGTTCGATCCGCTCCGAGCTGCCGGGGCCGAACGCGTACAACTGGTCGCTCGACGTGCAGGTGAAGTACGTGTTCCCCGGCTCCAAGTTCACCACCGACCCGGTGTCGCTGACGTGGTACAACGGCAAGGCCCGCCCGCCGAAGGAGGTCGTCGAACTGATCGGCAAGCTGCCCCTCGACGGGCAAGGCTCCATCCTGATCGGCACAGAGGGCGTGATGTACTCGCAGTACGACTCCGGCGGCCAGCCGATCCTGATCGGCGACAAGTTCAAGGACTTCAAGATGCCGGACGTGAAGAGCGACGACCACTACCTGCAATACGTCGAGGCGGTTCGCGGTAACGGGAAGACCAGCGCCCCGTTCAGCTACAGCGGCCCGCTGACGGAAATGGTGCTGCTCGGCTGCCTCGCCACGCGGTTCCCGAAGACCGACCTGAAGTGGGACACGAAGGCGCTGACGTTCTCAAACAACGAGAAGGCTAACGCCTTCGTGAAGAAGGCCTACCGCAAGGGCCACGAAGTCGAGGGTCTGTAACTGACTTGGCGAGCGGGGGGCGTACGCCCCCTGTTCCTCCTATGGAGCCGCCATGCCTTCCGACACCTTCGCTCTCGGCGACCTGACCGCCATCATCGGCGACAACGACGCGAAGGGCGAACACCGGGCCGGGTACAACGGCCTGTGGTCGCTCACCCACAAGACCGACCCGGCGAACGCATTCGTCCCAACGGTCGCGGGGATGAACTTCGAGCACATCTTCGACGGCGAGACGCTCGACACCGGCAACTCGTCGGACGTCTTCTTCGAGCCGCGCAAGGCGAAGATGACCTTCAAGAAGGTGAACGCGACTACCGCGGAGCTACGCCAAGAAGCGACGCCCACGTTCAAGCTCGAAAGCACGACACGGTTTACGCTCCGTGAGCCGGACTCCATCGACTTCCACTTCAAGTTCCGGGCCACGCAACACGTCTTCAAGCGCGGCTACCTCGGCCTGTTCTGGGCCAGCTACATCAACGCGCCCGAAGACAAGAGCATGTACCTGCGCGGCAAGAACCTGTGGCTCCAGCACTGCACCCCGGCGCACAACTCCGTGAGCACCGTCGTTCACGCGGCCGACAAGTTCGAGATGACTTTCGACAAGGGCCATCGCGACACGCTTTACAAGAGCCTGTCGCCGCTGAAGTACGACGTGCCGCTCTTCTACGGACTGATCCGCAAGCACATCCTGATCGTGATGTTCGACCGCACCGATCTTCTACGGACTGATCCGCAAGCACATCCTGATCGTGATGTTCGACCGCACCGACGGCTTGCGGCTGTCGCACTCGCCCAGCGGCGGCGGCGCGAACACGGCGGCCCAGACGACCAACCCGGCGTGGGACTTCCAGTACGTGTTGCCCAAGTACGAGGTGAACACCGACTACGAATTCCGCGCCCGCCTGATCTACCGCGAACACTGCTCACGCGACCAAGTGCTGAGGGAATACGACACGTGGATGAAGGAGTTGAAGTAGCCGCCGCTCACGGCTTCGCAAGCGCAGTTGGTGAAAGCCCGGCGCGCGCCCCCTAGTATTGATGGAAAGGGGGGGGCTGGTGAAGATTGCGTTCATCACTGCCGGGGCCGCGGGTATGTACTGCGGCAGTTGCATGCGCGACAACACGCTCGTGACCGCGCTCCGCGCGCTCGGCCACGACGCGCTCCTCATCCCCACCTACACGCCCATCAAGACCGACGAGGCCGACGCCTCCCAACAGAAGGTCTTCTTCGGCGGAGTGAACGTCTACCTCGAACAAAAGTTTTGGCTGTTCCGCCACACCCCGTGGCTTTTCGACAAACTGTTCAACTTCCGCTGGTTGCTGAAGTGGGTGTCGCGGTTCGCGGTGCGCACGAAGTACAGCGAACTCGGCGACCTCACCATCTCAATGCTGCAAGGCGCGGACGGCAAGCAGCGTAAGGAAGTCGCGAAGCTAGTCGAGTTCCTGACGGACGAGAAGCCGGACGTTGTACTCTTCACCAACGCGCTGTTGTCCGGGGTGATTCCAGAAGTGAAGCGCGCGCTGGGCGTGCCGATCTTCGTCACGCTGCAAGGCGACGACATCTTCCTCGACGAGCTGCCCGCGAAGGACCGCGCGCGCTGCTGCGAGCTGATCCGCGCGAACGGTCGCGCCGTCGATGCATACATCAGCACTAGTGCCTACTACGCCGACCACATGGCCGCGTATCTGGGCGTGCCGCGCGAGACCATCCACGTCGTACAACCGGGGATCAACCTCGCGGCGCACGGCGGGGCGGCGGGACCGCGCGGCAACCGCCCGCTCACGGTCGGTTTCTTCGCCCGGATCTGCCCGGAAAAAGGCTTTCACCGCGCGGTCGAGGCGTACATCCAAATGCGCCAAACACCGGGCGCGGCGGTCACCAAGTTGAAGGCGAGCGGCTGGCTCGGTGAGAACAACCGTGCGTACTACGACGAGCAAGTGAAGCGCCTCGCCGGGGCCGGGTTGCTCGCAGACTTCGAGTACGTCGAAAGCCCGACGCACGCGGACAAGGTGCGGTTCATGCAAAGCATCGACGTGCTGTGCGTGCCAACCGTGTACCGAGAACCCAAAGGCTTGTACGTCCTCGAAGCATGGGCAAACGGCGTGCCCGTCGTGCTGCCCGCGCACGGCGCGTTCACGGAACTGGTCGAGAGCACCGGCGGCGGACTGTTGGTCGCGCCGGACAGCATCGACGAACTGGCCGACGGCCTGCGCATGATGCTCACCGACGACGCCGTGCGCGCGAACGCCGGGGCCGCGGGCGAGGCCGCCGCGCGCGCGCGCTTCACTGCGGACGTGATGGCCCGCGACACCGCCGCACTGCTCGAACGCTTCGTCCGCACTCCCACCCCGGCACCCACCGCATGAGCGCGTTCAGCATCACCCGCCGCGTCGAGTTCGGCGACACCGACATGGCCGGCATCATGCACTTCTCGAACTTCTTCCGGTTCATGGAAGTGGCCGAGTCGGACTTCCTGCGCTCGCTCGGTCTGTGCGTGAGCTGGGTCGAGAACGGTGTGAAGTGGGGCTTCCCGCGCGTGTCCGCGGCGTGCGACTACGCCAAGCCCGCGAAGTTTCAGGACGTGCTCACGGTCGCGGTGAACGTAGAGAAGGTCGGCAAGAAATCCGTTAGCTACTCGTTCGCGTTCAGCAACCAGCACGGCGAGGCGCTCGCCACCGGGCGCATCACCTCCGTGTTCTGCCGCGCGACCGGCTCCGAACAGATCGAGGCATTGGAGATCCCGCCCCACATCCGCGCGAAGCTCGAAGGCCAGCCGTGACCGACGAATCAGAACCCTATTTGACGCGCCTCACGAACCGGTTGCTCGACGGGATTGAGCGCCTGCCGGCCGACGTACGCGCGCGACACACGCGCTACCTGCTCGAAGCGCAGAACCCCGACGGCGGGTTCTCCGGGCGCGAGGGCGGCTCGGACCTGTATTACACCGGGTTCGCGCTGCGCTCGCTCGCGGTTCTGCAAGCGCTCAACCCCGACGTGTGCGACCGCGCGGCGAACTTCCTCCGCGGCAAACTGCTCGGCTCTGCGGGCGTGGTCGATTTCTTCTCGCTCGTGGTGTGCTGCTACCTCGTGCCGCTCGGCGGCGGGCCGGACGTTCTCGCCGATGCCCCGCCCGACTGGAAGGACCGCGTCGCGCGCGCGCTCGAAACCTTTCGTACCGCGGACGGCGGCTACGGCAAAACGCCCGGCGCGCCGCACGGCAGCACTTACACGAGCTTCCTCGTCACACTCTGCTTGCAGTTGCTCGACAAGCCGACGCCCGACCCCGACAAACTCGCGACGTATGTGAAATCGCGCCGCCGGCCGGACGGCGGCTACGTCGAGATCGGCGCGATGAAACGGAGCGGCACGAACCCCACCGCGGCCGGCGTCGGCGTGCTGCAAATCCTCGGCGCGCTGGATGACGACACGAAAGCGGGCACCGCGGACTTCCTCGCCGCGCTGCCCGCGCCATTCGATGGCGGCCTGCGCGCGAACGACCGCATCCCGGCCGCGGATCTGCTCTCCACTTTCACCGGCGGCTGGACGCTCGACCAACTGGGCCGAGCGAACCGGCTCGATTGGGGCGCGATCCGCGACTTCGCGCTCGCGTGCCAGCGCGCGACCGGCGGCTTCACCGGTGGGCTGTGGGACGACCGCACCGACGTGGAATATACCTTCTACGGTCTCGGCACCCTCGCGCTCGCCGTACTCTGGGATAACTGACACCGCGATGTCACTCGTCATCGAGAACGTTACGAAGGACTACCCGACGCGCACGGGCACGCTGTCGATCTTGCGCGGCGTGAGCCTCACGCTGGAGCGCGGGGCCGCGGTCGCGGTGATGGGGCCGTCTGGCTCCGGCAAGAGCACGCTGCTGCACATTCTCGGCACCCTCGACCGGCCGACCGGCGGAACGGTCGCACTCGACGGCACCAACCCGTTCGCACTGTCGGAGCCGGAACTGGCCGCGTTCCGCAACGCCCGCATCGGGTTCGTGTTTCAGGATCACCACCTGCTGCCGCAGTGCTCGGTACTGGAAAACGTGCTGATCCCGACACTGGTGAGCGCCACAACCAAGCCCGCGGAAACGGAAGCGTACGCGCGCGATCTGCTGGCGCGCGTCGGCCTCGGCGACCGCCTCGACCACCGCCCCGCTGAGCTGTCCGGTGGCGAGCGCCAGCGGGTCGCGGTCGCCCGCGCGCTCGTACTGAAGCCGGCGCTCCTGCTGGCCGACGAGCCGACCGGCAACCTCGACCGCATCAACGCGCAGGCCGTGGGCGAACTGCTGTTGGCGCTCCACGAACAGGAGCGCAACGTCCTCGTCGTGGTGACGCACAGCGCGGACCTCGCCAAACTGTTCCCGCGGCGCGCCGAGATGAACGACGGGCACCTCCACTTCCTCCCCTAACTCGTTAGCCGCGCGACCGCGCTCGCCTGCGGCTCGCGGCTGACGCCCGACCTGATGCTCACAACGCGCAATCTCGTTCTCAGGAACTTGGCGTATCACGCGCGCGGCAACCTCGCGGTTCTGCTGGGCGTCGCGGTCGGTGCGGCCGTGCTGACCGGGGCTCTGCTCGTGGGCGACTCGCTTCGCGGCAGCTTGCGCGCGCGCATCGAGCGGCAACTCGGCACCGTCGAAAACGTCGCGTTCCTACCGCGCCCTGTCCGCGCGGGACTCGCGAACGAACTGCCCGGCACCGTCACGCCCGTGCTTATGCTGCCCGGCTCACTGCGCGCCAGCGGGGACGCCGCGACCGCGCCTTTCGTCGGCCGCGTCACGATCCTCGGCGTCGACGAACGGTTCGCGCCCGTCGGCGTCAGCGGTGTGAACTGGTCCGCGGACACCCGCCGCAGCGCGAGTAAGGGTGTCTATCCGCCGATCGTTCTCTCGGCGCGCGTCGCGGCGAAACTCGGGGTGAAGGCCGGCGAGAAGGTGCGGCTCGGGCTTGAGAGGCTTACCGGCGTCCCGCGCACTTCGTCGTTCGCCAAGCGCGACACCGACGAGGTGACGAAGACTGAGGAGCTTGAGGTTTTCGCGGTGCTGCCCGCAGACGCACCCGAGAATGACTTCAACCTGACACCGAACCCGGGCGCGCCGCTCAACGTGTTCGTGCCCATGACGACGCTGTCACGGTTCGCGACCGGGGACAGCGCGCCCGTTGCAACGGTGCTGCTCGCGCGCGGGGCGAATGCTGCCGACCTCGACGCCGCGGTTCGCGAGAAGCTGCAAGCCGAGGACTACGGCCTCAAGTTGCGCGAGATCGACCGGCGCTTCGGCGCGGGCGGGTACGTCAGCGTTGAGGCCACGGAACTGATTCTCACGGACGAGAAAGTCGCGGCGGTCCAAGCCGCGGCGAAGGCGCTGGGCATGCGCGCCGAACCCACGGTCGTATACGTCGCCGACGCCATCGCCTTCGAGAAGAAGGACATCCCCTATCCGCTGATCGCGGGCGTAAACCCGGCGGCGCTCGCCCCGCTCGGCCCGTTCGCGCCGAAGGGCGCGCCCCCGCTCGCGGACAACGAGGTTGTGCTTCTCGATTGGCCCAACTCGCAGCTCAACAAGCTCGCGCCGGGCACGATGTTGAAGCTGACGTACTTCAACCCCGATGTCGAAGGCGACGGCAAGCTCGAAGCCGCGGAACTGACGCTGCGCGGCTACATTCCGCTCAGCGGCGCGGCGCGCGACCGCAACCTCACTCCCGAGATCAAAGGCGTCACCGACGACCGCGCGAACCTCTTCGACTGGGACCGCCCGCCGGTGCTGCCGAAGGAGAAGATCCGCGAGCGCGTGCCGAACACGCACCCGCGCAACATCTTCTTCACCGGCAACAAGGCCACGCCGATGGCGTATCTGAACCTCGCGACCGCGCGCAAGCTGTTCAAGAGCCGCTACGGGACGGACACGTCCGTTCGCGTCGCGCCGGCCGCGGGCGAGTCGCTGGAGCGTACCGTCGAGCGCTTGAAGGCGGAGCTGCCTAAGCACCTCACGCCGCCCGCAGACGCGAAGGACGCGAAGGCAGAGTTCCGCTTCGAGTCGCTCCGCGCCCGGTTGCTCAAAGCGAGCCTCGGCGGGAACGACTTCGGCATGTTGTTCCTCGGGTTCAGTTGCTTCCTCATCGCCGCGGCGCTCTTGCTCGTGGGCCTTCTGTTCCGCCTGTCACTCGACCGCCGCGCGAAGGAGATCGGCCTGCTCCTCGCCGCGGGGTTCTCAGTGAAGCGCGTCCGCCGGTTGCTGCTCGCGGAAGGGCTGATCGTTGCCGCGGTCGGCGCGCTGCTCGGCCTCGCGGTCGGGGTCGCGTACAACCGGCTCTTGCTGAACGTGCTGCTGAACTTGTGGCCGGATTCGGAGGTCCGTGCGTACCTGCGGCCCCACGCCGCACCAGAGAGCTTTCTCCTCGGCTTCGGGATGACCCTCGCGATGGCATTCGGCGCGCTGTGGTGGAGCGCGCGCGGGCTAGTGAAGGTCGCCCCCCCCGCCCTGCTGCGCGGCGAAACAACTTGCGCCGCACAGAGCACCAAGCCACCGGCGCGCTGGTTGAAGTGGGCCGCGGTCGGCGCACTCGTGGTGGGCGTCGCGTGCATCGCCAGCGGCGGCATGGTGGACAACCCGGACTTCCGCGCGATGACGTTCTTCGGCGGCGGCGGGCTGCTGCTGTGCGCCGCGCTCGCGCTCGCGGCGCTATGGATGCGCCGCACCCGCCACGCGGTCGTGAACGGGCGCGGCCCGGTCGCCCTCGCGCGCCTCGGCACGCGCAACGCCGCGCGCAACCCGAACCGCAGCCTGCTCACGGCGGCGCTGCTGGCTTCGGCGGCGTTCCTGCTCGTCGCGGTCGAGAGCTTCCGCCGGCAGCCGGGCGCGGAGTTCGCCGACCGCACCGGCGGCAGCGGCGGCTTCAACGTGATCGCCGAGAGCGACGTGCCGCTGTTCCAGCCGTTCGACGCCGGCCCCGGGCGCGCGGACCTCGAAAAGCAACTGAAGCGCGCGTTCGCCCCGAAGGACGGCGACCGTGACGACCCGCCCGAAACGCCCGCGTTCCTCGCGGCGAAGGCCGACCTCGGCGCGCTCGAAGAGGCCTTCGCGCTGCGCCTGCGCGCCGGCGACGACGCGAGTTGTGCGAACCTCTATCAAGCCACGCGCCCGCGCGTCCTCGGTGTGCCCGACAAACTGATCGACCGCGGCGGCTTCAAGTTCTACGCCACGATTGCCAAGACGCCGGAAGAGAAGGCGAACCCGTGGCTGCTGCTGCGCGCGACCAACCCGAACGGCTTCGTGCCGGTGTTCTGCGAACAGAACACCGCACAATGGATGCTGAAAGCGGGCCTCGGCGACACATACACGATGCCCGGCGACGACGGCGCGCCGGTCAAGTTCCTCATTGTCGGCACGCTGGTCGATAGCCCGTTCCAGAGCGAGCTGATTGCGAGTGCCGATCACTTCGACCGCGTGTTCCCCAAACAGACCGGCTACCGCTCGTTCCTGATCCGCACGCCCGCGGACAAGGAGACCGCGGTGATCCGCGCGCTCGGCATCGGGCTGCGCGCGAACGGGTTCGTCGCGCAACCCGCGCGCGACAAGGTCGCGGCGTTCCAAGCGGTCATCGGCGCGTACCTGTCAACCTTCCAACTGCTCGGCGGCTTCGGCCTCATGCTCGGCGTGCTCGGCCTCGCGGTCGTCATTCTGCGCGGCGTGTGGGAGCGGTTGGGCGAACTCGCGCTCCTGCGCGCGGTCGGCTACCGCACGCGCGTACTGCAACTGCTCGTGCTGATCGAAAACGGGTTGCTACTCGTGGTCGGCCTCGCGAGCGGCGTGATCGCGGCCCTGGCGTCGGTCGCGCCGCACGTCGCGAGCGGGGCCGCGGTGCCGTGGGCGCGGCTCGGCGGGATGCTCTGCCTCGTGCTCGCAGTCGGGTTCGTTGTGGCATCCGCCGCGACAGCGGGTATCCTGCGGGTTCCCGTTATTCCCGCGCTCCGCAAAGAGTGAACCTCCCATGATTAAGCTCGGCATTCTCGACTTCGACACGTCGCACTGTGTCGAGTTCACACGGCGCTTGAACCACATCGGTAAGGACGACGAGCAGTTCGTCGACGGCGCGAAGATCGTCATCGGCTGCGCCGGCGAATCGAAACTGTCGCCGGAGCGCATCGCCGGGTTCACGAAGACGATGAAGGACTACGGCGTTCCGCTGGTGGACAAGCCCGCCGACATGATCGGCAAGGTCGACGGGATGCTGATCGAAGCCGTGGACGGCACCGTTCACTACGAGCGCGCGAAGCCGTTCCTTGAGGCCGGCATCCCGTGCTTCGTGGACAAGCCCTACGCCTGCACGGTCGAAGACGCGAAGAAGATCGCGGAGCTTGCGGCCAAGAAGAAGCTGCCGCTGTTCTCGTCGTCGTCGCTGCGTTACGCGCCGGAACTGGTCGAGTACGTCACGGACGCGAAGCACGGCAAGATCGCCGGGTGCATCACCTACGGCCCGGCGTCGCTGTCCGGCTCCGAGCGCAACGCTGGCCTGTTCCACTATGGTATTCACGCCGTCGAGATGCTGTACGCGCTCATGGGGCCGGGGTGCAAGCGCGTCACCTGCACCGTCGAGAAGGGCGCGGAGGTCGCGACCGGCACGTGGGCCGACGGCCGCGTCGCGAGCGTCCGCGGCACACGAGCCCCGTCCAGCGGGTTCGGGTTCACCGCGTTCGCCGAGAAGAGCGTACAGGCCGTGAGCGTCGGCACGAAGTTCATTTACCGCGAACTGCTCAAGAAGGTCGTTGAGATGTTCAAGACCGGCAAGGCCCCGCTGGACATCGCGGAGTCAATCGAACTGGTCGCGTTCATCGCTGCCGCGAACAAGAGTGGCGCGAACCACGGCACGGTGGAAACGGTGAAGGTATGAGGCGCGGTACTCTCCTCTCAGTTGTGTTGCTCGTTGCACTACTTGCGAAGCCGCGAGCGGCTTCTGGCGAAGACTGGCCGATGTGGCGCGGGGTGCGCGGCGACGGGTCTTGGAACGCGCCCGTGCTCCCCGACAGGTGGCCCGCGGCCGGACTCAAGACCGTCTGGAAGCAGCCGGTCGGCGGCGGCTACGCCGGCATGACCGTCGCGGACGGGCGCGTCTACACGCTCGATCTGGAAGAGCCCGTTGCGAAGAAAGTAGAAGCGGGCAAGCCGGACGGCACCGAGCGCGTGCTGTGCTTCGACGCCGCGACCGGCAAACCGCTCTGGTCGCACAAGTACCCGGTTCGGTACGGCGGCCTCGGCGGCTACGCCAACGGCCCGCGCACCTCGCCCACCGTTCACGACGGCAAGGTGTACGCGCTCGGCGCGGTCGGCCACCTGTTCTGCTTCGACGCCAAGACCGGCGAGATCGTGTGGCAGCACGACACCGTCGCGAAGTTTGGGGCGCGCGTGCCGGAGTGGGGCTTCGCGGGCTCGCCCGTTATCGACGGCGACAACGTCATCGTACACCTCGGCGCAAAAGACGGTTCACTGATCGCACTCGACCGCAAGACGGGCAAGTAAGTGTGGCGCGCGCTCACCGACCCCGTGGGCTACTGCACGCCGGTCGTCATTCAGCCGGAGAGCGGGAAGCAGGTCGTGGTGTGGACCCCGGAGAACGTGTGCGGCGTCGAAGCCGCGACCGGCAAGGCGCTTTGGAAGGTGCCGTACAAGGTCACTTACGGCGTCTCGATTGCGCCGCCGGTGTTCCACGACGGCATCGTGTTCGTAACGGGCTACTGGGAAGGCGCGAAGGCGATCAGGCTGGGCGCGAGGCCGACCGACGCGGAAGTGGTGTGGACCGAGGCGAAGACCCTGCGCGGGCTGATGGCGCAACCACTGTACCGCGACAAGCACGTCTACACCATCGACCGCGGCTTCGGCCTAACGTGCGTCGAGTTCGCGACCGGCAAGAAGTTGTGGGACGACGACAACCAGCTCACGCCTAAGGCGCGGAACCCCCACGCCAGTATTGTGTGGCTGAACAATACGGAGCGCGTCCTTGCTCTGAACGCGACGGGCGAACTCGTCCTCGCCCGGCTGACGCCGAAGGAGTACGACGAGCAGTCGCGGACGAAGGCGCTGAGCGGGCGCGTGTGGGGCCACCCGGCGTTCGCCGGACGGTGGATGTTCGCCAAGACTGACGGCGGCGAGGGGTGGCAAAGCGCCGGCCGGAACGAGTTGGTGTGCGTGGAACTGGTGGGAAAGTGACGCCGCTTGCAGCTTCACACGCTGCGTGCGAAGCTGCAAGCGACAGCAAAGCTAATTCCCCTTGAGCAGATCGAGGCCGGCGAAGGCCCGCAGCGCTTTGCCCTTCACGTTCAGCTTGATGCTGAGCTTGTCGCCGCCTTCGATGCTGACGCGGATCGTGTCCTTGCCCGCGGGGTTGGCGTCGCCGAATGCGTCCTTCAAAAGCGCCTTCAGCTCGTCGGGCTTCAGGTCCGGTTGCAACATCGGGATCAGCTTCGCAACGGACACGTCGAACGACGCGACCGCGACCTTCGCCGGCTTCGCCTTCAGAGCCGCTTTGATGGTCGCGCCGTCCGGTTCGAAGCTGACCACGATGCACTTGTCCGACACCGCGAGCCAGACGTGCGACGTGCCGAACACCTTCTCCAGACCGTCGCTGTTCCGCTTCACGTCGATCTTGTGTAGGTTGAAGTCGCCGACCTTAGCCTCGTCGAACTTGAATTCCGCTTCGCCGCCAAGGAACACGGACACGTCCTTCACGAGCTGCTCGATCTTCTTCCCTTCGGCAACGGTGAACGCGGCCATCGCGCTGTAGTGGCCCTTCGCGTTCGGGCCGGTGAGCGCCGCGGCCACGTCCAGCTCCCCGGCCTTCAACGTGGGGCTAACGGCGTCGATCAGTTGCTTCACCAGTTGTTCCTGATCGGCAGGGGCCTTCTTCAGCCCTTCGGCGAGCAGGTCGTCGATGGCGGCGGCGTACTCCTTCTTCATCCCGTCGGTGATGGCGACCTTCACGTTCGCGCGGGCGACCGGGTTCGCGCTCGCGACGATGCCCGCGGGCAGGCTGGTCTTGGTGCCGAGCGCGGCGAAGTTCTTCGCGGTCGCGCTCCCGCTCTTCGCGGTCAGGGACACTTCCGCGCTGATCTCGTCCGTCTTGGGATCGGCGAACAGCTTCACGCTCAGTTCCTTGCCGTCGTCGGTCAGCCCCTTGAAGCCGGCGATCACGGCGTCAAGAACGAGGTTCTTGAGGCGCTTTTCGGCCGCGCTCTCGGTGTCCGCGTTCTTCTTGCGCTCGGTGTTGATGCCGAGTTCGATCTGGCCCGTCACGAACGTCTGCAGGTCGGCCGGGATGCGGTCGAGGTGAACCTTGAGCGAGGCGACCGCGCCGTCGTCGTTGGCAAAGAAGGCCTTCGGCGTGACAAGCGCCTTCACGTCGAGGTCTTGGGCCTTCGGCGAGGCGTAGAGGTAGCCGTTCGCAAAGCGGACGTGCAGGTCGAGCTTCGCGTCCTGCGGGAGTTTGATCGGCACCGCGTACGTGCCTCCGTCGCCTTTCTTCGCGTCCACGTCGAGCCGGGCCTTCAGCGCGTTCAGGAACTGGTCCTTGTCGGCGATGGGGACCATCACAACGATCGGGCTGTTTTCGACTTCTTTCGTGAACGTGACGTACGCGCCCATCGGCAACTTCGGGTCGATGCCCTCGATGCCCTTTCCGTCGGCGCTCAGCACCTTGATGAGTTCGCGCACCTGCTTGACGGCGTCCTCTTTGCCCGCGAGCCCAGCGACGTACTCGAACTTGTCCACGAGGTCGTTCACGGAGCGGAGCCGCAGTTCGACCGTCGGCCCGGCGTCCTTCGGCTGCGCCGTGGCGAAGCCCGTCGTTAGCGCGAGCGCGGCAAGTGTGGCGAGAAGTCGGAATCGCATTCTGTGTCTCCTGCGAGGACGTGTCGCCACCTACTACCCTCAACCCTGCGCATAAGTGTCACCAGAAGCAAGAAATCCTAAAACCACACTAGTTCCTCTCAGTAAGCCGCGAGCCGAAGGCGAGCGCGAAATGAGTCAGAAGACGTGGGGCGGGCGGTTCACGGGCGGCACCGATTCGCGCGTGGAGGCGTTCACGGAGTCGATCAGCTTCGACCGGCGATTGTACCGGCACGACATCATCGGCAGCCAAGCGCACGCCCGCATGTTGGCCGAAGTCGGGCTGCTGACCGCGGGCGAAGCGGAGCAGATCGCGCGCGCGCTTGACGAGATCGGCGCGGACATTGACGCGGGCAAGATGGAGTTCACCATCGCGCTCGAAGACATCCACACCCACATCGAGAAGGCGTTAATCGGCAAGCTCGGCGACGTGGGCCGCAAGCTGCACACCGGGCGCAGCCGCAACGATCAGGTCGTTACCGACCTCAAGCTCTGGACGCGCGACGCCATCGACGACCTCGACGGCCTGCTGCGCGACTTGCAACACACGTTCGTGGAATCGGCCGCGCGGGAGGCCGGCGTGGTGATCCCCGGCTACACGCACCTCCAGCGCGCGCAACCGGTGCTCGCGGCCCACTACTTTCTCGCCTACGTCGAAAAGCTCCAGCGCGACCGCGACCGACTGCGCGACTGCCGCGCGCGGCTCAACGCGCTGCCGCTGGGGGCCGCGGCGCTCGCGGGCACGTCGCTGCCCATCGACCGCGAGTCCGTTCGCGCCAAGCTCGGCTTCGAGTCGGTCGCGCGCAACAGCCTCGACGTGTCCAGTGACCGCGACTTCGCACTGGAGTTCGTCTTCTGCCTGTCGCTGATCGCGACGCACCTGAGCGGTTGGGCCGAAGAGTGGGTGATCTGGAGCACGACGGAGTTCAACTTCCTCGACCTGCCGGACGCCTTCTGCACCGGGTCGAGCATCATGCCGCACAAGAAGAACCCGGACGTACTCGAACTGACGCGCGGCAAGAGCGGCCGCGTGATCGGCGCACTGCAACACCTGTTCGTGCTGACGAAGGGCTTGCCGCTGGCGTACAACCGCGACCTGCAAGAAGACAAGACGGCCATCTTCGACGCCTTCGACACGGTGGCCGGGTGCCTCGCGGTCGCGGCCCCGCTGGTGAGCCAAACGAAACTGAGGCGCGAGGTGATCGCCGCACGACTAGACGCCGGCTTCCTCGACGCGACCACCCTCATGGAAGCGCTGATCGCGCGCGGCACGCCGATGCGCTCGGCGCACGAGATCGTGGGGAACCTCGTGCGCGAGTGCGAGCAGCGCAAGTGCCACCTCGCGGACCTGCCCGACGCCAGTTTCCCCTCGCCAGAAGTAAAGGCGTCGCTGGGCGTGGCGAACGCGCTGGCCGCGTTCAAGAGCTACGGCTCCACGGCCCCGGCCGAAGTCGCTAAGCAGTTACGTGACTGGCAACAGCGGTTGGCAAATTGAGTCGCACTGAAGCAACAGGAACCGGGAACGAAAGGGGGTAAGTGAAGTGCTCGAAACTCCGGTCGGTCGGGTCCGCGCGGCGGGCCTTGTGGAAGGCGTCTCCGCGCTGATCCTGTTCTTCGTCGCGATGCCGCTGAAGTACGTACCGCCGGCCGACTCCCCGACCGCGGCGCTCGGCAAGCTGGCGGTGTTCTGGGTAGGGGCGATCCACGGCGCGCTGTTCGTGGCGTACGCCATCATCACGTTCGTCGCGTGGGGCAAGGGCGCACTCACGGCGAAGCTGGTCGGCCTCGCCGCCCTCGCGTCCATCGTCCCATTCGGCCCGTTCTTCATCGACAAGAAATTGAAGGCCCACGAGGAGCGAGCGAACCCTCAGCCGGACACACGCGATGATCGGTGGTAGAATCTCCGCGAACCGACTTCACCACAGAGCGCCACAATGGACCACTTCGACTACCGCGACCGCACGCTGTTCTGCGAGGACGTACCCGTTCCCGAACTGGCCGCGAAGTACGGCACGCCGCTCTACGTGTACTCGGAAGCGGCGCTCGTGCAGAAACTGACCGAGGTGCAGACCGCGTTCGCGGAAGCGAAACCGATCATCTGCTATAGCGTGAAGGCCAACGGCAACCTCAGCATCTGCCGGCTCATGGGCAAGCACGGCAGCGGGTTCGACGTGACCTCGCAGGGCGAGTTCCAGCGCGCGCTGACCGCTGGCCCGGAGGATTCCAAGATCGTGTTCGCCGGCGTCGGCAAGACCGACACCGAGATCGAGTTCGCACTGCGCAACGGTGTGTTCCTCTTCGACGTCGAGAGCGAGCAGGAACTGCACAACATCGGCAAGGTCGCCAACGGGTTGGGCGTGAAGGCCAACGTCGCCCTGCGCGTGAACCCGGACCTCCCGCCGAAGACGCACGTGAAGACCGACACGTCCGTGAAGGGCGTGAAGTTCGGCCTCGACATCGAAACCATCGTCGATGTGGCGATGGGCGTCGTCGGGCACGCGGGCCTGTCGGTGGTCGGGCTGCACATGCACCTCGGTTCGCCCATCCTCAAGGCCGACCCGTACCGCATGGGCGCGGAAAAGGGGCTGGCCCTCATCAAGCAGTTCCGCGCGCAGGGCCACGATATTAAGTACCTGAACATGGGCGGCGGGTTCGGGATCAATTATCGCAAGGACGAGGCCAAGCCCGCGAGCGCGTTCGCCGACGCCATCATGCCGGCGCTGCGCGAGAGCGGGTGCCAGCTCATCCTCGAACCGGGCCGGTTCATCGTGGGCAACTCCGCGATCCTGCTCAGCCGCGTGCTGTACACAAAGGCGACCGGGGGCAAGCACTACATCATCCAAGACGCGGCGATGAACGACCTGATCCGCCCGACGCTGTACGGCTCGTTCCACCGCATCTGGCCGGTGAACCCCGCGGCCGACGTGCCCGTCACGCCCGACGTGAACGGCGACCCGGACGACCCGCAGCCGTTCCGCGACATGCCGAACTGCTTCAAGCAGGACGTGGTCGGCCCGGTGTGCGAGAGCGGCGACTATCTGGCGAAGGACCGGCCGCTGCCGGGCGCGAAGCGCGGCGACCTGCTCGCGGCGTTCAGTGCCGGCGCGTACGGCATGGCGATGGCCTCGAACTACAATTCGCGCGTCCGCGCGGCCGAGGTCCTCGTTACAGGCCGCACACATCGACTGATCCGCCGCCGCGAGTCGTTCGCGGACCTCGTCGCGTGCGAAGCCGATTGCTTAACCTGATCGGCGCTTTCAGAATGCAGAACGGATGACCCGGCGGGCTGTAACGGCGCGTTACCGAACTCGTCGCACCTTCGCCGGGTTTATCTACTTTACCCCGCCTTCCAGCCTCGCTAGGGTGGAAAGCGGGAGCGCATTTGCGCCGCACAACTCGCTCGCGCGCCCGACCGCACTGAGGAGACACCCCGGTGAGAACCGTCTCGTTCTTCGCCCTCGTGCTCGCGCTGTTGTTGGCCGCCACCGGGCGCACAGCGGCCCAGCCCAAAGAAGCGCCGAAGAAGCCCCTCGAACTGTACGCTCTGTTCCGCGCGACCATGAACGAGGGCAAGTTCGACATCGCCGGTATCTACCTCGAACAGTTCCTCAAGAGCGACCCGAGCGACGCGGACTTCCTCGAACTGGAGAAGAAACACGGCACGACCGTTTTCGAGCAGCTCCGCGGGGTGCCGAAGTTCTCCGACGAGCCGGCGCGCGAGAAGCAGATTCGCGACAACATCGAGGAACTAAACAAGCGTGCGAAGGCCGTCGCCACGAAGCTCCTATACAACCCGGAGCGCGTGCAGAAGTACATCCGCAACCTCGGCGCGACCTACGAAGAGAAGGTGTTCGCGCAGATCGAACTGCGGCGCACCGGCGAGTACGCGATCCCGTTCATGATTGACGCGCTCCGCAAGAACCCCGAACCGGGGCTGTACGCGGGGCTGCTCGAAACGATCCCGCTGCTCGACGGCCCGACAATGGCCGGCTGGGTCGGGGCGCTCGACGGGTTCGGCGTCGACCGGCAATACGGCGTCATCGACGCCATCTCGCGCCGGCGCGACGCCTTCGCACTTCTGACCGACACACAGACCGATCTGACCCCGTACCTCTGGCGCATTCTGCTGCGCGACCCGAAGGACGTGCCCGCGAACCTGCGCGAACTCGCCACCGACCTCCTGAACCGCTTCTACCCCGGGGCGAAGGCCGACACCAAGCGCCCCGAAGTCGAGTTGGTGGCGCTGGCGCGCAAGTTCTACGACCACAAGGCCCGCTACCTCGGCGCGAAGACCAACCCGGACGGCGCGCCCTCCCAAGTGCCGGTGTGGGTGTGGAACGACAAACTGCTGAAGATCGACCGCCTCGCCGACGTGGCGGTCGGTCAGGCCGAAGAGTACTACGGCCTGCGCTACCTGCGCTGGGCGCTCGAGGTGAAGCCCGACTACGAACCGGCCCAACAACTGGTGCTCGCGCTCGCGGCCGAACGCGCCGTCGAGCGCTCGCGCTACACGAACCTCGCGACCGCGGAGCCGGCCGCGTACAAACTGCTCGCCGACGCGCCGTCCAACGTGCTCATCGACCTGCTGGCGCGCGGCCTCGCGGAGAAGCGCACGACGCTCGTGCTGGCGACCGTGCA
>VGZJ01000097.1 GCA_016872595.1 Planctomycetota bacterium
CCGCCGACTACCCCGGCGCGTACTCGGTGCGGTCGAACGAGCACGGGTTCACCGCGCAGTTCATCGGCGGGTTCCCCGAACTGCTGTACCTCCAGACCGCGCCGCGCGACCTCGACCGCTGGGCCGCGGCGGTCCCGCTCGCGCGGCTCCGCTGGACCGGCGGGCCGTTCGACGCGGCGCAGTGGGACGCCCTCGACGGCCCGCACCTCGCGCGCGTCGCGGAACTCTCACTCGACCGACTACCGCCCGAAGGGGCTGCGGCGCTGGTCCGGTCGGAACACCTCGGCGCGCTCGCGGCGCTCAAGGTGCTGCCGCTGCGCCCCGCAGCGGGCGTTCTCCGGTCCCTGTTCACCGCGCCCGCGTACACCAACTTGAAGGCGCTGACGCTCACGGGCGTGACCCCGCCGGACGCGATTGTCGCGCTGGCCGAGTGCTGCGCGCTGCCGCTCGAATCGCTGTCGTTCGGCCTGTCCGAGATTCCGGCCGCGCCCGCGGGGCTGGGGCTGACCGGGGCGATCGGGGCGATGGTGTCCGAGATGCTCAGCCGCCTGTTCACCGACAGCCCGCTGCCGCCCGGCCCGGTGCGCTGGCCCGACTACTGGCCGGCGCTCGCGGCGCTCGCTCGCTCGCCGATCATGCGCCACCTGCACACGCTCCAGATCATCGACACCGGTCCGCAGGCCAACTTCATTGGCGGGCTGATCGCGCGACTGGAACTGACGGACGCGCCCGCGGTGCTCGATCCGGACGCACTGTTCCCGGACGCGCTGGTTCGCGCGCTGGCCGACGCCCTGAACGCGGATAGGTTGGTAAAGTTGGAACTGCCCGCGGCGCGGCTCGCGCCCGCGGCCCGCGCCGCCCTCGCGCACCGCTTCGGCCCGCGGTTCGTTCCCGCTTAGCCTTCACGAGGAATCGTCATGCGCCCGACCACCGTGTTCGCGCTGGCCGCGTTCGCGCTCGTCCCGTTCGCGACCGGCGACGACAAGAAGCCCGTGCGCCCGCCGCTCGACGCCAAAGAGTGGAAGGTGCAGAAGTCCGGCCTCGAAATCTGGGACGTGAAAGAGGGGAAGGGCGAGGCGGTCACGCCCGCGGACATCGTAACCGTGCATTACACCGGCTGGCTCACGGACAAGGACGCGACGCAGTTCGACAGCAGCCGCACCGACGGCGAGCCGGTCACGTTCGCACTGAAGGGGCTGATCCCCGGTTGGCAGGAGGGCATTCCCGGCATGAAGAAGGGCGGCGTGCGCCGGCTCAAGGTGCCCCCGGAATTGGGCTACAAGGACCGCAAGGTCGGTCCGATCCCGCCCGGCTCGGTCCTCATCTTCGAGATCGAACTGATCGAAGCCAAGACCCCGCCGAGCGCGAAGCTGGCGCGCCCGAAACTGGACGCGAAGGAGTGGAAGAAGCTCGAATCCGGCGTCGAAATCTGGGACGTCAAAGAGGGGAAGGGCGACGCCGCGAAGCTCGAATCGACCGTGACGATCCACTACACCGGCTGGCTCACCGACGACAAAGTGACCGTGTTCGACAGCAGCCTCGACCGCGACAAGAAGGCGACGTTCGCGCTCGAAGATTTGATTCAAGGGTGGAAGGACGGCATCCCCGGCATGAAGCCCGGCGGCGTGCGCCGGCTCAAGATTCCCGCCCCCCTCGCCTACGGCGAGAAGGGCCGACCCGGTATTCCCGCGAACTCGGTCTTGGTGTTCGAGATCGAACTGTTTGAAGTGAAGTAGGGACGGCGAACAGCGAACAGCTAACAGCTCAGGAGGAACACTCATGTTCCGAGCAACGCTGGGTCTGCTGCTGGTGCTGGCGTGCGGCGCGGGCGGCGCGGGCGCGCCCGTGCCGAAGCACCTGATGCCGAAGGACACCGCCGGGACGTGGCAGAAGCGCGAGTCCGGGCTTGAGGTGATGGACGTGAAGGCCGGCGCGGGCGAGCCCGTGAAGCCGGGCGCGACCGTGGTCGTTCACTACACCGGCTGGCTCACGGACGAAAAGGGGACGAAGTTCGACAGCAGCCGCGACCGCGGCCCGGCGGCCGAGTTCCCGCTGAACGCCGTCATCAAGGGCTGGCAGGAGGGCGTTCCCGGCATGAAGCCCGGCGGCGTCCGCAAACTGAAGATTCCCGCCAACCTCGCCTACGGGGAGCGCGGCGCGGGCAACCTCGTACCGCCCAACTCGGTCCTCGTGTTCGAGATCGAACTGGTCGAAACCAAGTGACAGGAGAGCGACGATGCAGATGCCACCAGTGGACGCGGCGGAGTGGGTGAAGCGCCCGTCCGGGTTGGAGGTGTGGGACGCGACGGAGGGCACCGGGGCCGAGGTGAAGCCCGGCGCGACCGTGACCGTTCACTACACCGGCTGGCTCACCGACGGCACCAAGTTCGACAGCAGCGTGGACCGCGGCAAGACGATCACGTTCCCGCTCAGCGGCGTCATCGCCGGCTGGCAGGAGGGCATTCCGGGGATGAAGCCGGGCGGCGTGCGCCGGCTCAAGATTCCCGCGAACCTCGGCTACGGCGCGCGCGGCGCGCCCGGCGCGATCCCGCCCAACGCCACCCTCATCTTCGAGGTCCAACTGGTCTCGGCGAAGTAGCGCCTCTGTTGGTAGTGACCCGTTTCAGCGGGTCATAGCTCGGCGACCTTCGCGAACGCGATCGGAGCTATGACCCGCTAAAGCGGGTCACTACCAACAGAGGTCAGCGCGGCTCTTGCTGCGTCATGCAGTGCAGCGTGCCCAGTCCCCAGACCAGATCGGCGCAGTGGATGCCGACCACTTCGCGGTCGGAGAACAGGTCCGCGAGCGTGCCGAGCGCGACGCGGTCGGCGGGGTCGTTGAACGTCGGCACGATGACCACGCCGTTGGCGACGTAGAAGTTCGCGTAGCTCGCGGGCAGGCGCGTCCCGTCGTACACCAGCGGGCGCGGCACCGGCAGCGGCACAACGTTCAGCGGCTCGTCGGTCAGCCCCGTGGCCCCTTCCAACCGCTCGCGGTTCTCCTGAAGGATCGCGTAGTTCTCGTCGCGTGGGTCGTGCTCCACCACCGTTACGACGGTGTCCGGGGCCACGAACCGCGCGAGGTCGTCGATGTGGCCGTGCGTGTCGTCGCCCACGATCCCGCGGCCCAGCCAGATCACCTTCGAAACGCCGAGGTAGTCGGCGAACACCCGCTCGTAATCGGCGCGGCCCATGGGCGGGTTGCGCTCCTGCGTCTTGCTCAACAGGCACTCTTCGGTGGTGAGCAACAGCCCCTCGCCGTTCACGTCGATGCTCCCGCCTTCCAGTACCACGCGGTGGCCGTGGCACAGCGGTTCGACGCGCGGCACGTTGCGCCCGCGCGCGACGAACGCCGGCACGCGGTCGTCCTGCTGCCAGTCGTCGTACTTGGCCCACGCGTTGAAGCGCCAGTCGAGCGCCACCTTCGCGCCCGCGCGGTCGTAGACGAAGATGGGGCCGGAGTCGCGGAGCCACGAGCGGTCGGTGGGCAACTGCCAGAAGTGGACGCGCCCGACGTCTGCGCTACAGCGCGCGAGCAGGTCGCGCGCGGCGGTCGCGGCCGGTTCGTCGGTTACGATCAGGTTCACGTCCTCGTGTCGGGTCAGGGCGCGCACGATCTCGGCGTACACCCACGGGATCAGGTCGAGCTTGCCGGGCCAGTCGGACTCGCGCCGGGGCCACGCGAGCCACGTCGCGGCGTGCGGTTCCCATTCGGCCGGCATGCGGTACGCGGGGGTCGGTTGGGCCATGTTCGCGCCACACTCGGAGCAGTTGAGGCGGTGGCGGAACGGGACCGGCCCGCGTTCGCGCCGCGCCTGAAGTCGCCCGCGCGCCAGCGCGCGGGCCGTGGGGTCATTGTTGCGGCCCGCCCGCGTTCCGGGTATAGCTCTCCCACGTCAGGGACGATTTCCGCGCTCGGGACCGCACAGGAGGCAGAGCCGTGTCGCGCGCCACTACCGTTCTTGTTGTCGATAGCGACCCGAACTTGCGCGCCGCGCTGGCGCGGCTGCTGGCCCGGCGCGGGTGCCGCGTCCTCGTGGCCGACGACAGGCTGCGCGCGGTCGAACTGGCCGCGGCCCACGCCCCGGACGTGGCCCTCGTCGAACTGCTGCTCCCCGGCCAGAGCGGGTTCCGCGTCACCGCCGACTTGAAGGCGCGGCACGGGGACGCGGTGCGCGTCGTCGTCGCGTCCGCGGTCGCGTCCGAATCGCACCGCGACTACGCCCTCGCGACCGGGGCCGACAACTTCCTGCCTAAGCCGTTCACCGCGAACCAACTCTACGCAGCCGTAAGCGCGGCCCCCGTACCGGCCGCGTAACGTGGCAATCGGCCGCGGGTTCTGATACGTCGGATAGGAGACGCCCCGCGCACACCGGGAGACGATATGCGCTCCGTTCTCCGCGCCCCGCTCGCCCTCGTCGCTCTCGCGGCCCTCGCCGCGCCCGCCCGCGCCGACGACTCCAAAGAGCACCAGCAACTCGCGAAGCAGGCCCAAGCGGTGTTGAAAACGCACTGCTACCGCTGCCACGGGCAGGACGGCAGCGTCGAAGGGGCGATGAACTACGTCACCGATCTGGCGAAGCTCGTCGCGCGCAAGAAGGTGGTGCCGAACGACCTGAAGGGGAGCCGGCTGTACAAGCGCATCGACGACGCCACGATGCCCCCGCCGGACGAGAACCCGCGGCCCAGCGCCGCCGAACTCGCGGTCCTCAAGAGGTGGATCGAGGCCGGCGCGCCCGCGGGCGAAGTCGCGGTGCGCGCCGCCATCTCGCAGAGCGACGTATACGCCGCGATCCTCGCCGACCTCGCGCCGATGGACAAGCGCGCTCGCCGCTTCCAGCGCTACTTCACGCTCACGCACCTCTACAACTCCGGCCTCGGTGACGAGGAACTGCAAACGTACCGCAACGCGCTCGCCAAGCTCGTGAACTCGCTGTCGTGGGGGTCGAAGGTCGTGAACCCGGTCGCGGTGGACGCCAACCGCACCGTCCTCCGCATCGACCTGCGCTGGTACGTCTGGGACGCGACCGTCTGGAATCGCGTCTTGCAGGAATACCCCTACGGTGTCCTCGACGACTCCGTGAGCGCGCGCGCCGTCTCGGTTCACACGCTGGCGAAGCAGCCGCTCGTGCGGGCCGACTGGTTCGTCGCCACCGCGTCGCGCGCGCCGCTCTATTACGACGTGTTGCAACTGCCCGCGAGCCTCACGGAACTGGAGAAGCTCATTCGCGTCGATGCGGCCGAGAACATCAAGCAGGAGCGCGTCGCGCGCGTCGGCTTCAACGGTAGCGGCATCTCGCGCTTCAACCGCGTCCTCGAACGGCACGACTCGGCACAGGGCATGTACTGGCGCACCTACGACTTCGACGAGCCGCCCGCGAACCTCGTGGACCGCATCAACGGCGGGTTGCTGCCAGATCGCCGCAACGTATTCGCGTTCCCGCTGGGGCCGGGCGGCCTGACCGAGAACCCGTTCCAGCACGCCGGCGGCGAGGCCATTTTCGCGCTCCCTAACGGTCTGCACGCCTACTACCTCGTGAACGCGGTCAACGCGCGCCTCGACAAAGGCCCGCTCAACATCGTCAGCGACCCGAAGCGCCCCGACCGCGCGGTCGAAGCCGGCGTGTCGTGCATGTCGTGCCACACCACCGGCATTCTGCCGAAGGCCGATCAGGTGCTCGACTACCTCGGCAAGAACCCGAAGGCGTACAAGCGCGAAGAGGCCGACATCGTGAAGGCGCTGTACCCCGGCAAAGACGCCGGCTTGAAGTTGATGGAGGCCGACGCCAAGCGCTACGCCGAAGCCGTCGCGAAGACCGGGGCGAAGGTGAGCCGGTTCGAGGCCGTTAGCACGATCACGCTGAAGTACGAGGCCGAAGTCGATCTGCTCACCGGGGCGAGCGAGGTCGGGCTGACGTCGGACGAGTTCCGCGCTCGGATCAGCCAGTCGGGAGTGATGGTCAAGCACGTCGGCTCGCTCCGCGCCGGCGGCACCGTGACGCGGCAACTGTGGGTACAGGCGTTCGGCGACCTCGTGCGCGAGTTGCAACTGGGCGGGCTGTACCAAGCGAACCTGAACGGCCCGACCAACCGCGACAACACCGGCGAGCTGGACCCGCTCGAAGCGCGCGGCGACAGCGCCAACGGCTGGGCCTTCACCGCCGACGGCAAGCGCGCCGTCGTCGCCAGCGGCGACCGCAGCGTGCGCTACTACGACGTGGAGGGCCGGCGCGACCTGAAGCGCCTGATCGGGCACACGGCGAGCGTGTGGTCCGTCGCGCTCAGCGCCGACGCCAAGTTCGCCGCCAGCGGCGCGATGGACGGCACCGCGCGTGTCTGGGACTTGACCACCGGCCAAGAGGTCGCGAAGTTCGCCGACCATACCAGCCTCGTGAGCGCGGTCGCCTTCTCGCCCAATGGTAAGTGGCTCGTGAGCGGGAGCTTCGACGGCTCGGTCGTGTACTGGAAGACCGCGGACGGCAAGGAAGGTTGGCGCGCGGACAACTTGGGCCTCGTGACCGCGCTCGCGGTGGACCCGCAGGGCCAGTTCGTCGCGGTGGCGACCGACGGGGCGCTGGTGCTGCTCGACCTGAACACCGGGCGCGAGGTGAAGCGGTACGGCAAGTTCACGTCACCGCTGTCGGCGGTCGCGCTCAGCCCGAACGGGAAGTGGCTCGCGGCCGGCACCGATTCGGGCCTCGTCCGCGTCTGGAAGGTGGGCGAGGACAAAGCCGCGTTCACGCTGACCGGGCACGAGGGCGGGGTGCGCAGTGTCGCGCTGAAGGACGGCGGCCGCTGGGTGCTGAGCGGTGGCGCGGACCGCACCGTGCGCCTGTGGGACACGAGCGCCGCGAAGCAGGAACTGCCCGTATTCCGCAAGCACGCGGCGAGTGTGACCGCGGCGGTGTTCCTCGACAACGGCACGCAAACGCTGACCGGCGACCGCGACCTGATCGTCCTGCCGTGGAAGGTGGACAAGTTCCTCGGCGCGCCGGTCGCGCCGAAGGTCGAAGCGCCCAACCCGCCCGACAAGCTGCCGTACGCGATGCCTGAGTGAAGACAGCAGGCAAAAGAGGATTAACCACAGAGTTCGCGCAGCGAAGAGAGAACACAGAGCAGAGTAATACAGAGTAAGAGAGAAGACTGGGTTCAAACCCTGCATTCTTTGCCTCCTCTGTTCTGTGTCTTGCTCTGTGTCCTCTCTTCGCTGCGCGAACTCTGTGGTTATTCCTCTTCTGCCTTTTGCCTTTTGCCCCCGTCGCCCAACACTTCGCGCGCTCTCGCTCTCCCAGTCTCCGTCAACTTCAGCAGGTCGCCGGCGGGCGTCACCAGCCCGGCGCGCGCGGCGCGGGCCACCACCGCGGCCACCTGCTTCGCGGGCCAACTCAGGTGCTCGTGCAGGGCGCTCGTTCGGGCCTCCTCTGCTTCTTCCGGCGTGCCCTCGTGCTGCATCAAGTGGACGGCGAGCATCGTCTCGTAGAACGCGCGGCGCTGTCGGGCCTGCCGCCGGGCCTGCGCGACCAGACCGCGCCCCGGCGCGAACGTGAACACCAGCGCGAACGCCGCGCCGAGCGCCGCGGCCACCGCGCCGGCCATCGTGGTGTTGAACTCGGAGGCCGCGAGCGTGCCGGCGAACGCCGCGCCCGCGCCGAGCGCGCCCGCCAACACCAGCATCACCGCGAGCCGGTCCGTGAGCAGGTACGCCGCCGCCGCGGGCACGACGAAGAACCCGACGACGAGCACCGGGCCGACCGCGTCGAACGCCGCGACCGCCGTGAGCGACACCACCGCCATGAGGCCGTAGTGGATGCGCCCCGGGCGGAACCCCAGCGACGCCGCGAGGCCGGGGTCGAACGTCGAGAGCTTCAGTTCCTTGAAGAACAGCACGAGGAGCGCGACGTTGAGCGCGAGAACTGCGCTCAACACCCACACCGGCGCGACCGCGGTGCCGAACAGTTCCCAGCGCGGGTCGCGCGCGAACTCCGGTTGGCCCAGTAGCACCATGTCGATGTCGAGGTGGACGTTGCGAACGGTGACGCTGACGAGCAGCACGCCGGCGGAGAACAGGGCCGCGAACACCAGCCCGAGCGCGGCGTCGACCTTCACGCGCCCGCTCTTCGCCAGCGCCTCGACGAGTACGACCGCGAGCAATCCGGCGAGGGTCGCGCCGACGAGGAGCCACGGCGACGCGAGGTCACGGGTGGCGAGGTACGCGAGGACGATGCCGAAGATCAGGACGTGGCCGATGGCGTCGGAGGTCATCGCGCTGCGGCGCAGCACGAGGAACGCACCCGGCAGCGCGCACGCCACCGCCACGACGGAAAGCACGAGGCCGAGTTCGAGGGTGCCGATCATGGGTTACACGGGGGAAACAACAACGTCACAGTCGCGCGTCGCGGCGCAGTGTGGCGCGAACTCAATATCGGTTGCACAACGGTCGCGTTCCTCATAGTAGGTGTCTCTTGCCGAGAGGCACCGGATCACATGGGCGCGGCGCGAACCGCGGACCCCGGCCGCGCGGTTATCGCGGGGACAACTCAAAGTCGGTTGCACAACGCCCGCGCCCCTGTGCGAGTTGCAAAACGAAAAAAACTGGTACAACTCGCGCTTATTAGAATGTCGCGCCTCCCGCCCCTTCCGAAGTTGCAAAACGAAAAGTTGGAGTACAACTGGCGCACATCAGAATGTCCCCTGCTTCGTAGGTGCCGCTGGCCAGCGGCACCGCGATAACCGCGCGGTTGCGTTTACGGTGAACGCTTCACCCGTGCCAACGCGGTGCCGCTCGACAAGCGGCACTTGCCGGCGTGCCAGTTATGTACACTCGTTTATATTAGACGGGACGTGAACACCAGTCAAGGTCCGTGGCGCAATTTCCCTCACTCGTCGCGCTTCTTCCACACGCGGAGCAGGTTCGCGAAGTCGTCGCGCCACAGCGGGCCGTCCGCGCCGGTCACGGGGGCCCACGTCAGGAACTTCGCCGGGGCCGACACGCGCTCCGGGGCCAGCACCGGGGCCAGCGCCGCTTCCGTTCGCGCCAGCAGCATCCAGTGCGAATCGGTCTTCCCGTCGGCGCGCTCCGGTTCCAGCGGTGTGTCGCGGCACTCGCGCACCACCAGCGCCGGGCTGTGGTCGTCGGCCAGCCGGCGGACCAGCGACTTCAGGTCGAGGTGCTCGTTGGAGATGTGAACGAGCAGCACGCCGTCGGCGCGGAGCTTCTGGAAGTACAGGCGCACGGCCTCGCGGGTGAGCAGGTGAACCGGGATCGCGTCCGAGCACACGTCGAGAACGATGACGTCGAAGTGGGCGTCGGGCACGCGCGCGAGCTGGCGGCGCGCGTCGCCCAGCACCACCTCGCAGCGCGGCACGCGCCCGGTGGCGTCGCGGCGCTCGCGGCACGCGGCCAAGAACCGGAAGAACTTCTCGTCCTCGGCCACGCGCACGACCGCGGGGTCGATCTCGTAGAAGACCCACTCGTCGCCGGGCCGCGCGTAGTGGGCCACCGCGCCGGTACCGAGGCCGACCACGCCGACCCGCCGGCCCCCGTTGTGCGGGAGCGCACCGAACGTGTGCCCGACCGGGCCGGTCTCGTGGTAGTGGGTCATGGGCCGCGGGCGCTCCGGCTCGTCGGCCCGGCGCTGGCCGTGAACGGTGGTGCCGTGCAGCAGGCGCACGTACTTGCCGTCCGGCGAGCGCGTCACGCGCACGACGCCGAAGAAGTTGCGCTCGGTGTGCAGCGTTTCGCCCAGTTGGTTGGTGTCGAAGCAGCTCGCGCCGAACAGCGCGGCGAGGCCCAGCGCGAACCGGGTCGGGCGGCGCACGAGGGCCAGCACCGCCGCGCCCGGCAGCCCGAACGTCAGCACCCCGCGGAGCGCCTTCGCGCCGGGCGCGTCCGGGGCGTTGACCGCGCGGGGCACCAGCACCACGAGCGCGACCGCCGCCGCGAACAGCCCCAGCACGAGCGCGGCGTCGGCGGCCCGGAACGGCGCGCCGCGGTCGGCGGCGCGCGGGCGCACGGCCGCGGCCAGTGCCAGCGCCAGCGGGTACTCGACCATGCCCACCTGCGCGAACGCCACCGGCGCGAGCAGGGCGTTGACCAGCCCGCCCAGCGCGCCGCCCAGCGACATCCAGAAGTAGAACGCGGTCAGGTGTTCGGGCGGGGGCCGGTCCTTCGCCAACTCGCCGTGACACACGAGGCACACGCCGAAGAACGCCGCCATGTGCAGCACGCCGACGAGCGCGAGCGGCTCCGCGGTGTTGGTGAGCAGCGAGAGCGCGGCGAACAGCACCAGCACCGGGGTCACGCGCCCGGCGGCGCGGTGCGCGGCGTCGGACCAGCGCGCGAACACGACGATGAAGCTGATGAGGTACAGGGCCAGCGGCACCACCCACAGCAGCGGCACCGGGGCGAGGTCGGTCGAGACGTGCGTCGTCACGCCGAGGAGCAGGCTGGAGGGCAGGGCGGCGAGCGCGACCCAGCGCGCCTTCCGCGCCCACGCGATGCGCTCGCCGGGCGCGCTCGTGGCTACGGGCGCGGGCGCTTGCGGCGGGAGCGCGCGGAACACCGTGAGGGCGCACGCGAACACCAGCGCGACGTACCCGATCGCGCCGCCCGCGAACACCCACTGCTGCTGCGCGAGCGTCAGCCGCGGCTCGATCACCAGCGGGTACGCCAGCAGCCCCAACAGGCTCCCGGCGTTGCTGGCCGAGTAGAGGAAGTACGGGTCTTTGGCCGCGCGGTGCCCGGTCGAGGCGAACCACCGCTGCAGCAGTGGCGACGTGGTGGACAGCACGAAGAACGGCACGCCCACCGCGACCGCGATGGTCGCGCACAGTTGCGCGACGACGAGGGGCGACGAGTCCTGATCGTCCGGCAGGATGGCGGCCACGACGGGAACGGGTGAGCCGGTGGCCGCGACCGCGACCTTGAACGCGCACACGACCGCCCCGAGCGCGACGAGGTGCAGCAGCGCTTGGCGGCGCACGCCCAGCGCGCGCGTGCTCTTGTGCGCGTACAGGTACCCGGCCAGCAGCACGACTTGGAAGAACACCATGCAGGTGTTCCACACGCCGGCCGTGCCGCCGACGAGCGGGAGCAGCAGTTTGCCGATCAGGGGCTGGACGAGGAACAGCAGGGCCGCTCCGACGAACAGCGTGAGGGCGTACAAAGCGGGGAGCAAACGCGACCTCCGCGGGGCTTCGCGCTCCCGGAGCGGGCGGTTGGGGAGAGTCCCGGCCGCGGCCCGCCGGTAGTAACAGAATGCGCCCGCCCCCGCGCCGGGGCAAGGGGCACGTCTTCTGGAGCCGGCCTCAGTGAGGCCGGGAGCTGAACCTGTCGTGTAGCTCCGGCCTCACTGAGGCCGGCCCCAGAAGAAGACGCGCCGCGATCACAGCGGCCAGTGGTCGCCGGTGCGCGCGCCGGCGGGCACCGGCGTGTTCATGTAGTACGCCCACACTTCGCCGTGGCCGGGCACGTCGATGAGTTCGCGCACGAACGGCCCCGGCACCTCCTCGAAGGCGTCCAACTCCGCGAGGCAATTCGCGCCCACCGCGAACAGCTCGCCGCGAATCGCGAGTCCGGCCGCGGGGTCGCGCACCAACCCGGGGTGCGCGCCGAGGTCGATCACGCGGTAGCCCGGCGCGGTCGTCACCTCGCCGACGAACTGCTGCCCGGCCATGCGGAAAAAGTTCCGCCCGCCGCGTTTCAAGGTGCCGTACACGAACAGCACCGTCTTCGCTTGTGGCTCGCTCATCGCGCCCTCCCGCGGCCCGCGTCGTGTATCATCCTATGACGATCCGCGGGGACGAACCGTGACCACCGAAGACGACTTCCAAGCCGCGCTCGACGCGGACCCGGCCGACTGGCAGACGCGGCTGGTGTTCGCCGACTGGCTCGACGAGCGCAACGACCCGCGCGCCGCCGGGTTCCGCGAGCTGGGCCGGCTGCGGCTGAACCCGGTGCTGTGCGTGCAGTCGTCCGGCGGCGCGCGGCACTACATCCTCGGCACGAAGGAAGCGGTGCCCGCGTCGGTGGACCAGAAGTACCACCCGTGCATGCTGCCGCCGGACTGGTTCGCGTGGTGCGGGCGCGGCGACGCCTTCCACGACAGCGGCTCGTGGCGGTTCTACGACACCCGCCGCGCCGCCGACGACGCCGCGGCGACCGCGTTCGCCGCACCGGAGGGGTCGCCGTGACCAGCGAAGACGACTTCCACGCGGCGCTCGACGCGAACCCCCACGACTGGCAAACGCGGCTGGTGTTCGCGGACTGGCTGGAGGAGCGGTGCGACACGCGCGCCGAAGGGTATCGCGCGCTGGCGCGGGGCGGATTCGTACCGGAGCTTTCGGAGGCGGGACCGAGGAACGGAACCCACGGCATGTGGTCGTTCGGCCACGACCGTAACCCGAACCCGCACTACAAGAAGTCCGAACTGTTGCCGCACGATTGGTACCGAAAACTCGCCCCGATGAACCAGTACGAGAACTGGAAACCGACGGCGTGGGCCTACTTTCACAGCCGGCGGATCGCGGAAGACGCGGCGGCCCGCGCGTTCGCGAAGTTGTCCGCGGAGCGCCGGGCCGCGCTGACCGCACCGGGGTAAGCGCTTTCGTTGTTGCGGCCGGCGCGGGCCGCGGTACACTGCGGGCACTTCCCCCTCACCGCGCTGCCGCCATGAACGAACCCGTCTCGCGCCGAACCGCACTGAAGGCCGGGGCCGTGCTCCCGTTCGCGCCGCGCGCGGCCCGCGCCGCACAACCCAACGCGAAGGCCCCCGAGGGCTACGCCGATCAGCTCAGCTACGCGCCCGGCGACGAGGTCAAGCTGCACATCTCTTCGACGAAGTGCGATCTGGAACTCTTCCGCGCCGGGCCGGAGCGCAAGAGCGTGTGGAAGCACGCCGGCGTGAACGCGGGCGTCCACGAGGTCCCGCGTGATGCCTCCTCGCACGGGTGCAAGTGGCCGGTCGGCGCGACCCTGAAGGTCGGGGCCGACTGGCCCAGCGGCTACTACGAGTGCCGCATGATCACCCAGCCGCCGGGCCAGAAGGAAGCCACCGGCACGCTGTTCTTCGTCGTGCGACCGAACGCGCCGGGCAGGGACGCCAAGGTTCTCCTACAACTCGCGACCAACACCTACAACGCGTACACGAACTGGGGCGGCTACAGCCTCTACTCCTACAACGGCCGCCACAAGGTGCAGGGCCGCCGGGTCTCGTTCGACCGCCCGCAGCAGTCGCAGTTCAACCGCTGGGAACTGCCCTTCGTCCAGTGGGCGGAAAAGAACGGGTACGCGCTCGACTACTGCGCGAACTCCGACCTCGAGTTCCGCCCGGAGTTGCTCAAGCACTACAAACTCGTGCTGAGCGTGGGGCACGACGAGTACTGGTCCGCACCGATGCGCGACCACTTGGAGAAGTACATCGGCGACGGCGGTAACGTCGCGTTCTTCAGCGGCAACACCTGCTGCTGGCAGGTGCGGACCGAGGAGAAGGGCCGGGCGCTGGCGTGCTGGAAGCAGAACTTCGGCGACGACCCGGCCTACAAGACCGACGACCACAAGCGGCTCACGTCGCTGTGGAGCCACTACCTCGTGAACCGGCCGGAGAACGCGCTCACCGGCGTCGGGTTCCTGTGGGGCGGGTACCACCGCAGCCACGGGCAGTTCATGGACGGCAGCGGTGCCTATACCGCGCACCGCCCGGACCACTGGCTCTTCGCGGGCACGAACCTGAAGCGCGGCGACACCTTCGGCGCGAAACTGCCCGACTACAAGACCGTGGGCTACGAGTGCGACGGCTGCGAACTCGCATGGAAGGACGGGCTGCCGTTCCCCACGCACGCCGACGGTACGCCGAAGGGCTTCGAGGTGCTCGCGACCGCGCCGGCCCGCTGGGCACCGGACGATTGCGAGTGGTACGAGAAGTGGCCGAAGGGCCGCACCGGGCAAGCGGTGATCGGCACTTACACGCGCGGCGGAACCGTCGTCACCGTCGGCAGCACCGACTGGAGCTTCGGCCTCCGCGGGAACGATCCGGTCGTGGCCCGCGTGACGAAGAACGTTCTGGATCGACTCGGGAAGTGATCGCGAGCCGCCCCCGCCCCGACCGGCCCCGGCGCGCCGAACCTAGCGGATCAGGTCCGTGGTCGCTTGTAGGACTTGGGTTTCGATCTGGATCGCCTGCGCGTTGAACGAGAACGTGCGCTGCGCGATCAGCAGGTTGATCAGTTCGTTGGCGAGGTCCACGTTCGACTGCTCCAAGAACCCCTGCCCGATGGTGCCGAGGCCGTTCGTGCCGGGCTCGCCGGTCGCGCCCGCGCCGCTGGCCGGGGCCGCCACGAACGTCGTGTTGCCGACGCGCACCAGCCCGGACGGGTTCTGGAACCGCGTCAGTTGGAGCTGCCCGATCTGTTGCACGCCGGTCGGCGTGGTGGCGCTGACCGCGCCACCGGCCGACACCGAAACTTGCGTCGTGCCGGCCGGCACCGTGATGCCCCCGGCGAGGCGGAACCCGTCCGCGGTCACGATGGTGCCCGAGCTGTCGAAGGTGAGGTTGCCGGCGCGGGTGTAGCCGGTGCTGCCGTCGGGCAGCGTGACCGCGAAGAATCCGTCGCCGGTGATCGCGAGGTCGAGCGGGCCTTCGCCGGTCGTCAGCCCGCCCTGCGTGAACACGCCGCTGACCGTATCGAGGATCGCCCCGGTGCCGGCTTGGTTCCCGCTCGGCAGCGCGCCTTGTGCGCTCGCGCCCGGCGCGAACCCGCTGTACAGCAGGTCTTGAAACGTGACCTGCCCGGCCTTGTAGCCGGTCGTGTTCGAGTTGGCGACATTGTTGCTCACCACGTCGAGGAACGAGGCCGCGGCGCGGAGGCCGGAGTTGCTGGCGAAGAGCGCGGTCAGGAGCATGGTGCGGGCCGGGGTGTGCGTCGGGGGTCCGTTCGGGGTGTCGGTTTTCCCGCGCGGCGCGGGCCACTGGTTCGTGGTAACATCGCGCCCGCGGCGGCCCGTCGCGCACCGACCGTCGGCACAACCCTCCCACTCTCCCACGGAGTTCACGCCATGACCACCCGCCGCACGTTCCTGACGTCCACCGCGGCCGGGGCCGCGGCCCTCGGCCTCGCCGCGCCCGCGGTCGCCGCGGCCGACAAGCTCACCGTCGCCCTCATCGGTTGCGGCGGCATGGGCCGCGGGCACCTGAACCTGCTCGTGAAGCACCCGCAACTGAGCATCGCGTATGTGTGCGACGCCGACGACAAGCGGCTCGCGGACGCGGCCAAGATCGCCACCGACGCCGGGCACGCGGTCAAGGCCGAGAAGGACATGCGGAAGGTGCTCGACGACAAGGCCGTTCACGCGGTCTGGATGGCGACGCCCGACCACTGGCACGCGCCCGGCGCGATCCTCGCTGCGGACCACGGCAAGCACGTCTACGTCGAGAAGCCGTGCTCGCACAACGTCCGCGAGGGCCGGCTGATGATCGACGCCGCCGCGCGCAACAAGGTCCACATTCAAGTGGGCACGCAGGCGCGCAGCACGAAGACGGTCGCGGAGGCGATGAAGCGGATTCACGACGGGGCCATCGGCGAGGTGCTCGCGGGCAAGGCGTGGAACAGCCAGCTGCGCCGCAACCTCGGCAAGGTGAAACCGAGCGACCCGCCGGCGCACATCGACTACGCGCTGTGGCAAGGCCCGGTGCCGGAGGCCCCGTTCTACACCAACCGCGTCCACGGCTCGTGGCGGTTCTTCCTCGACTACGGCGCGGGCGACATGGGCAACGACGGGGTCCACAACGTCGACGTCGGCGTGTGGGGGATGCGGCTCGACGCGCTCCCCAACCGCGTCGCGGCGCTCGGCGGCAAGAGCTTCTTCGACGACGACCAAGAGTGGCCGGACACGCAGTACGTGGTGTGCGAGTACGACCCCGGCAACGGCGGGAAGAAGCCGCGCCAGTTCGTGTACGAACAGCGCATCTGGTCGCCCTACGTGCAGGAGGGCTACGAGAACGGCAACGCCTTCTACGGCACGAAGGGGATGCTGATCATCGGGCACACCATCGGCTGGAAGATGTACGGCGAGAAGAACAAGCCGCTCGAAGAGATGACCGGGCGCATCGACCTGCCGGCGCACCACCAGAACTTCATCGACGCGTGCCTGAAGGGGGGTAAGCTCGCGGCCCCGGTGGACGTCGGGCACATCTCCGCCGGCATCTGCCACCTCGCGAACATCAGCGGCCGGTTGCGGAAGACGCTGGAGTTCGACCCGGTGAAGGAGCAGATCACCAACGGCGCGGACGCGAACGCGATGCTGCGCCGCAAGTACCGCGCCGACCACTGGGCCGTGCCGAAGGGCGTGTGATGCGCGGCGCGCGTCACGCCTTGCGCGCGCGCAAGAGGTGTTCGTACACCTCGGCGCTGAACCCGACGATCAGCGTGCGGCCGACCCGCGCGGTCGGGGCGCGCAGGTTCCCGGTCGGCCCGATGAGACGCGCGAGCAGTTCCGCGTCGTCCAAGCGCTCGTGTAACTCGCTGTTCAGACGGTTCGTCACGACGGTTTTGCCGCGCGCGACGATGAGCGTGTCGATGCCGTCCAGCAGGGCCAGCGCCGCGGCCGGACCGTACCGCACCTTGCGGGCGTCCACCTGTTCCACGACGGTCGCGCCCAACTTCGTGCGGCACGCCTCGGCGCGCTGACAGGTGACGCACGAGTTGCGGTGGTACAGCCAGTCGATGCGCTTGGGCACGGGGGTACTCCTCGGGGTGAACGGTCCGGAACCGGCGCGCGCTACGGCACGATCCAGCCGCGGTTCACGGCCATGATGCCGATGCCCGAGGTGAGCGTGCCGCGGAACCGGATCGTGTCGCCCTTCTTGTAGTTGGCGATTTGCGCCCGCTGCTCGTCGAGGAACACCACGCGGATGATCGTCGGCTTGTCCGGCGCGACCACGTGCGCGGTGAAGTCGTTCTCCCACGAGTCCACGACGCCCGTAACGAGCAGCCTCTTGCTCAGGTAGCGCTTGTCGGCCGCGAGCCGGTCGTTCTTGTAGTCGTCGATCAGGTCCGCGGCGGACACCGTGATGACCGGGCCGGTCTTGTCCCCGGCCTGCGGCGGGCTGGGCTTGGGCGCGTTCGGGTCCGGCGGCGGGTACTTGCGGACGAACTCCGTGTCACTTTGTTCGCCCGCGCTCAGGTGCGCGCCGTTCTTGGGTCGCCACTCCTTCATCTGGAGCCGGGCCGCGCCCTCGGCGTTCGGGTGGAACGCGCACAGCAGCCGGTCGTCGTCTTTCTGCCAGATCACGGCGCGGTTGCGAAACACCAGCGACATCCAGCGGTCCACCTTGTCGAGGTCGTTGGGGAATGCCGTTTCGATGTCATCGGGGGTCGCCATGCGGCCCGCGCCGAGGGCCTTCTCCGCGTCCGCGCGCGTCGTCTTGCCGATCACGAGTTGCTCGTAGTTCTTGAGGGTGACGGGCGAGAACGCGCGCTGGATGTCGTCGGCCCCTTTCTCCACTGTTTCCTTTACGCCGATCACGAAGCGGTAGACGCCGTAACCGAGGCCACCGCAGACGAGCAGCACGGTGCAGCAGATGATGAGGACCACGCCGGCCCCGCCGCCGGAACCGGCGGGCCCGCGGTCGCGGCGCGCGGGGCGGTCGTTGTAATCGTCGTCGTCGCGGCGGCGCGCCGGGCGCTTGCGGCGCGGGGCCGGTTCGTCGTCGTCCACGGGTTCGGCCCAGTCGCCGCCGGCGACCGGCTTGCCCTTGATCTTCGCGCCCGGCGCGGCGGGTTCGCCGCCGGCGCGCGGGGGCACCGGCTTGCCCGGCACGGGCGTGGCCTTCGGTGGCGCGTGCGGCGGGTCCGCGGGGGGCGCGGGGGCCGGGGCCGCGGGCCTGCTGCCGGGGATGACGCCGTTGCACTTCGGGCACTTCACCGCGCGCCCGGCGAACTCGTCCTTCACCGAGAGCGCGGTCGAACACGACGGGCACGTGAGGCGGATCGGCATCGGTCCCTCGCGGCGGGGCGGGCGAACGAGGGAGAGTGTACCGCCGCGGGCGGCCAACGGGAATGACGGAAGGGCGCGCTACGGCGCGACGTTCGACCACAACGCGGCCGGGAAGAACCGCGCGAGGTGCCCGACGTTGGAGGCCGAGCGGCCCCGCGTCGAGCACGACGCTCGCCATATCAGCGAACCTCTGCCGGCGGGATCAGCTGGCGCTCGCCCTGTGCCAATCGGGTCGCGTTCAGGGCGGCCAGCAAGTCGTAATCGTCGTCCGGGTCGGCAGGCTGTACCGCGGGCGCGTTCGGGGTCGAGACGCGCACGAGGGTGAGTTCGACGCGGTCGCCGTCCGTCAGTTCCGAGATCGGCTCACAGAGTTTCAACACGCCGCCTTCGAACACTGAACTGGTTCGATCAGTTCCATCATGGGGCACCTCCCGTGAGCGGGCGCTGTCACTCTCGCAGAACGCGCCCGCGCACAACAGCGCGCCCTACGTCTTGATGATGTCCTTCACGGTCATGCCGCTGGGGATCATCGGGAGCACGTGCTCTTGGTGCGGGACGTGGACGTTCAGCAGGAACGGCCCCGGCGCTTCGATCAGTTCGACCAGCGCCGCGTCGAGGTCGGCCTTGTCGGTGATGCCCCGCGCCGGCACGCCGAAGCCCTCCGCGATCTTGCAGAAGTCCGGGTACGGCGGTTGGTCCTCGCCCGCGCCGAGGTACGTGTGCCCGCGGTTCGAACCGAAGAACCGGTCCTCCCACTGCATCACCATGCCGAGGTGCTGGTTGTTCAGCAGCAGCACCTTCGCGGGGATCTTCTCCGCGTAGGCGGTCGCCAGTTCCTGCACGTTCATCAGGAAGCTGCCGTCGCCGTCGATGTCGATGACGAGGTCGTTCGGGTACGCGACCTTCGCCCCCAGCGCGCTCGGCAGCCCGAAGCCCATCGTGCCCAGCCCGCCGCTGGTGATCCACTTCCGCGGTTTGTTGAAGTGGAAGAACTGCGCCGCCCACATCTGATGTTGGCCGACGCCGGTGGTGATGATCGTGGTGTCGAGTTGTTTGCGGTCGCGGAGGATTTCCCACAGGCGCTTGATGGCGTACTGCGGGATGATAGCGCCGTTGCCCGGCTCGGCGAACCGCAGCGGTTCGCTCTCGCGCCAGTGATCGACCTGCCGCCACCAGTCGGTGTAGCGCCCGCCGGACACGAGGTCGGCGTTGCGCTCCTCTTTCAGCATGGCGTTCAGCCCGGAGAGCGCGGCCTTGAGGTCGCCGTGAACCGGGACGTGCGCGAACTTGTTCTTGTGGATCTCCGACTTGTCGATGTCGATGTGGACGATCTTCCCGTGCTTGGCGAACTCCGAGAGCTTGCCGGTTACGCGGTCGTCGAACCGCACGCCGAGCGCGACGAGCAGGTCGGCGTCGTTGATGGCGTAGTTCGAGTACACGGTGCCGTGCATGCCGAGCATTTGCAGGCACAGGTAGTGTTCCGAGGGGAAGTTGCCGAGGCCGTGAACGGTCAGGCCCACGGGCGCGCCGACCAGTTCGCAGAACTCGCGCAGCTCCGCCGCGGCCCCGCTGTGCGTCACCCCGCCGCCCGCGTAAATGAACGGCTTCTTGCTGGCGCGGATGGCCGCGATGACGGCTTCCAGTTCCGGGCGCGGGGCCTTACGCATGGGCCGGTAGCCGGGCAGGTCCATCGGCGGGTCCCAGTCCGGCACGATCTGCTTCACCTGCACGTCCTTGCACACGTCGATCAGCACCGGGCCGGGCCGCCCGCTGGTGGCGATGTGGAACGCCTCCTTCACCACGCGGGTGATGTCCTCGGTGCGCGTGAGCAGGTAGTGGTGCTTGGTGATGCCGCGGCAGATTTCCACCATCGGCGTTTCTTGGAAGGCGTCGTTGCCGAGCACGCCGGTGCTCACTTGGCCGGTGACGAAGATCACCGGGATGCTGTCCATCTTGGCGTCGGCGATGCACGTCACGAAGTTGGTCGCGCCGGGGCCGCTGGTGCTGACGCACACGCTGGCCTTGCCGGTGGTGCGGCTGTACCCGTGGGCCATGAACCCGCCGCCTTGCTCGTGCCGCGGGAGGATCGTGCGGAGCCGGTCTTGGACGCGGGTGAGCGCTTGGTGAATGGGCATGCTCGCGCCGCCGGGGTACGCGAAGACCGTATCGACCCCGTGGCGGATGAGGGCGTGAACGAGAATGTCGGCCCCGCTCATCGGGGTTTGCGCGGGCGCGGTCGCGGCGGTGTTCGGCTGGCCCATTGCAGGTCGCCTGTGGGGAGTGGGGGCGAATTGTCTCGACATCGAGAGAAGTAGTATACCGGCGGCGCGGGCGAAGGGAACCGCGCGCGCGAAGATGTGCTCCGGCCCCTACTTGGTCGGTTTGATCTCGCCCCCGTCCCACTCGATCCGGCACTTGGGCAGCGCCGCGGCCAACTGCTTCCGCTGCTCGTCGGAGGAGTCGCAATAGGCGATTTGGAGGTCACGAAGGTTCTTGAGTTCGGCGAGGTGTGGGCCGATCTTTCCCAGATGAACGCCTCTGGAAACGCAAATCGGCCGTGCGGCCACAAAGTACCCCCGCGAAGGGTGGTCCGCAACGATTTTCGCACCCGGATGAGGTCCCGACCACGGTCGAACGGTT
>VGZJ01000098.1 GCA_016872595.1 Planctomycetota bacterium
CTCCGCACCATGCGGCATCCACGAATGCTCCATCTGAACCTCAGTTCCGCTGAAGCGAAAGCCCTAACTCGCCAATCTCTAACCAGTTCGGCAAGTCCAAGATGGCAACAGCACTGCGGCGCGGGCTTCTTTAGCCCCTTCGGAACGAGCACGTACGCGGGCACGCGGAACAGCGGGCTTGTGGAGAACACGACCTTCTCGCGGGTGTAGCCGTCGCAGTCGGCGCGCTCGACCACTTCCGCCTTCGGTTCGACCTTCTCCGGCCTGTAGGCGAACGCCTCGAACACCTTCGCGCGCCCGGCGGCCTTGAACTCGTCGAGCGTCTTGAACGTGTCGCCGAGGAACGAGTACGCGAAGCGGTTGCGCGCCGCGAGGTCGCGCACTGTTGGGAACAGGGTGCCGAGGTCGGCCCCGGTGGGCGGCAGCGCGCGCGGCAGGTCGGACGGCATGTCGAGCGCGTCGGCGCGTGCGCCGAGTAGCGCCGGCAGCACGGCGCTGGACTGTAGGAACTGGCGGCGCGTGGTCATGGGTGCGGCCTCGTGTCGGGTGGCGCGAACATCGGCGTTTCTGGGGGTGTCGTGGGTGGTGGGCGTTGTAGGCTGGCGGCGCGAAGAAACCCACCCCCCGGCCCGTGGCAGAGCAAGGGACTTGTCGAACCGCCGGCGTGAGCCGGCGGGTTTTCGGGCACACCCAGCCGGCTCACGCCGGCGGTTCGACACACTCCGTCACGGGCCGGGGGGGTAGGTTTCTTCGCACGCGCCTGCTACAACAACTGTTGACCGTGATCCCACAACCGGGGCATTCCGCACGGACCGCAGAGCCCCCTAGCGAGAGGCTTCCAATGGCGTCTACGAAGATGATCGACATCCGGCGCGGCATGGTGCTGAACATGAACGGGCAGCTCTGGTACTGCCTCGACCGCGACCTCAACACGCCCGGCAACTGGCGCGCGATCCTGTACCTCAAGCTCAAGAACATGACCACCGGGAGCATCACCGACGAGCGCGTCCACCCGGACGACAAGGTCGACGTGGTGTTCCTCGACACGAAGGACTACTCGTACTCGTACAAGGACGGCGACGACTTCGTGTTCGTGGACAAGGAGACGTTCGAGCCGGTCACGCTCAGCGACGGCATGGTCGGCGGGATGATGAAGTACCTGCGCGAGAACGACGACGTGAAGATCACGTTCTACGACGGCAAGGCGCTGTCGATGGAACTGCCGCAGACGGTGACGCTGAAGGTGACGGAGACGGAGCCGGGCATCAAGGGCGCGACGGCCGCGGCGCAGACCAAGCCGGCCACGCTCGAAACCGGCCTCGTGGTGCAGGTGCCCTCGTTCATCGCCGAGGGCGAACTGATCGAGGTTCAAACCGAAGACGGCAAGTACCTGCGCCGCGCGAAGGAAGGCAAGTAGCGCACCGCAACCGTTCTGGGGCCGGCTCCGTCGCCGGCCCGCGCCACCATCTCACTTCGTCTCGATGCGGTACAGCGCCTTCTCGGTGCGCAGCAGCAGCGCGGTGCCGTCCACGCCGTAGCTCGCCAGCGCCTTCTCGTTCAGCTTGTTGGTCGCCACCGGGTCGTAGGCCGCGCCGGGCTTGAACACGGTCGCGGTGCCGCCCTCGTCCAACAGGTACACCAGCCCGCCCGCGTACAGCGGCGACGCCGAGTACGCCTTGCCGACGCGCTCGTTCCACTTCTCGACGCCGGTCTTCGCGTCCAAGCAGCTCAGGATGCCCCCGTCCGACACGAGGTACAGGTCGTCGCCCACCACCAGCGGCGACGGGTTCAGCGGCGCGTTCTTCTTCACCGTGAACGCCACGTGCGTGTCGGTCACGTTCCCCTTCCCGTCCGGCTTGATGGCGATCAGGTTCGCGGTGTTGTAGCCCGTGCAGACGTACACGAGGCCGTGCGCGTAGACCGGGCGCGGCACCACCGAGTACCCGGTCCCGTAGTTCGCGCGCCAAATCTCCTTCCCGGTCGCCGGGTCGAGCGCCATCACCACGCCGCTCCCGCACGAGATCAGTTGCTCTTGGTCCTTCACCTGAATCACCAGCGGCGTGCTGAACGAGAACGGCGCGGCCCCGGTCTTGTTCTCCCGCGGGGTCTTCCACGCCACCTTGCCCGTCGCCTTGTCGAGCGCCACCACCATCTGCTTATCGGTCCCGTCGATGCTGAAGATCAGGTGCTTGCCGTGAACGACGGGCGAGCCGCCGTTGCCGTGCTGCGGCTTGTAGCTCAGCTCTTGGGTCGCCCACACCTTCTCGCCGCTCGCGGCCTTGAGGCACGCGGTCCCCATGTGCCCGAAGTGGACGTACACGAGGCCGCCCTCGATCACCGCGGTCGGGCTGGCGTGGCCGTTCTTGCTGTGCGGCGCGGGTGCGGTCTTGGCGTCCTGTAGGAAGACCTCCTTGTCCCACTCGATTTTCCCGGTCTTGGCGTCGAGGCACAGCACGCGGAGCGACTGGTCGAACGTCTTCAGTTCGGGCTTCTTGGGGTTGAGAGCGACCCCTTCGCCCTTCGGCACGGCCGCGGTCAGGTAGATCTTCCCGCCGGCGACCGCGGGCGACGACCACCCGGCGGGCACTTCCTTGCGCCACGTCACGTTCTTCTTGGCGTCCCACTCGGTCGCGAGCTTGGCGTCGGTGTGGCCCTGCCCGCCGGGGCCGCGGAACTGGAACCAGTCGGCCGCGGGGACCGCGAGCGCGGCGAACAGTACGACGGCGGGCGCGAGAACGAAACGGTGCATGGGGCAGGCTCCATCGGAAGGGAATCGCGGCGGGAGGGTCGCGGGATACTTTACGGCGAACCGGGCGACGGGGCGACGGGAACCCGTGCCCGCGTGCGCCGGCGCGCGAGCAGGGTGAAGGTGCCCATCGCGAGCAAGATCGCGCCGGTACCGCACATCGTCCCGGAACCGAGCCGGGTGCTCGTGAGGGTCGCGTCGGGCTGGTGCCAGTCCGGGTACGCGCCGGCGGCGCGCACCACGAGGGGCGCGCCGCCGCGGGTCGCGTCGTGAACATCTTGCGGCACGACCACCAAGCCGCCCGTGTACGTCACGCCGTCGCGCACAAACGTGTACGCCACTTTGTAGCGCTCGCGCCCGCGCGAGCGGGCCTTCTCCCACGCGGTCGCCCGGCCCTCGAACGTCGGGCCGTTGGCGATCGTCTGGTGCTTGTAGAACTGCTGCGCGCCGATCCCGACGCTGACCGTGCCGAGGACCAGCACGACGGCAATCGCGAACCACGTTTTCCACGTCGTCGGCTGGGTCATGTCACGCTCCGCGGCGCACGTGGGCCACCAACTCGAAGTCCCCGATCAGCTTATCGAGTTCCGGGGCCAGCGCCGGGTACGTGGCCTCGTCCGTCACCAGCGTGACCTCGACGCGGTCGGATTCGGCGCGCGCGTCCGGGAGCTGACCGAGTTCGGCCGGTTCGAACCGCAGCGCGCGGAGCGTGCCGCCGTCGAACCCGGTCAGCGCCAGTTCCGGCAGCGGTTCGAGTTCCGTCAGTACATCGGCCAGCTTCGCCGGGTCGTAGCGGCTCTGCGCCTCTTGGTTGTTGAGGACGACGTTCAGCGCCTTCTCGCGCGCGTCCGACAGGCGCACGACGGACACGGGCACCTCGGTGACGCCGAGTTCGGCGAGGACGCGCAGGCGCGCGTGCCCGCCCACGACGTGCCCGGTGCGCTCGTTCCACACGAGCGGTTCGACCAGCCCGAACGCGACGACGCTGGCCCGCAGCTTGCGGTACGCGGGCGACCGCGGCGCGAGCGCGCGCCGCGGGTTGTACGGGGCCGGCTTCAACTCGGAAATCGGGATCACGCGCACTTCGAGCGGCGACATGACGCGCTCCGCGAACGGGGGCACAAATGTGTTCTTACGTTCACAACTGTGCGCAATCGCTCCGGGTTGTCAACCGACCCGCGCGAAAAAAACTGCGCGCCCCGTGATAGCCGCGCCGCGGCGCGTCGGTATCCTAGCGGTCGCCAGACGGGTTCCGCGCGGCGTGGCCGCGCGGACGAAGAGGGAAGCCGGTGCGAATCCGGCGCAGGGCCGCTGCTGTGTTCGGCCAGAACTTCGGACCCCACGCCACTGCGGTTCCCGCGGGAAGGCCGTCCGAAGGTCGTTACGAGCCGTAAGCCAGAAGACCTGCCCGTTCGGTGAATCGTCGTTCGCGGCCCCGGACTGGGCGCGCGAGCGGGCCGGTCTTCGTTCGCCGCGCGCGCGGCCCCCGCCCCGTTCCGCACCAACTCTGCCCGCGAGAACCGCTCGCCCGACCCGGCGAGAAGGAGACCCCTCGTGCGCGTCCCTGTCACCAACAGGGGGCTTACGCCCGCTGTGCGCCCCGCGTTTACGCTCATCGAACTGCTCGTCGTCATCGCGATCACCGCGGTGCTGATCGGCCTGCTCCTGCCCGCCGTGCAGAAGGTGCGGATGGCCGCGAACCGCATGAAGGGGCAGAACAACCTGCGCCAACTCGCCCTCGCGGTCCACAACTACGAGGGCACGAACCAGAAGCTCCCGCCGGCCTCGGTGTACACGCCCGGCTCCCCGAACTACACGGTGCAGTACTGGTACGGGCTGGTGTCGTACAGCAGCAGCACGTACTCCGTGACCGGCACGGACCCGACGCGGGGCATCCTGACGACGTACTACGAGAACAACACGAAGGTCGCGAAGTGCCCGATGGTGGAGGCGTACCCGATCACCGCGACCGTGGGCGGGCTGTCGCAGGGCTACGCCTACAACCGGCACGTCGCGAACCAGAAGATGGCGACGCTGGCGACGAGCCGCACGTTCCTGTTCACCGAGCAACTGCAACTGAACCCGAACGGGAGCCTGCAGGAAGTGGCCGACAGCTTCGGCTCGCCGCACGTGCCGAACCCCTACGGGGGCACGAACGCCTTCAACGCCTACGGCGTGAACTGCACGCACTTCCGGTTCGCGGGCGTAGCGAACGTGGCGTTTGTGGACGGGCACGTCGAGACGCGAACCCCGATCGATTTGCCGGTAGCGCCCTTCACACAAGCGACGTGGGACGCGGCGAAGGTGCGGTGGACGTTGGGGTTCCTCTCGTCCGACCCGTACGAGTACATGGGGCGCTAAGCGCGCGAGCGGCGCGGCCGGTAGCTACCCAGCGCAGACACGCCCAGCGCGCTGGAGTTGGGCAGCTACCGGCGGGCTTACGCCGCGCCGCTCGCGCGCCGACCTGAGAACCGCGAAGCAGCCCCGCGCCGCTCTCACCCTACACCGCATCGGCCGGGGCGAGTGGCGCGCGGCGCAGGGTCCACACCCAGCCGCGCGCGGTCCCCAACACCAGCGACACCAGCACGAGCGCGGTCGCGCACAGCACGATGGTCGGCCCGGTGGGGATCGAGCCGCGCTTGGGGAACTGGTAGCTCAGCAGGTGGCTGGCGAGCGTGCCGCCCGCGCCGGCCAGCGCGCCGAACACCCCCGCCAGTACCACCACGCGCCCGAGGCGATCGGTCCACTGCCGGGCCGCGACCGCCGGCGCGATCAAGAGCGCCGTCATCAGCACCACGCCCACCGCCTTCAACCCGATCACGACCGCGACCACCACCAGCGTCGTGAGCAGCAGTTCCACGGCGCGGACGCGCACGCCGAGGCTCGCGGCGAACCCCGGGTCGAAGCTCACCAGTTTGAACTGCTTCCACAGCAGCGCGATCGTGACGAGCGCGAGCGCGCCGAACCCGCCGATCACCCACAGGTCCGGTGCCCGGACGAACGACGCTTGGCCGAACAGGTAGCGCTCCAGCGGGGTCAGCGCGCCGCCGCTCACGTTGCGCTGGATGTACGTGAACAGCACGAGGCCGAGGCCGAAGAACACGGCGAGGACGCCGGCGAGGGCGGAATCGAAGGGGACGCGCGAGCGCCGGGTGACGAGGCCGACGACGAGCATCGCGAGCCACCCGGCCGCGGCCCCGCCGAGGACCAGTGCGAGCGGCGCGCGCGCGCCGAGGAGGAACGCCGCGGCCACGCCGGGCAGGGCCGCGTGCGCGACGGCGTCCCCTTGGAGGCTCTCGCGGCGCTGCACCGCGAAGGCCCCCACCGCGCCCGCGACCAGCCCCAGCCCGGCCGTGCCCGCCGCCGGCACCCACAGCGCCGACGTGTTCAGTTGCGAGAGCAGGTCGTCGAAGGTCATGGGGCTAGTGTACGCGCACCCGGCGCTACTTCTTCAGCAAGTAGGCGGCGCGGTCGCGGGCGAGGCGCGCGGTGTCGGCTGCCGATAGCACGAACACGTCCGAGCGGCCCTTGTCCACCACGCGGGCGTACCGCTGCTTGTTGTCGGTACCGCCGACGAACCCGCCGATCTCGAGCGCCCGCGGGCCGTCCTTCGTGAGCACCGTCAGCTTGAGTTCGGGCTTGTCGAGTCCGAAGAGCGCGGCGTTGCCGTCGGCGTCCACCGCGTAGCGCTCCACCTGCAACCCGGCGAGCGCGGCCAGCAGGTCCGTGACCGCGGGGGTGCTGACCGCGTCCAGCGGCGCGGCCGGGTCGGACCACGCCGCGCCGGTCTTCTGGAACGCGAACGACTTGTCGCCGCGCGTGAAGGCGACGGCGTCGGCTTGGAACCCGTCCAGCGCCCACGGCTTGCGGGTGCGGTACTCGGCCAGCACCTTCGCGCTCTGCGGCGCGCCCAAGAGCGCGACCGCGCCGGTCGGGGTGAGCGCGTACACCCGGCCGTCGGGCAGGCGCTTGCCGAGGCGCAGCGTCAGTACGCCTTTGTCGCCGTTGCTCACGGTCCACGTGGCTTCGGGCGAGTCGAGGCCGAAGGTCTTCAGTTCGGCCGGGGTGGGCTTGTCCGCGGCCCAGTCGTTGGCGCGCAGGCGGGCGAGTTCGTTCACGAGGTCGTCGAGCGCGGCCTGCTCCGCGTCGGCCGCGAGCGGGGCCGTGACCTTCCACGTGCCGTTCACCTTGGCGAACGTGACCTTGCGCGGGCCGCGCTCCAGTTCGAGCTTGTCGGCGTCCACGAACTTCACGATGGTGCGGTCGCGAAACGAGACCGGCGGGGCGAGGAGCTTGTTGGCGAGGGCCGCGCCGATGACGCACACGGCCGCGTCCGCGCCGGGGCCGTCGAGGGCCGCGTAGCGGTCGCCGTCGGGCTTGGCCGCGTCGACCGGCCGCCCGAACCGCAGCACCTTCTGTTCGGCCTTCTCGCCGACGGTGAGCGTGACCACGGCTTCCGGCGTGTCGAGGCCGAACTGCTTGTACACGTCGGCCTTCTTGCCGAACGCCGCGACCTTGTCGGCGCGGAGCCGCGCGAGCACGTCGGCCAGTTCTTCCATCAGCAGTTTGTCGGCCTTCTGCTTGGCGGGCTTGGTTACGTCCCAGCCGTCGCCCGCGCCGGGGGCCAGTTCGAACTCGTCCTTGCCCTTCGTGCGCGCGAGGCCGAGCAACTCGTCCGGCTTGAAGGTGAGGAGCGTGCGGTCGGCGAAGTCGAGCTTGGTGCGCGCGAGCGCCTGCGCCGCGAACGCCGGGATGACGCCGACCGCGGGGCCGTCGTCGGCGCGGACGTAGCGCCCGCCGGTGGCGTCGGCCTTGCCGATCTGGAGCTTGCGCGTGACCGGCTTGTCACCGGCGAGCGTGACCGTGACCGTGTACTCCGGCTTGTCGAGGCCGAAGTCGGCCCACTTCACGGCGTCGCCGTACGCGGCCAACTTCTCGACCGGCAGCGGGGCGAACATGGCCGCGAGCTGCGTCACCACGATGGAATCGACCGCGAAGGCCGCGCCCTCGGCGCTCCATTTCTCCTTCTCGCCCTTCGTGAGCGTGACGGCGCTCTCCGGCTTGTCGCCGGCGATCTGCACCTTCGCGATCTTGGCCGGGTCGATGAGGAGCAGGTTGCGGTCGAGCAGCGACAGCGGAGGCGTTTGCACGGCGGCGAGGTACTGCGCGGGCAGCACGAAGACGGGCGCGGTCGGCTCGTCGAGTTTGGCGTAGCGGTCGAGGCTGCCGGGCGTGACGCCGCCGATGACGACCGCCTTCGCGGTGGGCCGCGGGCCGTCGCTGCCGACTTCGAGGAAGCTCAGCTTCACCTTCGCGAACGGCTTGTCGAGGCCGTACTTGGCGAGGTCGGTGGCCGCGAGCGTTTCGTACTTGACCGCGGGCAAGGTGGCGAGCGCGCTCACCGCCGGCTGCGCGTCGAGGAACGCGACCGGCGCGGCGAACGGGCCGGTCAGCTTCCAGTTGGTGCCGTCCTTCGCGAGCGCGAACGACTCGGCTTTCGCGGCCTCTTCGCGGGTGATCTCGACGCCGGTCAACTTCTCCATCGGCACCGCCCACACTTGCAGCGGGAGCAGGGTGAGCGCGCCACCGGCGAGCGCGTCGCTCTCGGCCGCGGGGAGCGCGAACACCGCGCCGCCGTCGAGCCGGGCGTACACCTCACCCTTCTTGTCCGTGCGGGGGCCGCCCACTTCGAGCTTGTAAGTGCGGCCGTTGCTGAACGCCAGCGCCGCGGTGAACTTCGGCTTGTCGAGGCCGAACGCGGCCGGGTTCGCGGCGCTCTCCGCGAGGAACTCGGTGGCGCGCAGGTCGGCCAACTTGGTGCGCAGCACCTCGGCGGCCTTCTCGTCGGCCGCGGACGCGATGGGGGCCGTGAGCTTCCACACGTCGCGGGCGTCCGCGCCCGTCTCGTGGCGCAGGGCGAACCCGCCCGCGCCGTCCACGGTTACGCCGGTGAGCTTGGTCGCCGGGTCCGCGGTGTCGAACAGCTTGCGGCTGCGGAACGCGACCGAGTCGCGGCGGAACACCGGCTCAAGGCGCGTCGGGAACAGCGTGGCCCCCAGCCAGCCGGGGGGCGGCGCGCCGGTGCGGTCGGGGATCAGCGCGACGCGCGGCCACCCGGCCAGTTGCACCGGGAGCTTGCGGGCCGCGTCCGGCGCGCCGATCAGAATCTTGTGCTCTTGGGCCGGCGCGTCGGGGTCGCCGTCGGGCCGCTTCTCGCGCGTGACCACCGTGACCACGACGCTGGTCGCGGGGTCGAGGGCGCGCGTGTAGGTGTCGGTGTCGGGCGCGCCGCGGAACCCGGACACGCGGCTCAGGAAGTCTTCGACCTCGTCGGTGTCGGCGGGCACCGGGTTCGGCTTCTGGTCGATCTCCCAGCGGTCGAGGCGCGCGGCCGGCGCGGTCGCCTTCGGGTCGCCCTTCTTGCGGTTCAGCACGATGGCCGGCGCGCCGGGCCGCGCGATCGCGACCGACCGCACCTCGGCGAGCTTGAACGCCGCGACGCGCGGCTCGGCCAACTCGCCGGCCTTCACGAACAGCGCGCTCACCTTGTCCGCGGGGAGCGTGAACAGTTGCGGGTTGCCCTCGACCTGCGCGTACCGGTACGTCGTGCTGGCGGTGCGCGTCTCGGTGCGCGGCTCCGCGCCGGGGATCGGCGGCGTGACCGTCTCCGTTTCCTCGCGCGTGGTAATCACGGTGCCGCCGAACTTGACCGTGACCGGGAGGCCGTCTTTCGTCTTCACGGTCACGCTCTGCTCGCTCTTGTCGAGCTTCGCGCGGGCCGGCGCGGGCACCTTCGCGGCCAGCGGATCGAGCACCGCGGCGTTCGGGTGGAACCGCACGAGTGCCGCCGGGAACGGCTCCAGCGTCGGCAGCATCTGCGCGATGGAGTACGGGTGATCGAGGGCGAAGCTCGCGTCCTTCGCGGGGACGAAGGTCTCGGCCCACAGGTCGGGCACCGCGGCCAGCACGCGCTGGAGAGTGGCCGGGTCGGTGCGGTCGCGCACGGGCGATTCGAGCGCCCACGCCTCCGCGAGCCGGTCCGGGTGAACGGTCGGCTCGGCGTTCTTCTCGGTCACGGTCGGCGCGGGCGTCGGACCGGTGCGCCGCAGCGCGAACGAGCCGCCCTCGTGCCACTTCGGTTGCTCGTCGGCCTTCGTCTTCGGGTCCGGCCGCGCGGACCTATCGACGACGCGCACCTCTTCGACCCCCGGGCCGGGGAGCGTGACCGTCGTGGGCGCGGGCGGCTCGGGCGGTTGGCCGGGCATGGGGAACGGCGGCGCGGTGCCGGTGAACTTCACCCGCTCGACGTCCGCGAACAGTTGGCGGCGGCGGTACGAGTCGGCCGGGCGGCGCAGCACCGGCATCACGTCCGGGCCGAGTTTCAGCACCTCGTTCGCACCGTTGACGCGGACGAACGCCGGGCGCGTGAACGCGGTCTCGCCGGGTTTGAGCGCGGGCTCCCCGAACAGCAGTTCGTAGGGCTTCTCCTTGCCCTTCACGCCGACCTTCACCGCGAGCGGCTTCTGCGCGTCGGCGAGGCCGAACGGGGCGAGGTCCGCGCCCTCGCCGAGCGCGACAGGCCGGAACCGCGTGCGCAGGGTCGCGACCGTGTCGACGAGTTCGTTGACCTCGACGGTGCGAAGCGGCCAGTTGCCGGACTGTTGCCAGCCGGCGGCGGTGCGCTCGAACGCGAACACGTCGCCGCCGGGCGGCGCGATCTCGATGCGCGTGACGGTGGCCGGGGTGAAGTCGGCCTCGAGCGCGGTCAGTTCGGCCGGGTCCGCGGGCGCGGTCCGGTTGGCGAGCCGCGGGGCCCACGTGTCGCCCTTCCAGAGCCACGCGCCCGCGCCGGCGGCCAGAATCAGCAGGGCGATGGTGCTTTTCCAGTTCATCGTCGATCACCAGCGGAGGTGTTCGGTTGGGAGCGTTGAGCGCGCCCCGAAGGGGCGCGCCGGTGCTAGCGCATGCGGCGCAGCATCATGGCGAACAGCCCGAGCGCGCCGGCCAGCACGGGCAGGCCGGGGAACGCGGCGGCGCGCCACAGGTCGCGGGTGCGGTCGCTCATCTCGACGCGCGGGTAGCGCCACTCCGGGGCCGCGGCGGTCGCGGGCTTCGGCAGCCGGTCCTCGCGCGCGGTCAGCCAGTTCACCGTGTGGAACAGCAGCCGCTCCTGTGCCGGGGTCAGTTCCTTGCCGGTGAACAGCCCGCCGCTGCCGAACACCACGGTACGCTGGGTCGGGCGCGGGACCGCGTGCGCGGACACCGTCAGGCCGGCGGCGAGGGTGGCGTCGAGCGGCACGAGCAACCCGGCCGCGGCCTGCTGGCGCTGGTAGTCCTCGTTCATCCACGCCGCGGGGATCGGGTTCTCGAGGGCCACGGCCATCGGGAACGGGCCGCGGCGCTCCTCGTCGCGCGTGCCCTTTTTCGGGTCGCCGGTGCCCAGCGGCTCGTACTTCGGGGCGTACACGACGACGCGCGCGCCGTCGGCGCGCCGGCCGACCCGCGGGAACGGCTGCAACTCGTTCCAGCTCTCGCCCGCGGTGAACGCGAGTTCGGCCGCGAACGGCTGCTTGACCTGCCACGCCGGGGCCAGCGCCACCGGGCGCACGGCGCGCACCTTGAGGGCCAGCCCGCTCTCGGCGGTGCGCGCGGTCAGGCGCACGGCCGCGGCCACCGGGTTCGGCTTCAGGTTCGACCCCGCGGTCGGCGGCTCGGCCATCACCAGCGGGGGCACCTCGGACGGGCTGCTCCCGAACTGGTCCGGGGCGAGCGCCTTCGTTTCGCCGTCGAACAGCACGAGCGAGCCGCCCAGTTCGACCCCGCGCTCGGCGAGCAGCTTTTCGAACTCGTCGGACCCGGACGCCAGTTCCTGCGCGATGCGCTTCTCCAGCTCCTCCGGCGGCTCGTTGGGCCGCGGGGCCACCTGCGGGGTGATCGGCCCGAGGCACGCGAGCACCGGCTTGCCGCGCTTCATGAACTCCTTCGCCACCTTCACCTGTTCGCGGTTGAGGGCGTGGACCGCGGCCTCGATCTCCGGGCCGTCCATCGCGTCCTCGGTGGTGAACCGTGGCACGATCAGCAGGTCCACGTCGGCCAGTTGCTTGGCGAACTTCGCCCCCACGTCGGTCATGCGGCGGTCTTGGAGCGGGCGCTCGTCCTTCAGCGCCTCGGCCAACTTCTTCTCGGCGTCCCTGTTCGCGGTGTCGGCCTCTTTCAGCTCCTCCGCCGCGCGGGTCGCGCGCTTGTCGAACACCGCGAGGATCTGCGGTTCGAGTTCCTCCACGATGGACCCGCGGAGGAACTGCTCGTAGTACGCGCGGCGCTCGGCCCACGGGCGGTCCTTGAGCCGCGCGACGTCCTTGCGGATGTCGTCAAACTGGCGCGCCTCGGCGGCGGCGGCGGCGAGCCGGGAGCCGGCGTCGCGGGCCTCGGCTTCGAGCCGCTCAAGCGTGCTCTCCTCGCGCGTGTCGGCGCTCGGCCGCGTGCCGCCCGGCTGACCCCAGCCCTTCTTCAGTACGATGTCGGTCACGTCGTAGCCGGCGTCGGTGAGCGACTTCCGCAGTCCGGCCATGGTGTACCGGGCGCGCCACCCGTCGCCGCGCGCGGTGCTGAGCGCCTCGTGAACCACGCACACCGCGACCTTCGGGCGGCGCTCCTGCACGGCCAGCACGCGCCGGGCGAACGTCTCGATGCCCTGCGGGATGAGGACGAGGTTGCCTCGGCCGGCGTCGGCCTCGCGGCTCGCGGCCTTGTCCAGTTGCATGAACTCGTTGAACGAGAGCCGCTGCACGCGCTTGTTGGCGTGGAAGAAGATGCTGTTCTCCGGGGCCGCTTCGATGGCGGTTTTCAGCTCGGGCGCGTCCTTCGTGGCCGCGTCCAGTTGGGTCTTGTAGGCGAACGCTTCCGTGTCGAGCACCACGACGTTGAACTGCGGGCCGAACTCGCGGAACTGGTCGACGAGGTCGCGCACCTTCTCGGTCACTTGGCGCTCGGCCGCGGAGGTGAAGCTGTCGCGCTTGGTCGAGAGGGTGCCGAACGTGTTGTGCATCTGGAGCACAACGATGGTGGTGGGCGCGCTGCCGCGGAGCTTGCCCAGTTCGGCGGCGATGTCCGGCGGGAGCGTGAACCGCTTGTCGCGCGTGGTGTCGATGCGCGCGTAGTGCGTGTAGGAGTAGTAGTTAACGGCGGCGAACAGCGCGACGGCCGCGGCGACGCCGAGGGCGGCGCTGGCCCCGGCCGCGGTGCGCCGGGTGCCGCCGAAGAACGCCCCGCTGACCAGTTCGAGGGCGAGCACGGCGAGCGCGAGCGCGGCCCCGGCGAACAGCGCCAGCGCGCCCTGCCGCGCGAACTCGCCGTTCGCGCCCTTCCCGGCCGCGGTCAGCCGCTCCCACGAGAGCAGGTCGCCCTTCAGTTCGGCCCAGAGCAGGCACAGCCCGCCCACGGCCATGACCGCGCCTAACAGGCCCACCGCGCGGGCCGCGAGCCGCAACCGATTGCCCCATGTCGTGCGCTGGCGTGCGTCGCCCATAGTTTGCTCTTGCTTTCTGTCGCCGGCCTCTGTGTGGCCGGAGCTCCACGACGCGTACAGCACCGGCCTCACAGAGGCCGGCTACAGAGGAAGGCACTTACCGCAGCCGGCGGGCTTCGAGGCTGCGCACGGTCAGGTACAGGCACGCGAGCGTCACGCTCACGTACAGCACGAGCGGGCGCGTGTCGATCACGCCGCGGGTGAAGTCGCGGCGGAAGTGCTCCGGCACGCCCAAGTAGTAGCCGAGCGAGTAGCCCATCGTGCCCGGCTCGAACGCCCACCGCAGCGCCGCCGGCAGCACGAAGCACAGCCCCAGCAGCAGCGACAGCATCCACGCCACGAGCTGGCTCTTCACCCAACTGGACACCAGCAGCCCCAGCGCGAGGAACATCGCCCCGGCCAGCACCACGCCGAGGTACGACGTGAGCACCGGGCGCGGGTCGATGCCCGCGGTCAGCTTCACCAACTGCGTTTCGTCCGCGGTGTAGTGGAAGTACGCGCCCGCGCCCGTCAGGCCCAGGCCCGCGACGCCCAAGAACAGCACCAGCCAGCCGTTGAACTCGAACCAGAACCCGACCTTCGCCAGCGCGAGGAACAGCAGGCCCACGAGCAGCACGACCGCGTAATAGGTGAACGTGCCGGTCCACTCGGCGCGCAGGTCGGTCAGAACGGGGACGTAGACGAGCGTGACGGCCCACAACAGCAGGTAGAAGCCGAAGCACGCGGTGAACTTGGCGACCACGACTTGCCAGTCGCGAATGGGCGCGGTGAGCAGCGCTTCGAGCGTACCGCTGCCGCGTTCCTCGGCGATGAGGCGCGAGGTGATGATCCCGGTCACGGCCGGGAACAGCCCCCAGAACAGCACGCCCGCGACGAGCGCCCACTCCGGGTTCTCCGCGCCGCCGAGCATCACCTGCATGGGGTACTCGACGCCGCGCGGCCCCTTCTCGGTCAGCAGCCCGACCACGATCCAGAACAGGAACCCGCTCAGGGTGAGGAACCCGAACAGCGCGACGTAGCCGATCGGCCCCGTAAAGTACGCGGCGAACTCGCGGCGGATCAGGCTCATCGTCGGTCGCATGCACTCGCTCCCGCTCGCAGTGGGCAGTGGTGAGTGGGCAGAATAACAAGAACAGAGGTTGGTTCTCTTTCTTCGCTCTTCTGTCTTCACTGCCTACTGCCCACTCACCACTGCACACTTCTCAAATGCCTTCTTGCCCCGTGAGCCGCACGAAGATGTCTTCGAGCGGCCGGTTGCCGTGCCGCTGGCGCACCGCGGCCAGCGAACCGTCGGCGACCTTCTGGCCTTGATAGATCACGATGACCGAATCGCAGGTCGCTTCGACCTCGCTCAAGATGTGCGTGGACAGCAGCATCGTGTGCATCTGGCCGAGTTCGCGCATGAGCTTGCGGGTCTCGCGGATCTGCGTCGGGTCGAGGCCCGCGGTCGGCTCGTCGAGGATCAGCACCGGCGGATCGGCCAAGAGCGCGTCGGCCAGCCCGACGCGCTGGCGGTAGCCCTTCGACAGCGTGCCGATGAGCTGCCGGCGCACGTCGGTCAGCCAACAGCGCTCCAGCACGTAGCCCATGCGCGTCTTGCGCTCGCTGCGGCCCAAGCCCTTCAGCCCGCCGCGGAACCAGAGGTACTCGTCGACGCGCATGTCGGTGTAGAGCGGGCAGCTTTCGGGCATGTAGCCGATGCGCCGGCGGGCCTCGATTGGGTCCCAGAACACGTCCTTGCCGCCGATGGTGGCCTTGCCCGAACTGGCGGTGAGGAACCCGGCGAGAATCCGCATCGTGGTGGACTTGCCCGCGCCGTTCGGCCCCAGAAACCCGACCACCTGCCCCTTCTCGACGGAGAACGACACGTCCCGCACGGCCGGGTACTCGCCGTAGTACTTCGTGAGGTGTTCGACGACGATCATGGTGTCCGTCCGCGGTGCGCGTGCCTTGCTACACGGTTAAGGCGCGGCGCGAACCCCGGCAAGGGCGCGAAGGGGGGAGGTTACGGGGGAAGCCCGCGCCACAACTCTCATTTGCTCCCTGTATAACAACTGCGGAGGGACCCACACGTGGCCGATCAGCCGTATATCGCAATCCAAGTGGTGATGATGCCGCGGGACACCAACCCGCACGGGACCATCTTCGGCGGGGTGATCCTGTCGCACCTCGACTCCGCGGGGGCGCTGGCGGCGCGGCGCGAGTTGCTCATTCGCAAGGGCAACCCCAAGGCGTCGTTCGTAACGGTCGCCATCAACCGCGTCGAGTTCAAGAAGCCGGTGCTAGTCGGCGACGTGGTCAAGTTCGAGACCAGCATCGTGAAGATCGGCCGCACGTCGATCACCGTTCACATCGACGTTCACGCCGAGCGCGGCGCGGAGACGATTCACGTCACGGAAGCCGAAGGCGTGTTCGTGGCCGTCGATCTGAGCACGCCCGACCGCAAGCCGGTGCCCCTTTTTCCTGAAGGCGCGTGACCCCTTCGGGGTTGACGCTAAACCTTGCTTCGCGCGCGCGCGCGCCTATATCAGCTACACATCTGGGCGCAACTTGGAGCGGCCGTGAAGCAGCGCTTTGGCTGCGACAGGCCGCGAGTCGAGCTGGGGCTACCATGAGCTTTTCATCTGCTCACCTGTACTTCGACGACCTCGAAGTGGGCAACGAGTGGACCTCCGGCGGGCGCACGGTCACGGAAGCCGACATCGTCAACTTCGCCGGGTTCAGCGGCGACTTCAACCCGATCCACATCGACCACGAGTTCGCCAAGGGCACCCCGTTCCGCCGGCCCATCGCCCACGGGCTGTCCATCTTCTGCATCACCAGCGGGCTGGGCATTTACTCGCCGATGGTGCGCACAATGGCGATGCTGCGCGTGAACATGTGGAGCTTCAACCTGCCGGTGTTCGCGGGCGACACGATCCGCAACGTGAGTCGCGTGAAGGAGAAGACCCTGCGCGGGCGCGGGCGGCGCGGCGAAGTGGTCTGGTACCGCGCCGTGCTGAACCAAGACGGCAAGGTGGTACAAGAGGGCGAAGTGGTTACGCTGGTCGAGTGCCGCCCGCTGACGCGCCCCGCGTCCGACGCCTCGGCCGCGCCGGAACCCGCGCCGACCAGCGACGGCACCGCCTGAGCACTTCGATTCACCCAGAGACCGCAACGACCGCAGAGGAAGACGGGCAACGGCTCGAACCCGCGGCCGTTTCCCGTGTCCAGTTGGTATCCTGTCTTCCTCTGTGGTCTCTGTGGTCTCCGCGGTGAAAGAACCATGACCGTTCGCACGCGCTTCGCGCCCAGTCCGACCGGCTACCTGCACATCGGGGGCGTTCGCACCGCCCTGTTCAACTGGCTGTTCGCCCGCAAGCACGGCGGCCAGTTCATTCTGCGCATCGACGACACCGACCAAGGCCGCAACCAGCCCGAAGCGCTGCAACCGATCCTCGACGGCTTCAAGTGGCTCGGCCTCGACTGGGACGAGGGCGCGGAGGTCGGCGGGCCGTACGGACCCTACTACCAGTCGCAGCGCCTCGACCGCTATCAGGCCGCCGTGAAGACGCTGCTCGACAAGGGGCTGGCGTACTGGGACTACGCCACGCCGGAGGAGACGAAGGCCGAGATGCAGGCAGCCGAGAAAGTGAAGCTGCCGAAGATTTACAGCCGCCGGTGGATGGCCGAGAGCGCCGCGGACCGCGCGCGATTCGAGGCCGAAGGCCGCACCGGGTCGGTGAAGATCAAGATGCCGCGCGAGGGCGTGTGCAAGTTCTATGACCACGTTCGCAAGGACGTTGAGGTCGCGTGGGCAGGCGAGCAAGACATCGTCATTCAGCGCTCCGACGGCACGGTGACGTACAACCTCGCGAACGTGGTCGACGACTACGACATGAAGATCACGCACGTGATCCGCGCCGAGGAGCACCTGTCGAATACGCCGCGGCAAATCTTCATGCTCGAAGGACTCGGCTACCCGCGCCCGGAGTACGCGCACGTCCCGTTCGTCGCGGAGCCGGGCAGCAAGAACAAGCTCAGCAAGCGGAAGATCGCGAAGTATCTGGAGAACAACGAGTTCAAGAAGGTCTACGACCACGCGAAGGCCATCGCCGACCGCATCGGCGTTTGTACGGCTCCAGAGGCGTTCAACCCGGTGCTGGTGGACTTCTACAAGCAGGTCGGCTACCTGCCCGCGGCCGTGTTGAACTACCTCGTCCTCCTCGGTTGGGCGACTGCGGACAACCGCGAGGAGTTCACGCTCGCGCAGATGGTAAACGAGTTCTCGCTCGACCGAGTAGTTCAAAACCCGGCGAGCCTCGACGTAAAGAAGTTGTTCGCGTTTCAGGCGCGGTACATGCAGGCGCTGCCGGTCGCGGAAAAGGTCGAACTGGCGACGCCGTTCCTGACGCGGGCCGGGTTGCCGGCGGAGCGCGAGTTCGTCGCGCGCGTGGTGGAGGCCGCCGGCCCGCGCATGACCGTCGCCGGCGACATCCTCGATTACGACTACCTGTTCCTGTCGGACGAGCAGATCGCGTTCGACGCGGCGGTTGCGACGAAGCACCTCACCGCGGCGTACAAGGGCGCGCCCGCGGTGCCGGCGCTCAAGGACGCACTCGCGAAGCTGCGCGCGGTGGTCGCGAGCGCGGAGCCGTTCGCCCACGACACGCTGAAGGCCGCGACCGAGGCGCTTGCCACAACCGAGGGCGCGAAGGCCGGGCCGCTGAGCCAAGTGTTGCGGGTCGCCGCGACCGGCCGCGAGGTCGGGTTCAGCGCCTACGACACGCTCGCCGTGCTGGGCCGCGACCGCTGCCTCGCCCGCATTGATCGCGCCCTTCGGAGTCTCGACCATGACGCTCACTCTTGAACAACTCCGAGAGCGCCGGTCGGACATCACGCGACTCGCGAGCCAGAACGGGGCGCGCCACGTTCGCATCTTAGGGTCCGTGGCCCGCAGGGAGGCCGGGCCGGACAGTGACGTGGACGTCCTCGTCGCGTTCGACCGCGGGCGCAGCCTACTCGACCTCATCGCCGTCCAGCAGGATCTGACGGAATTGCTCGGGTGTCACATGGACGTCGTGTCCGAAGGTGCCCTCAAGCCGGGCGACCGAATTCTCCGCGAGGCGGTTGCGCTATTAGGGCCGAAGTGGGAGTGCTCCGTGCCAAGTTCGCCGCCTCTCCGCAAAATACCTCTCAGGACATCCCGAACTCACCCGGAACGAAGTTACCCATGAGCACCGAGCCGAAGCCCGACGCCCCGTCCCTGAACTTCATTCAGGACATCATCGAAGAGCACAACAAGACCGGGCGGTTCGGCGGGAAGGTGCACACCCGCTTCCCGCCGGAGCCGAACGGCTACCTGCACATCGGGCACGCCAAGTCGATCTGCCTGAACTACGGGCTGGCCGTGAAGTACGGCGGCAAGTTCAACCTGCGCTACGACGACACCAACCCCACCACCGAGGAGCAGGAGTACGTCGACTCCATTCGCGAGGACGTGCGCTGGCTCGGGGCCGACTGGGAGGGCCGCGAGTTCTACGCCTCCGACTACTTCGACCAGCTCTACGAGTGGGCCGAGAAGCTGATTCAAGAGGGCAAGGCCTACGTCGACGACCTGCCGCCGGAGAAGATGGCCGAGTACCGCGGCGACATCAAGGGCGGCAAGAACAGCCCGTTCCGCGACCGCTCGGTTGAGGAGAACCTCGATCTGTTCCGCCGCATGAAGGCCGGCGAGTTCCCGGAGGGCGCGCGGACCCTGCGGGCCAAGATCGACATGAGCCACCCGAACTTCCACCTGCGCGATCCGATCATGTACCGGATCATGCACGCGAAGCACCACCGCACCGGCACCAAGTGGTGCATCTACCCGATGTACGACTACGCCCACGGCGAGTCGGACTCCATCGAGGGCATCACGCACTCCATCTGCACGCTGGAGTTCGAGATCCACCGCCCCCTGTACGAGTGGTACGTGCAGGCCATCGGCATCTACGCCCCGCAGCAGATCGAGTTCTCGCGCCTCAACCTCACATACACCGTGCTCAGCAAGCGGAAGCTGATCCAACTCGTTCAGGAGAAGCACGTCGCCGGGTGGGACGACCCGCGGATGCCGACGATCTGCGGGGTGCGCCGCCGCGGGTACACGCCGGACGCGATGCGGAAGTTCTGCGAGCGCGTCGGGGTCTCGAAGTACAACGGCATGATCGATGTGGCGTGGCTCGAAGACGCCCTGCGCGAAGACCTGAACAAGAAGGCCCCGCGGGTGATGGGCGTGTTGCGCCCACTGAAGGTCATCATCGAGAACTACCCGGACGGTCAGACCGAGGAGATGGACGCGGTCAACAACCCGGAAGACGCCGCAGCCGGGACGCGCAAGGTGCCGTTCTCGAAGGTGCTGTACATCGAACAGGACGACTTCCGCGAGGTCGCGTCGAAAGACTTCTTCCGGCTCGCGCCCGGCCGTGAGGTGCGGCTGCGCTACGCCTACTTCGTCACCTGCACCGGGGTCGAGAAGGACACCGCCGGGAACGTGGTCGCGGTGCGCTGCACCTACGACCCCGCGACCCGCGGCGGCGACTCGCCCGACGGCCGCAAGGTGAAGGGGACGATTCACTGGGTGGACGCGGGAAGCGCGATCGACGCCGAGGTCCGGCTGTACGACCACCTGTTCGCGAAGCCCAACCCGGACGAAGCGCCCGAGGGCCAGACGTTCCTCGCGAACCTGAACCCGAAGTCGCTGGAAGTCGCGACCGGGTGCAAACTGGAACCGTCGGTCGCCGGCTCCGCGGTCGGCACGACGTTCCAGTTCGAGCGCCTCGGCTACTTCTGCGTGGACAAGGACTCGACCGCAAGCCAGCTCGTATTCAACCGGGCCGTGACGCTGCGGGACACGTGGGCCAAGATGGAAAAGAAAGGTAAGAGCTGACACAACAGCCTGCGCCGCGATTGGAGCCGCGACCGGCAGGGAGCGGAGCTATAACGATTGTGTAGCTCCGCTCCCTGCCGGTCGCGGCTCCAAACACTCAACCCAAAAGCAGACTCGTTGCGCAATAGGTGTTGGTTCAGTCGCACTTCGGCCAGACGATCCTGTGTGGTCGTTACCCGTACATCCGGTTGTGGAGTCCGGCGACGTTCTTCATCATCACCGTGTGACGACGGGGCG
>VGZJ01000099.1 GCA_016872595.1 Planctomycetota bacterium
AACTTGATCTCGCGGTCGAAATCCACACGCAGGGGGTCATTTCGGCGGTCACCCATTGGGTTCCTCGGTCATTTCGGCAGGAAAGAGGCAGAAACGCTGGGAATCCCAGGGTTCCGGCGCACATGCCATGCCGAAAGTCGAAGGTCATCTGGGAAATAGGGGGTTATTCGAGTTCGAGCGCCCCACCCCCGGCCCCGATACCGACGGCGCGGTCGAACTGGCGCGGTCCTTGTTGCGGGTCGAGAGGAAATAGCCCACGGCCCCGCCCACCACCAAGATGATGACGAGCGTGACGACGGCGATCACCGGGCCGGACGAGCCGCCCGCGGCCTTCGGGCGTCGCCGCCGCGGTCGGTCATCGTCGTCGTCGTCGTCGTCATCGTCGTCGCGCCGGCGGCGCGGTGCCCCCTTCATCCCACTTCCGGCGCGCGACGGGCGCGGGCGCTCGTCCTCGTCGTCGTCGATGGAGAGCGCGGGCTTGCGGCGCGGCGGGGGCGACGCGGGTTCGTCCGGCGCGGTGAGGGTGGCACCGCACCGTGGGCACTCGACGCGCTCGCCGGCTTGGTCGTCCGCGACCTTGAACTTGGCGTTACACTCCGGGCACTGTGCTGCAATAGCCATCGCGCGTTTCGGGAGGATACGAGGTGGGGCGCACGGACGATTCTAGCGGCCCCGCGCGCGCGACTCAACGCTCACCCCGCGCGGAATCGCGGTGGCGTCGCCGTGCCCGGGCTGGTACACCTATCCCGCCGCCACTCCCCACAGCCCCCGACGCCGATGAACCCGATTTCCGCCGCGCTCCGCCGGCCCGTCACCGTCATGGTGCTCCTCGCCGGGGTCGCCTTCGCCGGGTTGCTCGCCACGGCGCGCATGAAGGTGGACATCTTCCCGCCGCTCGACCTGCCCGTCATCTACGTGTGCCAGCCCTACGGCGGCATGGACCCGCAACAGATGGAAGGGCTGATCGCCAACTACTACGAGTACCACATCCTGTACGTCGGCGGGATCCGCAACGTCGAGAGCAAGAACGCGCAGGGCGTGTGCCTCATCAAGCTGTCGTTCCACCCCGGCACCGACATGGCGCAGGCCATGTCCGAGGTGGTCGCGGCGGTGAACCGCTCGCGCGCGTTCATGCCGCCGGGCACCGTGCCCCCGTTCATCACCCGGTTCGACACCGGGTCCGTGCCGGTCGGGTTCCTCGTCCTCAAGAGCGAAACCAAGACCATCGGCCAGATTCAGGATCAGGCGCTGTTCAAGGTGCGGCCGATGTTCGCGGCCATCGAGGGTGTGAGCGCGCCGCCCCCGTTCGGCGGGTCCGCGCGAACGGTCGTGGTGCGCGCCGACCCGAAGCAACTGCTCGCCCACAAGTTGTCCGCCGATCAGGTGGTCAAGGCGCTCTCCGCGGGGAACGTGATCGCCCCGTCGGGCCAGCTCCGCGACCCCACCCGCACCGCCCTCGTCCCCTCCAACGCGATGGTCGTGAGGCCCGACGAACTGGGCGCGATCGAAATCACGCGCGGCGTGTACCTGCGCGACGTGTGCCTGCGCGACCCCGTCACCGACCGGCCGCGCATCGAGGACGCCAACGACATCGCCACCGGGTTCGCCCTCGTCAACGGCAAGCAGGCCGTGTACATCCTCGTCACCAAGCGGGCCAACGCCAGCACGCTCGACGTGGTGAAGAACGTCCGCGCGAACCTGCCCGCCATGCAAGCCGTGCTGCCCGACGACATCACGGTTAGCTTCGAGTTCGACCAGTCGCCCTACGTCACCAACTCCATGACCGGCGTGGCGCTCGAGGGGCTACTGGCCGCGGCGCTCGTCGGCCTCATGGTGCTGGTGTTCCTCCGCGACTGGCGGAGCGTGATCGTGGTCGTGCTGAACATCCCGCTCGCGCTGGTCGCGGCGCTCGTGGCCCTGTGGCTCACGGGCCAGTCGATCAACCTCATGACGCTCGGCGGCCTCGCGCTGGCCGTCGGCATTCTGGTGGACGAAAGTACGGTCGCGGTCGAGAACATCCACACCCAACTCGAAGGCACGCCCTCAGTGGCGCTGGCCGTGTGGCGCGGGGTCTCGGAAACCGCGGTGCCGCGCCTGCTAGCGATGCTGTGCATCCTCACGGTGTTCATCCCGTCGTTCCTGATGCAGGGCGCGGCCAAGGCGCTGTTCGTCCCGCTCGCGCTCGCGGTCGGGTTCGCCATGATCGCCAGCTACGTCCTGTCCAGTACCTTCGTGCCGGTCCTCGCCGTGTGGCTGCTGCGCCGGAAACACGCGGACGGCGCGCCGAAGGCCGAGGCACACCACGGCCGCCTGTATTCCCTCATCCGTCATCCCTCGGCCCTCATCCTTCGGTCGCGGTGGCTCGCGGTGCCGCTGTACTTCGCGCTCGCGGCGGGCGCGCTGGCGCTGGTCGGCCGGCAACTCGGGACGGAAATCTTCCCGCCGGTGGACGCGGGGCAGTTCCAGTTCCGGCTCAAAGCCCCCACCGGCACGCGCATCGAGGAGACGCAAGCCATCACCCAAGAGGCGCTGCGGTTCATCGAGAACGACGTGCGCGCCGCGGGCGGCGAGGTCGAGATCAGCATCGGGTTCGTCGGCGTCGTGCCGCCGAGCAACCCGGTGAACACCGTGTACCTGTGGATGGGCGGGCCGGAAGAGGCGGTGATGCGCGTGGCCCTCAAGCCGGGGCCGGTGCGCGTCGAAGACCTGAAGGCGCGCCTGCGCGCGACCCTGCCCGACCACCTGCTGAACTGGACCGCGGAGCGCTGGCAAGGCCCGCCGGCGAAACTGTCGGCCGCGGTCGCGCGGGCCCGCGTCGCCGAACTGCGCCTCTCGTTCGAGCCGGCCGACATCGTGAACGAGGTCATGAGTTTCGGCTCCCCGTCGCCCGTCGAAGTGGCGGTGAACGGCCCGCGCATGGCCGACAACCGCGCGCACGCCGAAAAGGTGTACCGCGAACTCGCCAAGGTGCCGGGCCTCGTCGACCTGCGGTTCGCGCAGGCGCTCGATTACCCCACGGTCGAGGTGAAACTGGACCGCGAGAAGCTCGCGCCCACCGGCGCGAGCGCCGGCGACGCGGCCAACGCCCTGACCCCGTTCACCTCGTCCAGCCGGTTCACCGTGCCCAACTACTGGCGCGACCCGGCCAGCGGCATCGGCTACCAAGTTCAGGTCGAAGTGCCGTTCGCGCTGGTGGGCGCGATGAAGGACATCGAACTCGCGCCGGTCGCCGTGCCCGGCGAGAACCTCGTGCGCGTGGGCGACATCGGGCAGGTGCGCGAGGGCACCATGCCCGGCCAGATCGACCGCTACGACATGCGCCGCGTGGTGAGCATGACCGCGAACGTGCAGGGCACGGACCTCGGCGCGCTGGCGCGCGACGTGGCGAAGGCGGTCGAGGCCGCCGGCCCGCCCCCGACCGGGGCGCGCGTGGACGTGCGCGGGCAGGTGGCCCCGATGCGCGAGATGTTCGGCCCGCTCGCGTTCGACGCCCCGTGGAACGTCCCCCCGCAGCGCTGGTTCGCCGGGCTCTCCGGCGGCCTCATCATCGCCGGCGTCGTAATCTTCCTGCTGCTCATGGCGTACTTCCAATCGGCCCGGCTCGCGCTGGTCGCGGTGGCCCCGGTGCCGGCGGTGCTGGCCGGGGTCGCGGTCGCGCTGTTCGTCACCGGCACGACGCTGAACCTGCAATCGTTCATGGGCGCGATCACGGCCGTGGGCGTGGCGACCGCGAACGCGATCCTGTTGGTGACGTTCGCCGAGCGCGCCCGCGCCGGTGGCGCGAGTGCCGTCGCCGCGGGGGCGGACGGCGCGAAGGCCCGCGCCCGCGCCATCATCATGACGAGCTGTGCGATGATCGCCGGCATGGTACCGATGGCACTGGGGCTGGGCGAGGGCGGCGACCAAACGGCCCCGCTCGGCCGCGCCGTGATCGGCGGGTTGCTGGCCGGCACCCTCACGACGCTGTTCCTGCTGCCCGCGGTGTTCGCGCTGGCGATGGGGCGCGCCGGCACCGCGAGCGCGTCGCTGGACCCGTTCGACCCCGCCAGCCGGCACAAGGTCGCGAGTTGAGTTCTGTAGCCGGCCTCAGTGAGGCCGGCGCTGAACCTGCGGTGTATCCCCGGCCTCGGCGAGGCCGGCTACAGAACCTCGGAGCCGTCCTCATGCACCGTTACCTTCTGCTGCTCGCACTGGTGGTCCCGGTCGTCGGGTGCGGGCGCAAGCCGCCGCCCGCGCCGCCCGCGCCGCCCGCCGTGCCGATCACCGTCGCGAAGCCGACCCAGCGCGCGGTGAAGCGCGTCGTCGAGCAACCGGGTACGGTGCGCCCGTTCGACGAAACCGCGCTCAGCGCCAACGCCTCCGGGTACATCGACGCCATCGAACCGGACCCCCTGAAGGCCGCGCGCCCGGACCACGACCGGCTCATCGACATCGACAGCCGGGTGACGAAGGATCAGGTACTGGCGCGTATCGCGGCCCCCGAACTGGTCGAGCGCGCGAAGCAGAAGGACGCGCTCGTGGATCAGGCGCGGGCCGAGGAAGATCAGGCGAAGCAGGCGCTCGTCGCGGCCGGGGCCGGGGCGACCGCGGCCGAGGCCAACGTCGCGCAATACGACGCCGCGGTCGAGCGCGCCGACGCCCTCGTCGAGCGCGCGCGGAAGGAACTGGACCGGGTGAAGAAACTCGTGGCCGGCGGCATGGCCGACACGCAGACGCTCGACGAGACGCAGTTCCAACTCAAGGCCGCGGAAGCGACGCACAAGGAGGCCAAGGCGCGCGTGGCCGCGGCGAAGGCGGCCGTGACGAAGGCGGGCGCCGACCGCGACAAGGCCGACGCCGACGTGACCGCCGCCACCGCCCGACTCGCGGTCGCCCGCGCCGTCGCGCGCGAGGCGAAAGAGGAGCTGCGCTACTTGGACATTCGCGCGCCCTACGACGGCGTGGTCACGCGCCGGGCCGCCAACCGCGGCGATCAGGTCAAGGCCGGCGACAAGGTCGCGCTGTTCAGCGTGGCGCGCGTCGACCCGGTGCGCGTCGTCGTGTACGTGCCGGAAGCCGACGCCGGACTCGTGAGCGCCGGCCAAGAGGTGCGGCTAGCGATTCAGGCCGTGCAGGGGCCGGAGGTGGTGGGCAAGGTGGCGCGCACCTCGTGGGCGCTGGAACCGGGGTCGCGCACCCTGCGCACCGAGATCGATCTGCCCAACAACAACGGACTGCTGCGGCCCGGCACGTACGTTCACGCGAAGCTGAGCGCGGAGCTGCCCGCGGCGTGGGCGGTGCCGGCCGCGGCCGTGGGCAAGGTGGGCGACGAACCCGTGATGTACCTCGTCGAGAACGGCAAGGCCGCGCGCGTGGCGGTGCAACTGCTGAAGGGCGACGGCCAGTTCACGCAGGTGCGGCGGTACAAGCGCGCCGGCGCGAGCGACTGGACCGACGTGACCGGCGCGGAGCAGGTCGCGTCGCCCGCCGCCGCGCTGACCGACGGCCAAGCCGTGCCCTGACGCGCGAACGGGTTCAGTCTCATTCCGGCCACGCCGCGCGGGGTTTGCTCGAAGACTCGCCGCACCCCGGGCTAAACTCTGACGCCCGCTCCGCGGGCTAAAGCTCCGCCCCGAAGGGGCGACAGAACTTAGCCCGGGCGCGCGGCGAGGCTTTGCGAGCAAGCCCCGGGCGCGCGACGCGGTTCCCATTCCGGCCACGGCGTCCTTTCAGGGTGGACAACGCCACCCCTTCATTTCCCCTTCCGCCGGCACGTCGGGCCGGCGTGTCCTATAGTTCGGCACTCTGCGCGTTCAGGTGCCGCATCATGTTTACACCCACGCTTCCCGCTGCAACCGGGCCGGTCGCGGCCAAGCTCCTTGCCACGTTCCGCGGGCACACCGGGGCGGTGTGCGCGCTGGCGTTTTCCCCGGACCGGTGCCTGCTCGCGTCGGCCGCCGCCGACGGCTCCGCGCGCGTCTGGGACGTCGCCAGCAGCAAGCCCGGTGAGCGCGCCTGCGTCCGCAAGCCGGACGGGTTCCGCGCGGTCGCATTCGGCCCGACCGGGCGCACCGTCGCGCTCGGGTCCGCGAGCGCCGGCACCGTCTGGCTGTACGACGTGACCGACAAGGAGCCGAAGGAACTGATGGCCCTGCGCGGCGGGAAGGGCTACGTGAGCGCGGTCGCGTTCGCCCCGGACGGCAAGACCGTGGCCGGGGCCGGCGAGGACTTCACCCTGCGCGTGTGGGAGCCGGTGCCGGTGTTCCGCGGCGAGCCGCGGGCGCTGTTGCTCGGCCACACGCGCCCCGTGAGCGCGGTCGCGTTCGCCCCGGACGGGCTGACGGTCGCGACCGCGGCGCTCGACTCGACCGCGCGCCTGTGGACGATGAGCCGCATTCGGTCCAGCCAGCGCGCGGTGTTGCCGCACCCCGCGGAGGTGACGGGCGCGGCCTTCACCCCGGACGGCAAGCAGCTCGTGACCGCGGCCCGCGACGGCACCGCGCGCCTGTGGGACGCGACCGCGATCAAGCCCGCGGTGAAGCTCGAAGTGCCGACGCAAGGCGCGCTGGCGCTGCTGGCCCCGGACGCGGAAACGCTCGTCGGGACCGGGGCCGGGCCGCGCGCGCTGAACTGGAGCCTGCGCACCGGCAAGCCCGTGCGCGAGTGGGAACTGGCGGGCGGGGCCGCGACGTGCGCCGCGTTAACCGCGGACGGCCGGTACTGCGCCCGCGGCACCGCCGACGGCACCATCGAAGTGTTCCGCGTCGCCGAGAAGCGCGCCTGAGCGCGCCGTTCGTAGTGGCCCGCGTCAGCGGGTCGGGGCGGCAATCACCTTCGCGGTCGCGCGCCGGGCGCTGACCCGCTGACGCGAGTCTCTACGAACACCAGCAGTCGCGCCCTACGAGGTGCGTCACTCCGGCGAACGGCCCATCAGGTACGCGCGCAGCTCGATGAACACCTGCGTACACCGCTGCCGCCAGTTGCGGTCGGTCAGCAGGGCCGGGTGCGACGGGCGGAACAGGACGTGAATCGTCAGCTCGTTGTCCTTTGCCGGGTCGAGGTGGTGCAGGTGCAGTTCGACGTCGATGGGGGCCGCGGCCCGGCGCAGGCCGAGCCACGAGAACGGCCCGCTGGTGGTGGCCTTGCGCCCACCGAGCCGGACCCGGATCAGCCCCGGCACGCTCTCGACCACTTCGCCCCCGGCGTCGTGGACGAACCCGCGGAGCTTCATGATCGCGATGCGCTCCGGCATCCACGCTTCCATGTGGAACGGGAGCACCGCGTCGGCGCGCGACGGGGCGGTCACCGGCACCGCGGCGGCGGCGACCGGCGCGACTGCGGCCGTGCCGTGGTGCGAGCCGCCCGGCAGCGGGCCGGGGCGCGGACCGTAGTGCGAGCCGCGCGCCTCGGCCTTGGCCTGCGCGCGGTTCAGCGCCGTGTCGAACCGCTCCGCGAGCGCGCGGGCCGACTGCGGCCGGTCCCCGGGGTCCTTCGCCAGTGTGTCGAACACCAGTTCCTCGACCTCCGACGGCACGCGCCCGCTCAGCCCCAGTTCCGCGAACGTCGGCGGGTACTCGGTGGCGTGGGCCAGCAGCACGTCCATGCCGCTCGCCCCGATGAACGGCACGCGCCCGGTCAGCAACTCGTACATTATCACGCCGACCGAGTACAGGTCGCCGCGGTGGTCCATTTCTTCGCCGCGCACCTGCTCCGGGCAGATGTAACCGGGGGTGCCGACCGCGAAATCGACGTTCGTGTCCGTCACCTTCCGGGTGCCCGGTTCGCCCTCGATCAGTTTGGCGAGGCCGAAGTCCATGACCTTGACGCGCTCGCGCGGGGTGTCCGGGTCCGCGATCATCAGGTTCGCGGGCTTCAGGTCGCGGTGGATGATGCCCTCGTCGTGCGCGGCCTGTAGCACCTCGCACATCTCGCCGACGATGCGGCCGACGCGCGGCGCGCTCATGCGCCCGTTCTTGGTGAGCAGCGTTTCGAGGTTGGTGCCGCGGACGTACTCCATCACGATGCACGGGCCGAGCGGGTCGTCGAGGCTGGCGTCGTAGAGGGTCACGGCCCCGGGGTGCTGGAACCGGGCCATCAGGAAGGTTTCGCGCTGGAACCGGTCGCGGAACTTCGGGTCCGCGGCGATGCTCTCGTGCATCACCTTCACGACGACCTCGCGCCCGAGGTCGAGTTGGCGCGCGAGGTACACCTTCCCCATGCCGCCCTCGCCGAGCAGCCGCCGCGTTTCGTACCGTCCCAGAAATACGCGGCCGATCATTGCGTGCGCTCGCGCGGCGTCCGGTCCCCGGACGGGTTTGGCCCACAACCCTAGAGCGAAAAACCGCTACAGGCCAACCGAGTTGCCGCATCCGCAAAGTCGGACCCCGTTTTGAGGCGACGCGGGAATCGCCCGCACACGCTGAAGTCGCGCGGCCCGGACAGCCGATACAACCCGAACGGTCGGAACCGTTCGTTCGGGGGCAGTCTCATGCGGAAGCGACTCGCGGCGGCGGTAGCGGGCGTGGTTCTTGGGGCGCACGGGGCCGGCGCGCAGCCGCCGCAGTTCCCGCAGTCCCCGTTCCAGCCGCTGGCCCCGGTCGCGCCGGCGTTTCCCGGTTCGCCCTCACAGCCGAAGCCGCCGCAACCGCTGCCGCCGGGTGTGGTCGCGCCGAAGCCCGCGACGCCCGGCCCGGCCGAGGTGGCGCTGCCGCACGCCGAGATCAAGCTCGCGCTGCACGCGCAGGACGTGGCCGTAAAGCGCGTGGCCGGCGGGTGGGAGGTGTGGGCCGGCGCGCGCCCGCTGCGCGCCACCGGCAACAACAACGACAGCGAGACCAACGCCCGCGACGTGGTCCGCGTGTTCCGCGACCTGCGCCCGACCGAGTGGGTGACGATTGGGGCGACGAAGCCCGTCGTCGAGTACGGGTTGACCAACGGCCGCCCCGCCGTCGCCGCCGCGACACCGGACCCGAAGACCGACCCGAAGGGAACCGGCGTGACCCCGGCCGGCGGCGGGTTCGGCCCGGCCATCGCAGGCGGGGCGAAGGTGGTCCAGCCCATCGACCTGAAGACCGCGCGCGTCGAGGCCATTCGCGGCACGTGGACCGTGCGCGACGACAACAACATCCTGTTCAACTTCGGGCTGGACAAGGCCGGCGCGGAGCAAACGGCCGCGGTGATCCACAAGTACGGGTTCAACCGCGTCGGCGTGGTGGGTGCGCCGCAGCAGCCGGTGATGAGCTACCTGTACGTGTCCACGGACGCGCCCCCACGGGCGCTGCCGGGCGCGGTGAACGCGCAGATCGACTCGCTGACGCGCACGGGCATCCCGATTCCGGGCGTCGGATACACCGGCGAGATGGTGAAGATCGACCCGCGCAAGGTGGAGGCCCGCAAGGACGGGTTCGAGTGGGTGGTGGCGGCCGGGCCGGAGGTACTGGGCCGGTTCGGGCCGACCGAGTGGGCCGCGCGCGAGGCCGCGCGCACGGTGCAGGACGCGAAGTACACCGAGTTCTGCAAGCTGGGCGGCACCGCGAACCTCACGTTCTTCCTGCGCGACGGCAAGGCCCCGACGCGCGCCCCCATCAGCGCGCAGGGCCGCACGTTCGACCTGACGACGCTCAAGGTGCAGCCGGTGAACGGCAAATGGGCCGTGACCGAAGGCGGGCGGCAGTTGTTCGAGGTCGGCAGCGCGTCCGAGGGCGAAACCGTCGTGCGCGTGCTGAAAGCCTACGGCTTCGACCAACTCGCCCACCTGACCGCCGGCGGGCCTAAAGGCGGCGTCATGTTCATGGTGAAGAACCGCTAACGCGCCGAGCGCAGCCCGCCACCCCGTGGCGGGCCTTCGCGCCCCTCGCGCGCAAGTTGGTGGCACGTTCTTGTGCCAAGCCGGGGCGCGACCCGCCCACTTGACACGAAGATGCGATCTGAGAAGCTGTAACGGCGCGAACTTGTGGTTACCCGTTTAGCGCGCGCGTGGCGCGCTAACACCGGCAGAACCCGTGTTAGCGCGCGCCACGCGCGATGAGAGCGGTTCTCATCAGCGCGCGCTAATCCTAGGTTCGGCCACCGGAGGCGTACCGATGGGACTCTTCGACTGGCTGTTCCGGAAGCCAACCGCACCCGCGTCGGGGCAGAAGCGGTACGATTACCCGACGGGGAACGTCGAACTCGCCATGCGGGTGGAGCGGGGCGAGCACCTGATGGCGGTGCTGGCGGACATCAAGCCGCGGTGGACCCCGGGCAACGAGCACCTGTGGGACGAGTACGACCCGGAGTCGCTGCTGGACACGCCGGAGAAGCAGCAGCACCTAGTCAACGCCCTGCTGTTCGGGCGGCTCATGGTGTACCGGGCCCTCCGGGCCGCCGGTCGGGACGTCCGGGGCCGCGACCCGTTCCAGGTCCAGGACGAGGTTCCGGAGGTGATGGCCCGGTTGCGGGAGCGGTTCCCCGGTGTCTTCGGAGACGGCCGACGGCGGGCCGTCCGCTTGGAGGCGCGACCCCTGAAGCTGTCCCCGGGCGACCCCGGGCTGGGGCCCCCGGACGTGCCGGGCTGAGGCCGCCCCCGGAACTTCCTTAGAGGTTGACGGATCGTAGGTCGGGCTGAGTCTGCGCGGGCGCGTACCTCCGACGCGGGCGGCGCGCGCGGGCGGTCCTGTTAGCGGGTCCGAAGCCCCGCCGGGGCGCGCGGCACGACCGCGAACGCGCCGGCACCGCGACCCGCTGAAGTGGGTCACTCCGAGCGCGGCGCGGCCGCGCCCAATGTACAATTTTGTATAGATACCCCGCTTGCGCCGGGGGCGAGTTGGCGCTCTGGCGCTCTGGCGCTCTGGGTGGTCGAAACGCTAGAAAAACAAGCACTTGGCCCAGAGCGCCAACTCAATAAACGGTGGCGCTCTGGGGTGGCGGATTGGCGGTCTGGGGCAGGAACGCACGGTTTCTTCGTGGGCACTTTGGGCCAGTTACGCGGTCTTGCGCCGCGGGGACCATCGGCCCGCACTCTGCTACCGGAGGTCGCTTCGCCATGACAGGGCGAAGCACACTCGCACCGCGCCCCACACCCCACCCAACTCTCCGGGGTTCGCTTTCACGCCACGAGGCGCTCGTCGGGCAGTTCCGCTAGCCGTACCGTACACAGCCCGCCGCGGTCCGCGGTCACGTTCGTTACTTTCAGTCGCGTGCCCGGCACGAGTACGAACTCTTCCTCGCCGGTGAACGCCGAGAAGTTGCGGATGCCCACCGCGGTCGCGGGCGTCACCTCGAACAGCGTGCGCTTGCCGCGCCCGCCGAGGAACGCCTGCGCCACGCCCAACTTCGACGTACACGATGACACGCCCCACCACGTAATCGTGCGCCCCAGCGGGTACTGCGCGCGCAGGTCGAGCGGGACGCCGCGCCACAGGCTCTCGGTGCGCCGCGGGAGCCGCGCCACCGCGGAGAAGAACAGCCGCAGATACGGGCGGTACGGGGCGACGTGCGCGCGGTCCGGGTTCCGCAGGGCCGCGTTGATCTGCCGGTAGAACGCTGACTCGCAGGTGTAGAGGTAAATGGCCGCGATCTCGTCGGCGGTCATGCCGTGGGCCGCGGCGCTCCCGGCCTTCTGCTCGCCGAACTTCACCGACGCGCCGACGTACCCGCCCACCCCGGCCAGCACCTTCACCACGGGCGCGGTCGCCTCGCGGAACGACAGCAGCGGCAGGTCGAACACGCCGGTAATCGCCGGCAGCTCCGCAAGCCCTTCGTCTTTGACGCTCTGGAGCCGTTCGAGGTAGAGCTTGTGCAGCTCCATCGTCGAGGCGATGAACGCGCCCATCCGGGCCGCGGTGTCTTCGGAAGGCGCGCCGTCGCCCTTCGCCCGCGCCGCAACCTTGTCCCAGCCCTTGCTGGGCAGCCAGTCGATGGGCGTGTGGCCCAGCGCGGCGAGCGCGACGTTTACGTCGCCGAAATGGTTGCCGTCGCAGAAAATGTCGCCCTGCGCCGCGGGGTTGGCGTGGTCGATGTGCCGCACCTTCACGTCGGGGTACTTCTTCTGAAGGCGCAGCACGACCTCTTTCAGCCCGCGCGCGTGAACGCCCCACCACGCGAACACGACCCCACGGTCCTCCGCGCCCGCGGCCTGCTTCGCGCGCAGGATGTTGTCGATCACGGCCTCCGCGACCGGCCGCCAGAACGCGGTGTGCTGGTCGGTGGCGAGCGCGCCGTCGGCGCTGGCCGTGAGCGCCGCGTTCAGCAGCAGCACGCCCTGCGTCAGCATCGCCTGAAACCACTCCGGCGGCTGAACGGTGTCGTGCTTCTTCAGGAGCGCGCAGGTCGGCGATGGGCGTGGCCTTCGGCACCTTGTGCTTCCACATCGCCGCCGCTTTGATGATGCAGCGGATCGTGATGACCTTGCCGAAGGTGCTATCGGCCCAGTTGCCGAACTGGTTGTCGAACATGGCGATGCCGGTGGCGCTCTCGGCCCGCGGGTACGGGTTCTGCCCGAACACGACCACCTTCCACTTGTGCGGCGGGTTCGGCTTGAGCGCTTGGAACGTCAGCTCGCGCACGGGCACGACCTTCGGCCCGCGCGCCGGACCGATGAACCTGGCGGCACTGGGCTGCGCCTCAATAACGGGCTTGAGAACCGGGAACCAGTTCTCCCCGCCCCCGGCGAACAGTTCCGTCAGCGCGAGCGGGTCGTTCGGGTCCGGCTTTGGGGCGGTGGTGGTGTCGCTCATCGCGCGCTCCGTGGTGGGGAAAGTGTGGGCGGATTGTCACGCGCGCGGGCGCGGATCGCGATGTTGGAAAAGAGTCGCCAACTCGCGGAGCGAGTTGGCGACTCTGTTTCCCCGCTACCGACATCGGAACCCGGCGCGCGGCGCGGTACCTTCCTCCCACTTCCTCAACCCCAACCGGGAGCGAGCCATGTCGGTGAAGTTCATGAAGCCGGTTCTGAGCGTCGTGCTGGTCGATGTGAACGCCTCCGTCGTGAAGGCGTGGCGGAGCGCGTTCGCGGACACGCCGGAGGTCGAGATCGTCCACGGGTCGATCACCAGCCTCGCGGTCGACGCGTGGGTGTCGCCCACCAACTCGCGCGGGCGCATGGACGGCGGCGTCGACGCGGTCATCAAGCGGCACCTCGGCGCGCCGGTCGAGAAGCGCGTGCAGCACGACATCGCCAAGTACCACGACGGGTTCCTGCCGGTCGGATCCGCGACGTGCGTGCCCACGGGCATCGGATTCCCGCGGTTCCTCATCTCCGCGCCCACGATGGTGCAATCGGCCGAGAACGTGAGCGATACGATGAACGTGGCGCTGGCCTGCGCCGCGGCGTTCCAAGCGATCCACATGCAGAACGCGCGCGAGCCGGACAGCATCCAGTCGGTGGCGCTGCCGGGGTTGGGGGCCGCGACCGGGCGCGTGCCGCCGCGCGTGTGCGCGAACCTCATGTGGACCGGGTACACGCTGTTCAACGACCACAGCTTCGGGAGCTACGAGGACCTGCGCGAGACGCTGCACGAAGAGTTGGGTGGCCTCGGTCCGAAGTTGGAGCGCGAGCGCGTCCGCGTGCAGGTGCCGCTCGCCACGGTCGAAGAGGACGACGCCCACTTCTGCCACTAACGGACTTCAAAGTAGTCAGCACACTCCGCGTGCCGTCGCCGTGCGACTCAGAAACGCTTGCGGAACCGCAACGCGCTTCCGATGTGCGTAGCGACGGCACACGGAGTGTGCCTCTTACTTTGAACCTCAGAGCGTGACGAGGGCGCTGCTCCACGTCAGCCCGCCGCCGAAGGCGACGAGCAGCACCGTGTCGCCGGGCTTGCACCGGCCGGCGCGCAGGGCCTCGTCGAGCGCGATGGGGACGCTGGCCGCGGACGTGTTCCCGTACTTGTCGAGGTTCACAACAACCCGGTCGGCGGGGAACTCGGTCGATTCGAGGGCCGCGTCGATGATCCGCTGGTTCACTTGATGCGGGATCAGCACGTCGATGCCGCTCAGCCCCAATTCACGGGCGTCGGCGCGGGCCTGTTCGATCAGTTCCACCATGCGCGTGACCGCGAACCGGAACACCTCGCGCCCGCTGATGCGCATGTAGTCGAGGCGCTGGAGTTGCGGCGGACCGGGCGGGGGGTTCGGGGTCACGCGGCTCGGCACCTGAATCAGTTCCTGCCGCGAGCCGTCGGAGTACAAGCGGATCGTCCGCACCCCGGCGGTGAGGACGGGCGTGCCGCTCAGCACCACGGCCCCGGCCCCGTCGCCGAACAGGATGCACGAGTTGCGGTCGGTGAAGTCCACCGTCCGGGTGAGCACCTCGGCCCCGATCACGAGGGCGTGCTTCGCCGCCCCGGTGCGGACGTATTGGGCACCGACCGAGAGCGCGTACAAGAACCCCGAACACGCGGCGGCGATGTCGAACGCCGGGACGTGGCGGCACCCGAGCGCGGCTTGAATGAGGTTCGCGGTGGCCGGGCACATCAGGTCCGGCGTGACCGTCGCGCACACGATCAGGTCGATGTCGGCCGGGGTGAGGCCGGCCGACTCGATGGCCTTGCGGGCCGCGTCTGTCCCGAGGGTCGCGGACGACTCGCCGGACCCGGCGAACCGGCGCTCGCGGATGCCCGTGCGGGTGCGGATCCACTCGTCGGTGGTGTCGAGGTTCAGAACCTCTGTGAACTCATCGTTGGGGACGACGCGCGCGGGCAGGCAACTGCCGGTACCGCGCAGGGCCGCGCCGAGTAGCTGGGTCATCGCGCGTCCGGGGTGTGCGAGGGCACTTTCGGAACGAGTTTGGTGTATGGAACGGCCCGGCAACCGCAATCGGGGCCGCCCCCGCGCTGTGCGGCCCGCCCCGCGCCGACTATCATCTCTGCGGGCGACGGCCCCAACGCAAGGCGAAGATGAGCGACAACGCGACCCGCGCCGACACCACCCCCGACCCCGAGCGCCCGTGGTACGCGGACGGGCTGCGGTTCACGTGTACCCAGTGCGGCGACTGCTGTAGCGGCGCGCCCGGGTACGTGTGGGTCACGGACGACGAACTCGCGGCCATTGCCAAGTACCTCGGCCAACCGCTCGCGGAGGTGCGCGAGCTGTACAGCCGCAAGGCCCGCGGCCGGCGCACGCTCCGTGAGCGCGACAACGGCGACTGCGTGTTCCTGAGCGCGGAGCGCGGCTGCACGATTTACCCCGTGCGCCCGCCGCAGTGCCGCACGTGGCCGTTCTGGGACAGCACCGTCGAGTCGCCCGAGGAATGGCAGAAGACGTGCGACGTGTGCCCCGGCGCGGGCACCGGCGAGTTGATCCCGGTGGAAGAGATTTCGCGCCGCGTTCGCGCGATTCGGATGTAAGTCCGAAAAACCCGCTAGCGGGCGCGCGGCGCGCCGGGTACAATTCCTTCACCTTACCGACGACCGTTCGCCCAAGCGCCCGTACCCGTCCGCTCCGTTCCCTCTCGGTTTGCTACAGCCGCCCGCGCCGCCCTGTGGCCGCGCGGCCGGCGCACTCGAAGGCAGAGTCCGCGAATGTCCGACCCTCGCAACAGCGCGCACGGCGTGCTGGAACTGCATCAGCGCGGTCACGGGTTCCTCCGCAACCCGGCCAAGCACTACGCCCCGAGCCCCAACGACGCCTTCGTCCCGGCGCAACTCATCGGTCGGTTCAAACTGGCCGAAGGGGTGATGCTGAGCGGGGCGCTCGAACCGCCGCGCCGCGGGCAGGGGCCGCGCCTCATGTCCGTCGAGAGCATCGAGGGCGGCGACCCGAAGGCGTACAAGCGCCGCAACTGGGACGAACTGACCCCGGTCGATCCGACTCGATGGCTCCGCCTCGAAACTGGCGCGGAGCCGCTCACGACGCGCGTCATGGACCTGTTCACGCCCATCGGCATGGGCCAGCGCGGGCTGATCGTGGCCCCGCCGCGCACCGGCAAAACGGTTCTGCTCACCCACATCGCGCAGGCCGTGCTCGCCAACCACCCCAACGTGTACCTCATGATCCTGCTCGTGGACGAGCGGCCCGAGGAGGTCACGGACATCAAGCGGAACATCGTCCGCAAGCCGGCCGAGGGCGAGGCCGCGGTCGCGCCGCCGGTTGAGGTGATCGCGTCCAGTTCGGACCAGAACACTGCGAACCACGTGCGCCTCGCCGAACTGGTGATCGAGCGCGCCAAGCGCATCACCGAACAGGGCCGCGACGTGCTGGTGCTGCTCGACAGCCTGACGCGCCTCGCGCGCGCCTACAACAAGACCGCCGGCAGCGGGCGCACCATGAGCGGCGGCGTGGACGCCAAGGCCCTCGACGTGCCCAAGCGCCTGTTCGGCGCGGCCCGCGCGTTCGACGAGGGCGGCACCCTCACCATCCTCGGCACCGCGCTCATCGAGACCGGCTCGCGCATGGACGAGGTGATCTTCCAAGAGTTCAAGGGCACCGGGAACATGGAACTGGTGCTGAACCGCGGGCTGGCCGAGCGCCGCGTGTACCCGGCCATCGACCTCGGCGCGAGCGGCACCCGCAAAGAAGAGCGTCTGCTCCCCGCGGAGATGCTCGAACAGGTCACGCTCGTGCGCCGGAGCCTCATGCAGATGAAGCCCATCGAGGCGATGGAGGCGATGGTCAAACAGATGAGCAAGACCAAATCGAACGCCGAGTTCCTCGGCATGGTGAGCAAGTTCGTCCGTTGAGCGCTATTTCGTGCCGAGCGCGGCTTTGACCTTCGCCGCGTCCTTCACCTTGCCGGCTGTTATCAGCGCTTCAAGCTCCGCGGGCGCGCCGACGGCCTCGTTCGCGGTCGTGACAATGTGCCACGCGGGGACGGCGGCCTTGTCCGCGATGCCGGCGAACAGGGTCGCGGTGCGGGCGCGCTTGGTCGCGTCGTAGGCGGCGACGCGGCCCCCGGTGCCGGCGACGAACAGCCGCGCGCCGTCCGGCGAAAACGCCAGCGGCCCGTGCCACCCGCGATCGATGGCGCGCCCCTTCGGTGCGTCGTTCAGTTCCCACGGCCACCACGCGATCCGCTTCCCCTCTTCGACGCGCGCGCCCCATAGCCCCGGCCCGTCGTCCTTACCGTTCGCGTCGGTCAGTTCCGGCGCGCCGTCGGCGTCCAACTTAAGCGCGTAGGTGCCGTTGGTGTCGCGCAGGCTGCCAACGGAGAGGATGAGGAGTCGGCCGTCGGGCGAGAGAACGGGCGCGCCGGCGCGGTCCCACGCCTCGCCGAGGAACCACGTCTTCTTTTCGCCGATCAGCGCCACCGTGTAGCTCTGCCGGCGCTTGCCGGTCGCGGCGACCGACACCATGCCCTTGCCGTTGGGCAGCACCGCAATGTTGCCCGGCCCTTCGAGGAACGTGCGCACCGGGGCTTCCGCGGGCTTCCACTTGTCGAGCGCCTTGCCCGTGGCCGGGTCGAACGCGGCGTACGCCTCGCGCGACGCGATCACCAGCTTGCCGCCCACGAAGGCGACCGTGCCCGCGGTGCCGCCCGCGGCCTTCTCGACCGCTTCCGCGCGCTTGCCCGTCTCGGTGCCCCACACCTTCAACTCGGCCTTCTCGGTGTAGGCGCGGGCGGCGACCCACTTCGCGTCCGGCGACACCGCGACGACCGCACCGCGCGGCGAAGTCACGTCGAACGTGTGCAGCAGTTTCTTGGTGGCGGTATCGTACACCTCGACGTTGCCGGGCGCGCCCGAGCGCGCGATGGTGGTGACGACGAATCGCGCCCCGTCAGCGGTCGGGTGAACCGAGACGACGCCGGCCGGGGTGCCGGGCACGACCGCGCGCAGCTCGGGCGTCGTCAAGTCCCAGACGTACACGGCCCCCGGCTTGTCGGTCACGAAGCTCATAGCCGCGAACAGCAACTTGCCGTCGCCGGTGACGGCGAGCGCGGTCGGCTGCGGGGCGAAGCCCGGTGGTTGAGCGATGACGAGAAGTAAGGAGAGGAACACGGCGGAACCTCCGAGGGCGGGCGGAGGTCGAGTGTACCCGCGGGCGCGTAACGCCGCGGTAACGGCGCTACGCCGCGGCGAGCGCGGCGTCCGGGGTCGGGAGCGCGGCGGTTTCTTGCAGGGCCGCGAGCGCCCCGAGGAGGCCGTCGATTTGCTCCGGCGCGTGGTTGGCGTTCACCTGCATGCGCAGCACGCCCGCGCCGTGCGGCACCGCCGGGAACACCACCGATTGGACGTAGTACCCATGCTCGTACAGGAACCGCCCGGCCTTCAAGGTGGCCTCTTCTTCGCCCACCAGCACGGAGACGATGGGCACCGAGCCGCCCATCACCGCGAGGCCCAACTGCCGCGCGCCGTCGGTGAGTTGGCGCACGTTGGCGTCGAGCCGGGCGCGCAGCGCCGGGTACTCGTCGGAGGCGAGAATATCGACGACCGCGCACACCGCTTCGAGGTACGGGGGTGGGACCGGGCCGCCGAAGATGATCGAGTTCGAGCGCAGCTTGAGCACGTTGATCGCGTCCTGCGTGCCGGCCACGAACCCGCCCATGCACGAGAACCCCTTCGACAGCGAGCCGATGGTGAGCACGTTGTCGTAGTCGCCGAGCGCTTCGAGTACGGTACCGCGGCCGTGCGCGCCGAGAACCCCCGTGGCGTGGGCGTCGTCCACGTACAGCGCCGCGTCGAACTCGCGGGCGATCTGGCGGAACTCGGTCAGCGGCGGGAGCACGCCGCTCATGCTGTACACGCCGTCCACCGCGATGACCGCGTGCCGGTACGGTTGAAGTGACCGCAGGGTATCGACGAGCGCGTTGGGGTCGTTGTGGGCGAACTTCGCGGTGCGCACCCCGCGGGCCTTCGCCAGCTTCAGCCCTTCGTCGATGGAGTTGTGCGCGAACTGGTCCGCGACCACCACGTCGCGCCGGGTCGCGAGGCCGGGGATCGCCCCGACGTTCACGAGCGTGACCGATGGGTAGATGAGCGTGGCCTCGGTGCCCAGCCACTCGGCGAGCTTGCGCTCGGCGCGCACGTGCGGCTCGACGCAGGTGAACGCGCGCGAGCTGCCGTTGTGCGTGCCCCACGCGCGCACCCCGCGTTCCAGCGCGGCCTTCACGCGCTCGTCCTGATCGAGGCCGAGGAAGCTGTCGGAGCCGAAGTTCGTGACCCAGTGGCCGCCGAGTTTGATCGCGCGATCCGGCCCGACCGCCTCGACCATCTGGTCCTTCATCAGCAGGTCGGGGTAGTCGTCGAACAAGCGCCGGAAGAACCGGGTCATCCCGGTGTTCGCGAGCGACCCGATCAGTTGGTCCAGTGGCGCAACCATATCTGTACCCCAGCGCCGAACGGCAGGCCTCGAGAGTATCGGCGGTGAGTGCCGGGCGGGTTGAATCGTATGGGCGGTTTCCGCGGGCGAAGCGGGTCACAAAGTTTATGAGCGCGCGCGGGTGTCCTTGCGCGGGAACATTGGGGGAAATGGGCTGAATATTCGCTTCGTAAGACCGAATTAGCGGCCTGTAGCGGCCGTATCGGTGGGCGCGTTTCCCGCGCCGCCCCGGCGCGGCGACGGCGGGTGTCGCCGCGCCGCACGCGGCGTTCGGATGTGCCACGGGTAGGGGCTTTTACCCGGCTCGGAGTGTTGAAGGTGGCCTACCAATTCCACCCGCTGGCGTTTGGGCCGCGCACTTCACTTCTGGTACAATCGGCCGTCCCTACGGAACACCCCACATGCCAGACAAAGTTCCGATCGCGCCGCAGACCTCCACCTTCGACTTCACGAACACGCGCGACGGCGGCGCGCTCCCACCGTTACCCGGCGTCGACTTCCCAGCCGGATACACTCGGCACGAACAGGTCGGGCGCGGCGGAATGGGCGTCGTCTTTCGCGCCCACGACAGAGAACTCGACCGCGACGTGGCCGTGAAACTTCTGCGCGACGACATCGCCACCGATAGCCCCCTCGCGGTCCACTTTCTCGAAGAAGCCCGCATCACGGCGCAGTTGCAACACCCCAACATCCCGCCGGTTCACGCCGTTGGAAGGCTGCCGAACGGCCGCCCGTTTCTTGTGATGAAGCTCATCAAGAAGCCGGGGGGCACGTTCGCGGACCTGCTCGACAATAGCACCGGCACCGCGGAGGAACGCGACCGATTCGTCACGATCTTCGAGGGCGTCGTGCAGGCCGTGGCGTACGCGCACGAGCACAACGTCGTTCACCGCGACCTGACGCCCCGCAACGTGATGGTCGGCAAGTTCGGCGAAGTGCAGGTCATGGATTGGGGGCTTGCCAAAGTGCTCACCGCTGAAGCGCCCGGCGCGGTGGTGCCGTCGGCTGCCGCACCGGACTCGTACACCGTCATCCATTAGATGTTCTTCACGATAAGGTCGGCGCCCGTGCGGCCCCGCCGCGTGGCTGATCGGCGGGTGGGTTCAGGCGTCGATCATCCGGTTCACCAGTCCGGCGATGGCCCGGACCCGCATCCCGTGCCGC
>VGZJ01000100.1 GCA_016872595.1 Planctomycetota bacterium
AGAGGCCATGAAACGACGCAAGATCATGAAGAAGGCACGATCCAAGAAGAAGCGGCCAATACTCATGGCCGACTTGGAGCGAAGGTATCGCGAATCACCTGGGTTTTAGCCCTCTCGCGGATCGTTGTTTTTCATCGCCCGCGGTTGCGGTTACAAAATGGCCTCAATCGGCTTGCCCTTCGAGAGCGTGAACGGCCGGCCGCCCTGATCGTGCTCCTCCTTCGAGCTGTCGATGCCGAGGCAATGGTACACGGTCGCGGTGAAGTCCGCGGGCGTGACCGGGTCTTTGGCCGGGCGGCCGGCGATCTTGTCGCTCGCCCCGTACACCTGCCCGCCCTTGATGCCGCCGCCGGCCAGCATGATGCTGTAGCACTCCGGCCAGTGCTCGCGGCCCATGTTGCTCTTGGTGATCTTCGGCGAGCGGCCGAACTCCGCGGCCACCACGACGAGCGTTTCGTCGAGTTTGCCCTCCGCGTCGAGGTCCGTCATCAGCGCGTGGAACGCGCGGTCGAACGGCGGGACGAGGTCGTCCTTGTGCGCGGTGAAGTTGTTCCAGTGCGTGTCCCACGCGAACCCGTTGATGCCTTGCGCCCGCTGCCAGTTGCACTGCACGAGCCGCACCCCGGCGTCGAGCAGGCGTTTGCCGAGCATCACGGACTGGCCGAACAGGTTGCGGCCGTACCGCTCGCGCTCCTTCGCCGGTGCGCCGGCCAAGTCGACGGCCTTGCGCACCGCGTCCGACGAAATGACTTCGACGGCTTTGGCCTGCGAGTCCTTGATGGTGCCGCTGGCGGCGAGGCCGTTGAGCGGCTTCGTTTCGGCGTTCAGTTGGTCGACGAGCGAGAGCCGGCGCTTGAGTGCGTCGGGGTTCTCGTTCGCCACAAGCGGAATGTGGTCGAGTTTGAAGTTGTCGTCGTTCGGGTTGCCGCCGGTGTAGAGCGGGTCGTACTTCGGCCCCAGCGCGCCGGCGAACTGCCCGGCGCGGCGACCGCCGGCCACGTCCATGCGGTGCGGCACGATGGCCCACGCCGGCAGCGGGCTTTTGCCCGGCGCGATCTTCGCCACGCACGCGCCCATGTGCGGCATGTCCTGCCGGTTCATGTTGTTCACTTCGGGCACGCCGCCGGGGTACTGGTAGCCGGTGAACATCCAGTACGAGCCGCGGCCGTGGTCGTTGTGCTCGTGCCACATCGTCCGAATGAGCGCGGTCTTGTGCATCCAGCTCGCGCAGTGCGGGACCAGTTCCGAGAAGTTGACGCCGGGCAGCTTCGTCTTGATGGTGGTGAACGGGCCGCGAATGTCGTCCGGCGCGTCGGGCTTGGGGTCGAAGGTGTCGAGTTGGCTGTGCCCGCCGCTGAGGTACAGGATGATGCAGTTCTTGGCCGCGCCGAAGCTCTTGGGCTTGCCCGCGGCCAGCGCCGGGCGTGCGAGCAGTGTCGGCAGCGCCAGCCCGCCCACGGCAAGCCCGCCCACGCGAAGCAACTCGCGCCGGTCCAGCGACGACGAACCCCACAGGTTCAGCATGATTCGGCCCCGGAGCGGGGGGCGTAAGCCCCCTGTGCAATGGCTGTGTACTGGCGTGAATAGCAGGCGGCGTTTCGGCGTGCAATCGACTTCGGCCGAGTGTAGCATAGGTGACGTTGGTCCCGCCAGTAGTTTTCTTGCCGTTGAAAGTAGTAGGCACACTCCGTGTGCCGTCGCTGCACGAGCCGAACACCTACGGCACACGGAGTGTGCCTACTACTTTGAAACACCCTCAATGCGCCACCTGCTTTCCAGTCTTTTCATTCTGCTCGCCCCCGTTGCGGCGCGCGCGACCGATCCGCGCGTGGGCATTCACCTCGCCTACGGGTCGCCCACGCACAACGTCGTGGAGAGCGTGTCGCCGCCGCTGATCGAGCGCGGCAAGACCACACGCGTGACGTTCACCGGCACGAACCTCGCGCCGGGCCTCGACGTGTGGGCCGCGCTTCCCAAAGGCGCGATTGTGGCGAAGCCGGTCAGCAGCGAAGCGACGAAGCTCGTGTTCGACATCACCGCGGCGAAGGACGCAGAGGTCGGTGTGTGCGGCCTGCGCCTCGCCACCCGCGACGGCCTCACGAGCGCCGTGCTGTTCCACATCGAAGATTTGCCTGTAACCGACAAGAAACTGCCGGGGTGCGTGTGGGGCACGTTCCGCGAGGGCACCGCGGACAAGTACGCGCTGACCGTGGCCGCGGGCGAGCGCGTCAGCTTCGAGTGCGTCGCGCAGCGTCTGGGCAAGGACGCGGACCCGCTGCTGACGATTCGCGACGCGGACGGCCGGTTCGTGACCGAGCGCGACAACGACCCCGGCTTCTACTTCGACTTCCGCTTCGCGCACACCTTCGAGAAGGCCGGGACGTACACGGTCGAGGTGCGCGACGCGCGCCTGAAGGCGAACGAGCACCACCACTACATCCTGCGCGTGGGCAAGTTCCCCGCGGAGCGCGTCGCGATGCCGAACGCAGTCGCGGTTGAAGATCGCCTGTCGGGGCCGTTCTTCCAACAGGTGAAGGGCGCGAAGGACAACGGCTCCGCGTGGGTGCCCGTAACCACTTCCGAAGGCGCGGTGACGGTGGCGAAGGACTTCGACGCGGCGCACGATGCGGCGCTGTGGCAGGCGACGAGCGGCGCGACGTGGTACGCATTCCGCGCGTCGCCGGTGCGCGGCAACTTGTTCCTCCCGTTGGAACGCGCGCTGCAATCGGGCAGCCTGCAACCGACGCCCGCGGTCGTGCCCGGCGTGCTGTGCGGCGTGCTGAAACAACCCGGCCGCAAGCAGGCGTTCTCGTTCCCAATGGAAAAGGGCCAGCGCATTTACCTGCGCGCCGAAGCGCGGGCGCTGAACTCGCCGGCCGATCTGGAAGTGACCGTCGTGGACCACACCGGGCGCGAGCAGCGCCGCAGCCAAGAGTCGCGCGACGGCGAACTGAACCTCGACTTCACCGCGAACACCGCCGGCACTTACGGCATCGTGGTGCGCGACACCCTCCGCGACGGCAGCGACGCGCACGCCTACCGCGTCGTGGTGCGCGACACGCCGTTCCCGCCGAGCATCACGGCCGAGGTCGAAGGGCTGACCGTACCGCAAGGGAGCTACCAGATCGTGCCGCTGGTCGTGCAGCGCGGCGACAACAAGGGGCCGATCACGCTCAAGCTCGTGGGCGCAACTGTCGGCGTGAAGATTTCGCCGGACACGATCAGCGACACCGAGAACGCTGTGGTGTGCAAGCTCTCGGCCGACGGGCACACGGGGCTGGGGCTTCAGACCATCCAGATCGTGGGCGAGTGCAACGGCACGCCGTTCCTCGTCCGCACGCGCCCGCTGATCGACAACCGGTATCAGAACGTGGACCTGATCCCGATCGCGATGCGCGAGGACCAGACGCGCCTGCCGCCGGCGCTCACGGACCGGTTCGCGGTGCAGATCACGCCGCCCGCGCCGTTCACCTTCGAGCTGTCGGAAAAGGCGCTCACGCTCGCGCGCTACCAGTCCGTGCCGGTCCCGGTGGTGACGACGCGCGTTCCCGGGTTCGACGGCCCCATCACCTTCCAAGCGGTCGGCGGGCAACTGGCCGGAAAGGACGAGGGTCGCACGCGCGTGTACGCGGAGTTCCCCGATGCCACCGCGAAGCAGCCCAACGTGAGCGGCGCGATCGTCTCGAAGATTCTGTCCAACATCGGCAAGCCGCGCATCGAAGTGACCGCGACCGGCACCCATCTGGGCCGGCGCGTGACGCTGACGCGCACCTTCGACCTCGACCTGACCTACGCCTACAAGGTGGTGAGCGACACGCCGAAGGTCGCGCTCTTGCCCGGCGAGACCGCGACCGTGCGCCTCGGCGTTGAGCGGATGAAGTCGTTCGACGGCCCCGTGATGCTGCACCTGAACGCCATGCAAGGGCTGGACACGCCGGAAACCGTGACGATCCCCAAGGGGCAAACGTCGGTCGAGGTGCGTGTGAAGGCCGCGGCCGACGCGCAGCCGCGCAAGCAGAACTGGCAACTCTCCGCGACCGCCGACGTGAGCGGGTTCGAGGAAGAGCTGCGCGCGGGGCCCGTCGAGATCGAGGTGAAAAAGGTGGAAGCGCCGAAGAAGAAGTGACGTTGGCGAGCGGCGCGGCGTAAGCCCGCTGGTAGTTACCCAACTCCATTGCGCTGAACGTATCTGAATTGGGTAACTACCGGCGGGCTTACGCCGCGCCGCTCGCTGTTGGCTGTTGGTGGTTCTTGGCTCTTGCGAGGTTCGCCAATGGTTCGCGCTCTGGCTGTCGTGGCTGTGTTCGTCGCGCCCTCCTTCGCGCGCGCAGCCGACGCGCCAACGTCGTTCCGTACGGATGTGATCGCGGCGCTGTCGCGCGTCGGGTGCAACTCGGGCGCGTGCCACGGCTCGCCGCAGGGCAAGAACGGGTTCCGCCTGTCGCTGCGCGGCCAAGACCCGGACCTCGACTTCGCCACGCTCGCGAAGGAAGTGGGCGGGCGGCGCGTCAACCGCCAGTCGCCGAACGACAGCCTGCTGCTGATGAAGGCGACGGGCCGCGTGTCGCACGGCGGCGGGCAACTCTTCGGCCGCGACAGCGCGATGTACCGCACCATCGCGAAGTGGATCAGTGAGGGCGCGACCGACGACAAGCCGCCGGTGCTGGTGAAGATCGAGGTGACGCCCGGCGCGAAGCGGCTCGACCCGGCGAACCCCAGCGTGCAGCTCACGGCGACGGTGCACTTCGCGGACGGCACCACGCGCGACGTGACCGCGCTCACAGTTTTCACCACCGGCGACGGCCCGGCGAAGGTGTCGCCCGATGGGAAGGTCACGTTCGCCAAGACCGGCGAGGTGCAAGTGCTGGCGCGGTTCCTCACCGGCATCACCAGCGTGCGGTTCTCGTTCGTGCAACCGGACCCGAAGTTCGCGTTCCGCGCGCCGGCCGCGAACAACTTCATCGATACCGCGGTGTTCGCCAAGCAGAAGGAAATGCAGCTCCTCCCGGCCGCGGTCGCGAGTGACGAAGTGTTCCTCCGCCGCGTGTACCTCGACGCCATCGGCACGCTTCCTTCCCCTGACGAAGCACTTGCCTTCCTCGATTCGAAGGACGCGAACAAGCGCGCGAAGCTGATCGACGCGCTGCTGGAGCGCGAAGAGTTCGGCTACTTCTGGGCGCTGAAATGGGCCGACGTGCTCCGCGGCAGCCCGACCACCATCAGCGAGCGCGGCGTCCACAGCTTCCACCGCTACTTGGTGCGCAGCGTCGCGGACGACAAGCCGGTGACGAAGCTGGCGCGCGAACTCATCACCGGCACCGGGAACACGCTGCACAAGCCGGGCGCGAACTTCTACCGCGTCGCCCGCACGCCCGAAGACGCGGCGGAAGCGGCGGCGCAGTTGTTCCTCGGCGTGCGCGTGCAGTGTGCGAAGTGCCACAGCCACCCGTTCGAGAACATCACGCAGGCCGACTACTACGGCCTCGCGGCGTTCTTCGCCCGCGTGCAACTCAAAGGCTCGCAGTTCGGCCTCGACGACGAGATCGTGTACACGCAGGCCAACCGCGAGCTGAACAACCCGGTCACGCGCAAGCCGCAGCCGCCGGTCGCGTTCGGCTGGGTCGCACCGCGCGGCGGCCCGGACGACGACCGGCGCGACCACCTCGCCGACTGGCTCACCGATCCGAAGAACAAGTTCTTCGCGCCGTCGGTCGCCAACCGCGTCTGGTTCCACCTGATGGGCAAAGGGATCGTCGATCCGGTGGACGACTTCCGCGACACCAACCCGCCGAGCAACCCGGAGCTGTTGAACGCGCTCGCGGCCGAGTTCGCGAAGGCCGGCTACCGGCTCAAGCCGCTCGTGCGCGTGATCCTCAACTCGCACGCCTATCAACTGGCGAGCGACGGCCCGGCGCAGTCGCCGAACGCGGCGGACCCCGACCGCTACTTCGTAAAGGCCAGCGTGCGGATGCTTGCGGCGGAACAGATCCTCGACGCGGTGAGCGGCGCGACCGGCGTGGCGGAGAAGTTCAAGGGCTATCCCGCGGGCACGCGCGCGATCGCGCTGCCGGACGGCACGCTGAACCACCCGTTCCTGACCGCGTTCAGCAAGCCCGTGCGCGACGTGATCTGCGAGTGCGCCCGCGAGGACGACCCGGCGCTCCCGCAGGTGCTCCACATGCTGAACAACGCCGGCGTGTTGGAGAAAGTGAAGAGCGCCGACGCCCGCGTTTCGCAGTGGCTGAAAGCGGGCAAGGACGACGCGTGGATCGTGGAGCGCATCTACCTCGCGACGCTCAGCCGCCGCCCGACGGCGCGCGAAAAGGAACTGGTGAGCGCGCACCTAAAGGACGCCAAGGACCGCGCCGCCGGGCTACAGGACGTGCAGCACGCGCTCCTGAACCTGAACGAGTTCCTACTGCGGCATTGAGTCTCGCCGCTTGCGGCTTCGCGAGTGTCGCGCTGGCGCGCTCGCGAAGCCGCAAGCGGCGAAAACACCCTCACTTCTTCTCCAACGGCCCCACGTACTCGATCTCGACGTGGTACGCGCCGCGCTTGTTCTTCCCGTCGAGGTCGGCGACGGTAACTTCCACGCGCCCGTCGCCGGCCTTCGCGATGTCGAAGGTTTCCGACACGCGGCTCACCGTGCCGTCGGTAAACGCCATGTCGAACAAGTTCTCCCCCACGCGCCCGGCGTAGGTCGCGAAGTCCTTGTCCGAGCGGATCGTCACCTTGTACCGACCGGGGCGCGCGAAGTTCACCTCCCAGTGCCCGACGCTATCGGCGTCCCACCCGGCCTTCGGGCCGCGCCAGTCCTGCCGGCTCAGGCGCGTCACCGGCTCCTTGTCGCTGCCGAGCACGATCTTCGGCGGCGCGAAGCCCTTCTTCGTCACGTCCGCGAACCACGTCTCGTACTCCTTCTTCAGCTTCGCGACCTCGTCGGGCTTGTCGGCGGCCAAGTCCTTCTCCTCGAACGGGTCGTTCGCGATGTCGAACAGCTCGTACTTGGGTTGCCACTTCGCGTTGGGCGCGACGCCGTTCGCCTGAACGAGCTTGTAGCGCGGGCCGCGCGCGGCGAACGCGCGGTACTTCTCCGGTTCGTCGCCGCGGTGCCACTGCACGAAGAGCGTGCGCGGGGCCCAGTCCGCGAGTTCACCGAGTAGGGTCGGGGCGAAACTTCGGCCGTCGAATGCGCCCTTTGGCTTCGTCCCGCACAACTCGTACAGCGTCGGGGCGAGGTCGATGTGCGCGAGCGCGGTACCGAGCGCTTGCGGCTTCACCTTCGCCGGGTAGCGCAGGTAGCACGGCACGCGGACGCCGCCCTCGTACACGGTGCCCTTGCGGTTGCGCAGGCCGGCGTTCCAGCGCACCCCGCCGGGGCCGTTGTCCGTCAGGAACACGACGATCGTGTTCTCCGCGAGCTTCTTGTCGTCGAGCGCCTTCATCAACCGGCCGAAGTTGGTGTCGATGTTCTCGATCATCCCGTAGGCGCGGCCGATCTCGTTGGCGTTCAGCTTCTTCCCGGCCCACGGCTGGCCGTCTTTGGGGAAGGCGTCCTCGCCCAGCTTGCGCTTCGCGTACTTGTCCGCGAAGTCGTCCGGCACCTGATAGGGCGCGTGCGGGGCGTTGTACGCGACGTACGCGAAGAACGGCTTGTCGCTCTCCGTCGTGACGAACTTCAGCGCCGCGTCGGTGAACACGTCGGTGCAATAGCCCTTCGTCTTCACCTCCTTGCCGTTCCGCTTCAGGATCGGGTCGAAGTACGCGGTCGCGCGCGGCGCGTCCGGGTGGTCACTCGGCTGCGCGAGGCCGCCGCCGTTGCTCCAGAGGGTTTCCTGAAACCCGCGGTCTTCGGGGCGCAGGGGGTAGTTGTCGCCGAGGTGCCACTTGCCGAACAGCCCGGTGCGGTAGCCGGCCGCGGCCAGCAGTTCGGGCAGAGTCTTGACGTCCGGGCGCATGAGGGCGCGGCCGAGGTACGTGTCGGTCACGCCGGTGCGGTAGTTGTACTGGCCGCTCATCAGCGCCGCGCGCGTCGGCGCGCACACCGGCGAGACGTAGAAGTTCTTCAGCCACGCGCTCTGCTTGGCGAACGCATCGAGTTGCGGCGTCTTCAGCACCGGGTTGCCGTGCGCCCCGAGGTCGCCGTACCCCTGATCGTCGGTGATGACGACGATCACGTTCGGCGGGGCGCCGAGCGCCACGAGAGGAACAAGGCACAAGAGCGAGGAGAGGAACCAGCGCATGACACGCCCCCGTTTAGCGGCGACCCCGCAGGGGTCATGCGCTAAACTGTACCCGTGCGCCTGTCGCTCCGCTACCGCCTGCTCGTTCCCCTCGCGCTGCTCCTCGTGGGCGACGCGGCGGCGACGGCGTGGGCCGCGCGGAGCGCCGCGCGCAGCGCCGAGCAGCGCCTCGCGGCGCAACAGTGGGGCGTCGCCCGCACGCTCACCGAGCCACCGTTCTTCCCATTGAAAGAGCCGGTGCTGCGGAAGATGCAGAAGTTCTCCGGGGCGGAGTTCCTGTTCACGCACCCGACGGAACCGGCGCAGTCCACGTTCGGCGAACCCATCGGCGCGCCCGCGGACGTGCCCACCGCGGAGCAGCCGGACGCGGACGCGGAGCGCGCGCTCGGCCCGCCGGTGGCGGTGGCCGGGCGCGCGTACCGCTGTCTGCGACTGCCGCTGAAGGCCCCGCACCCGAACGCCGGCGGGAACCTGTACATCTTCTACCCCGAATCACTGCGCCGCACGGCGGTCGCGGACGCGGTGCGCCCGCTCCTGGTCCTTGGCGGGGCCGGGGCGCTACTCGCCGTGGTGGTCGCGCTGGCGTTCGGCGCGCGACTGGTGCGGCGCGTGCGCGCCCTGAACGCCCGCACGCGCCTGATCGCCGCCGGCGACTTCCGGCCGATGCCCGTGACCGGTGCGGACGACGAGGTCCGCGACCTGTGCGACGCGGTCAACGACACGGCCCGCCGGCTGGCCGCGTTTCAGGACGAGTTGCAGCGCAACGAGCGGCTCCAAGTGCTCGGCCAGTTTTCGGGGGGGCTAGCACACCAACTCCGCAACGCCGCGGCCGGCGCGAAGCTCGCCGTCGAGCTGTTCCTGACGGAGAACCCCGGCGCGGACCCCGAACCGCTGCGCGTCGCGCTGCGCCAGCTCGCGCGCATCGAATCGAACCTCCGCCAGTTCCTCGCGCTCGGCAAGCCGCCGGCGGGCGAACACAAGCCGTGCGACCTCGCGGACCTCATCACACAGGCCGTGAACCTGCTCAAACCGCAGTGCCAGCACGCCGGCACAATGGTACTCTGGACGCCGCCCGCCGAGCGCTGCGTGCTGTCGGCCGACGCGACCGCCCTCTCCCACCTGTTCGGCAACGTGATCGGCAACGCGGTCGAGGCCGCCGGGCCGAAAGGCGAAGTACAAATACAAGCCCGCAGCGCAAGCAAGGGCTGCTTCCAAATCGAAGTGACCGATACCGGCCCCGGCCCGCCCGCGGCGCTGGCGGATAAGCTGTTCGAGCCGTTCGTGACGGGCAAGGATCAGGGCATCGGGCTGGGGCTGGCGGTGGCGAAGCAAGCGGCCGACGCGCACCACGGCACGATCCGCTGGGAGCGCCGCGCCGGGCGCACCGTGTTCGTCATCGAGTTGAGGGAGTAGCCAAACCAAACGCGCACTACAGTTGCGCACCTCACGTCGCTCCTATTCGGGGTCCGCACATGAACTCGCGCCGGGTCGTACTCGTTCTCGGAATCGTCGCGGTGGTCGGCGTGGGCGGGTTCGCCCTGTGGCAGATCCCGTGGTTCCGGTCGTGGTTCCTGCGCGACAGCGAGAACAAGGCCGAGATGGAGCAGGCCGGCGGCGCGAACATTAAGAACACCGCGCCCCCGGACGCCGCGACCGGCTCGCCGCGGTGGCGCGGCGCGACCGGGCAGGGCGTCGCGCCCGCGGGCACCTTCCGCACCGACTGGGACAAGAACCCGCCGAAGGAACTGTGGCGCGTCCCCATCGGCGGCGGGTACGGGTCGTGCGCCGTCGTCGGCGGTAAGCTCTACGTTCAGGACAAGAAGGACAACAAGGAGCGCGTCGCGTGCCTCGACGCCGAAACCGGCAAGCTGGTGTGGGACTTCGCCTACGAGACCGGCCGCGTCGGGGGCGGCGGGTACGACATCGGCCCACGGGCCACGCCCACCGTCGCCGGCAACTGGGTGTACACCGTCGGGCAAAGCGGCAAGCTGCTGGCGATTGAGCAGACGCCGAACGGCATCAACGTGAAGTGGGCGCACGAGCTTGTAACTGAGATCGGCGGACCGCTGCCGCAGTGGGGCGTCGCGTGCTCGCCGCTGGTGTACGGCGACCTCGTGATCGTGCAGCCCGGCGGGCGCGGCAGTGCGGTCGTGGCGTTCGACAAGACGACGGGCAACGTGAAGTGGAAGTCCGGGTCGCACCCGCCGGGGTACAGCTCGCCCATCGTCGCCAGCGTCGGCGGGCAAGACACCGTCTTCGCGTTCATGGGCGACGCGCTGCTCGCCGTGCGCCCCACCGACGGCAAGATCACCGACACGTTCAAGTGGGCCACGGACCACAACGGCAACATCACCACCCCGGTGTTCGTGAGCGACGGGGCCGGGCTGGACTACGTGTTCATCTCGTCGGCGTACAGCGCCGGCAGCGCGCTGTTGCGCGTCGAGAAGTCCGGCGACGAGATCAAGTTCGCGAAGACCGTGTACCAGCGCCGCGGGCGCGGCTATCAGAACCACCACGCCACCAGCGTATACAAGGACAAGCACCTGTTCGGGATCGACGGCCAAACCGGGGGCCGCGGGCTGAAGTGCGTCGAGTTCAGCACCGGCAAGGAAGTGGAGGACTGGGGCGACGTGCGCGTCGGGCAGGCGACGCTGATCCTCGCTGGCAACCACCTGATCCTGCAAACCGCGAGCGGTTTCCTAATGCTGGTGGAAGCGAACCCGAAGGAGTACAAGCCGCTGGGCAAGACCGCGAAGCTGCTCAGTGGGCAGAACAACTGGGCCACGCCCGCGCTCGTGGACGGCCGCATTTATGTGCGCGACGAGAACCATGTGGTGTGCTTGGACGTGCGCCCGTAAGGCGCAAGCGCGCGAGCGGCGCGGCGTCAGCCCACCGATAGCTACACAACTGAGATGCGCTAAACGTGCCTGAGTTACGTAGCTACCGGCGGGCTGACGCCGCGCCGCTCGCACGCTTGCTTGGCCCCCGATTGCCTATAATATCCGCAAAACGAGGGCCCCGCGGTCCTCGTTGGCATTTGACGATGGAGGTACACCCCATGCCCGCCGAGACGCTCGAGTTCAAAGCCGAACTGAAGCAACTGCTTCACCTCATCACCCACTCGCTGTACTCCGACCGCGACATCTTCCTGCGCGAGCTGATCTCCAACGCCTCGGACGCCATCAACAAGGTGCGGTTCGACGCGCTCGCCAACGCCGACAAGCTCGAAGGCAACACCGACTGGAAGATCAAGCTGACCCCGGACAAGGCCGCCGGCACGCTCACCATCGCCGACAACGGCATCGGCATGTCGCGCGACGAGGTGATCGCCAACCTCGGCACCGTCGCCCAGTCGGGCACGAAGGCGTTCCTCGAAGCCGCGAAGCGGGCCGGCAAGACCGGCGAAACGCCCGGCCTGATCGGGCAGTTCGGCGTCGGCTTCTACTCCGCGTTCATGGTCGCCGACAAGGTAACAGTTGTGACGCGCCCCGCCGGCGCGGGCACCGAAGCGACGCGCTGGGAGTCCGACGGACAGGGCACGTACTCGCTCGAAGCGGCCGAGAAAACCGCCCGCGGCACCGACGTGATCCTGCACCTGAAGGACGACGCCAAAGACTTCCTCGACGAGTGGCGGCTGCGCTCACTCGTCCGCAAGTTCTCGGACTTCCTCGAACACCCCGTCGTGATGGACGTGGAAAAGGAAGTGGGCGAGGGCGACGCGAAGAAGACTGAAACGAGTGAAGAGACGCTGAACTCGCGCAAGGCGATCTGGCTGCGCAGCAAGAGCGAGGTCAAAGAGGAAGAGTACACGGAGTTTTACAAGTCGCTGGCGCACGACGGCGACGCGCCCGCGGAGGTGATCCACTACGCGGCCGAAGGCAAGACCGAGTTCCGGGTGCTGTGCTTCGTGCCGGCGCAGAAGCCGTTCGGCTTCGACTACGAGGAACCCGTCGCCGGGCTGCGCCTCTACGTCCAGCGCGTCCTCATCATGGACCGCTGCGAGCAGGTGCTGCCGCCGTACCTGCGGTTCGTGAAGGGCGTCGTCGATTCCGCGGACCTGCCGCTGAACGTGTCGCGCGAGCTGCTCCAACAGAACCCGCTTCTCGACGCGATCCAAAAGAGCGTCGTCAAGAACGTGCTCGAAACGCTCGCGGGGATGAAGAACATCGAGCCGGACAAGTTCCTCACCTTCTACAAGGGCTTCGGCAGCGTACTGAAGGAAGGGCTGACGCGCGACTGGAGCAACCGCGAGAAGATCGCCGACTTGCTCCTCTTCGAGAGCGCGAACACCGAAGCCGGCAAGACGACGACCTTCGCCGAGTACGTCGAGAAGATGCCCACGGACCAAACCGAGATCGCGTACCTGATCGGCGAGAGCGCGGAGCAACTGCGGCGGTCGCCGTACCTCGAAGCGTTCCGGGCGAAGGGCCGCGACGTGCTGCTGCTGACCGACCCCATCGACGAGTTCGCGATCCCGCAGTTGGGCACCTACAAGGGTAAGAAGCTCGTGGCCGCGGACCGCGGCGAGGCGGCCGGCGCGGGCGAGGTTCCCGCCGGAGACAAGGAGAAGTTCGCGGCGCTGCTGGCGGCGCTGAAGGCGAAGCTGCCCGACGTGGCCGACGTGCGCCTCACGAACCGCCTGACCGAGAGCGCCGCGTGCCTCGTGGCCGACACACACGGCGTCTCCGCGAACATGGAACGGCTGATGGAGCGCATGGGCCGCGACACCGGCGGTGCGAAGCGCGTGCTGGAACTGAACCCGGCGCACGGCACCGTCGAAGCGGTACGCGCCCTACACGAGAAGAGCGCCGCCGCCCCCCGGCTCGACCTCTACGCCCGCCTGTTGTACGAGCAAGCAGTGATCGCGGAGGGATCGAAGGTCAGCGACCCGGTCGCGTTCGCGAAGCGCGTCAACGACCTGATCACGCGCGACGCGCAAGGCGCGTAACCCGGAGTACAGAGTTTCGACAGGATCATAGGATAAGACGGGATGGAAGAGGAGGATTCAACTCTTCTGTCTTTCATCCTGTCTCATCCTGTGATCCTGTCGAAACTCTTCTGTCTTTTGTTAGCCCTGCGGTGCGGTTTCGCGCCGATCACAATTCGTGGAACAGGATGTCCGCTTTCCCGACAGGGGAGCTTCACCCCGAACGGACTCGCACCTCTCGCGGTTCGCGCCCGAGCGCAGAGTTCGTGTCGGGTTTTTACCCGCTGTCGGATTCCGCGCGTTTTGCGCGCTTTTCCGGATTTTTCGGAGGATTCCTGTTCTACGGTTCGGCAACCTCCAAGAGCCACTGCCGAGGGCACTGCCATGACGCTCACCCTCCTGACCGCCGCCGGAATCGCGTTCGCCGTCGTCGCGGTGTACGCCGTGATTACCAGCGCGCGGCCGGTCGAAGCGCTCGCGGGCGAGACGACCATCGCCAGTGCCGACGCCGCGGCCGAGACCCTCGCCACCGGTCGGCACCTCGCCGCCCCGACCCGTACCGAATGGCACCTCGCCACGGTGAGCGCCCTCTGCGATGCCGAAGACCTGCTCGACACGTTGGAGAATCAGGGCGTCGAGGAACGCGAACTGGTCGTCCTCGGCAACTCGTGCTTCGCCGTCCGCTGGCGCTAAGCCACCCGAACGAGACAAGAGCTCCTTGAAACGCTGCGGCCCGCGAGCACGACGCTCGCGGGCCGCAGCGTTTCGTTTTTCGGGAGCGCAATCTTCCTGTCCTTCTCCGTCCTACATTTGAGTTGCACGGCGGCCCACTGTTGGTATGTGGCGGGCCGGTCGTGCGGCCTATCCCGTTTGCACGCGCCCCCCGCGTACACCCGGCCCCCGGCGACCGACGTTCGGCGCGCGGGCTGTCGTCCGGCGACCGAACAATGCCCCATCGGTTCGCCCGCGGGGAGACTCGCGCCATGTCCGTTTCGATTCGTCGCGTCGCCCGGTTCCTAGCGCTCACCGCGGTCGCGGCCGTCGTGCTCGTTGCCGCCGCCCGCTTCGGCCTGAGCCGGTTCCTCGCGTCCGAGCGCGGGAAAACGATGGTCGCGGCGCGCCTCGGCAGCACCATCGGTATGCCCGTCGAGGTGTCGCAGTTCGACGTGGGCGACGACACGTCGTCGTTCCGGTTCCGCGTCATGGACCCGACCAACCCGAAGGCGGAAGTGCTGAACGTGCCGCGGGCCTCGGCCGACGTGACCGCGACCGACCTCGTGACCGGGCGGGTCGCGCCGTCGGCCCTGAGCCTGACGGGCGCGGCCCTCACGTTGCGTGTGAACAGCGCCGGGCAACTGACGACGCCGCTGCCCGCGTTCGCCGGGGGCGGCGGCACGGTGCCCGCAGTCGCCGTGGAGGGCGGGCGGGTGTGCATCCGGCAGGAGGGCCGCCCGGAGTTCGCCGTCGGCGGCATCAACCTGAAGATCGAACCCGCGGGCGAGGTGCTGGCGATCCGCGGCAGCGTGACCGATCCGAAGTGGGGCGCGTGGGCCGTGCGCGGCGAGTTGCGGCGCGACACGCGCACGGGTTGGGTCGAACTGACGTGCCCGGACGCGCCACTGGACGCGGAGCTGTTGGGGACGATCCCGTTCGCGCCGGCGGGCCTGTTCGCCGACGTGCCCACCGGCGAGCGCGTCGGGGTGACGCTGCGCCTGACCATCGGCGCGGACCGCGACGTTCAGCCCGCGGTCGAGTTGCGCCACGTCCGCACGGTGTTCGGGTTCCCGGTCCCCACCACCTTCCACCTCACCCCCGGCAGCGAGCGGTTTTACTTCGCGAGGTGAGAAGTATTCACCGCGGAGACCGCAGAGGACGCAGAGGAAGGCAGAAGAGGAAGGGCCACAAAAAGGCACAACACACACACATCATGGGAACCAAGACGAAAACAGGTCAGAAGACAACAGAGGTGAGCGAACCAGCGGCGCGTCTTTAAACCTTGTTTCTGTCTTGTCTGCGCTCTTCATTTGTGGCTCTTGTGCCTTTTTGTGGCCCTTCCTCTTCTGTCTTCCTCTGCGTCCTCTGCGATCTCCGCGGTGAATCCGCGTCAGGCAGACATCGTGCAGCCGGCGCATTAAGCATCATCGTTGCAACCGCGAGCCTTTGCCGCTTGCGCCGAGCTTGAGCACTTCTTTACAAAATCGCGTAACAGCGCCGCGGCGCGTCCTTGAGGGCGGTCGAATCCGCTGGTAGGCTAGAACCCGTTCGGGCGTCGAAATCGGCGCATCTTCTTCGATCGGCTCCAAAGGGATTCTCATGCGCGCCTTCGCGGGTTCGGCCCTGCTCGGCTTGTTCGTGGCGTCCGCGCTCGCGCTGGGCGGCAAGAAGGAAGAGATCGAGATCCTCCCGCCGGCCGCGCCGATGGTGCCGGCGAAGGTGGCGACCAACAGCCCGGACCCGGAACTGAAGCGCCTGATCGAAGACCTCGGCTCGGACGACTACCGCGCCCGCGAAAGGGCCGGCGCGGAACTCGCCAAGAAGGGCGACAAGGCGCTGCCGCACATGCGGGCCGCCCTGCTCGCCACCGACGACCCCGAAGTCCAGCGCCGCCTCGCGGTGCTGGTGCGCAAGCTGGACCGCGAGCGCCTCGTCGAGCCGAAGCGCATCACGTACAGCGCGAAGGACAAGACCGCGAAGGAGATCTTCGCCGAGATCGCCAAGCAAACCGGCTACAAGATCGAGTTCAACGACGGCTCGGAGGCGAAGTACTCGTTCGAGTTCAACAACACCCCGTTCTGGCAGGCCGCGGACGCGGTCGCCAACGCGGTCGGGTACACCATCTACGCCGAGTACGACGACGACAGCATCCGCGTTTACAACAACGACACCACGAACCCGCACGTGGCCTATGCCGGGCCGTTCCGGTTCGTCGCCACCAACATCCAGACCAGCCGCAACGTGCAGCTCTCCGGCATTCCGCGGCGCAACGCGCAGCCGCGTAACACCGAGTACATGACGCTCAGCTTCCAGATCCAATCGGAGCCGAAGAACCCGATGCTCGGCGTCACGCAGCCGGTGCTGACGGAGGCGAAGGACGACCTCGGCGGCTCGCTGTTGCCGCCGCAGAACGGCGACGGCCGCAACGGGGGCTACCGCTCCGGGTACTACAACAGCGGCTCGCGCGGCCACAACTCGTACATGAGCGTGAACCTCACCCGCGGCGACCGCGCCGCCACCACCATTAAGTCGCTCAAGGGGCGCGTCGGTATCGTGCTGCTGTCCGGCTCCGCGACCGACCTCGTGGTGAACGACCCGTTGAAGGCCAAGAAGCACAACGCGACCGGGCGCAGCGTCGAAATGGAGCTGGAGTCGGTGGAGGAGGACGCGAACCAGAAGGGGACGTACCTCGCCAGTTTCACCGCGAAGAAGCTCGCCCCCGGCGACCCGGATCGCGGCGAGGACTACTCGTGGAGCCAGAGCCTGTGGCAGCGGGTCGAACTGCTCGACGACAAGGGCAACAAGTATTTCTGCTACGGGCCGAACACGCACGAGAACAACAACGGCACGGTGAAGATGGTGCTGGTGTTCGGCACCGAGGACCGGCGCAGGGGCGGCCCCGCGCAGAAGTTCGGCCCGCCGAAGAAACTGCAACTGATCCAGTGGCTCACGATCACGCACGAAGTCGACTTCGCGTTCAAGGACATCCCGCTGCCGTAGCCCGCGAGTCGAAAGCGGAAGAGTTCTGACGGGATCACAGGATAATACAGGATGAAGAGAGTTTCTGTAGCCGGCCTCAGTGAGGCCGGCGCTGCGCGCGCCGCTGCAGAGTTGTGCTGAAATCTCGATCCTGTATTATCCTGTGATCCTGTCAAAACTGCCTTTAGACCACTACTCTTCCGACAATACGCGGTCGAAGTCGCCGACGCCGACGCGCATTGCCAGTTGCCGGAACTCGTCGGCGTAGGCGTCGGTCGTGTGGTGCAGGTGCTCCGCGTCCGAGATCAACGGGAGTTGCTTGCGGCGGCGCACGTCGTGCGCGCGCAACACGCGGCGGAACGGCTTCAGGTTCGGCGCGTACACGTGCAGCAGCTTGTGTTCGTCGAACTGCACTTCCATCGGTACCCGGTGCGCCATCACCGCGACCCCGGTGCAGCCGTCGTGCGTCAGCAGCTCCTCGAACTCACAGAAGTGGCTCGCCAGAACCGGGCGGTCGATGTGGTCGCGGCGCAAGTCGGTGTGCGCGTCGCCGTTCGCCCCGTGGCTGCTCTCCAGCACCACGTGGACCTCGTCACCCAACGGTTCGAGGAGCGCGAGGAACGTATCGAACAGGGTCTCGGCACTCACGGCCGCGGAGAGCATCGGGAGCCGGAGCCGGGCGCGCGGGTCGCGGAACACGTCCACGCGGTAGCCCTGCCGGGGGCGCACCGGCAGCGCGGTGCCCGGCCGAACGGCGTCGGTCAGGGTGAAGGAGCCGTAAGCGTTGGTCGCTAAGTGCGCAGCCAGCCGATCAGGGGTCACGGGGACACCTCGCGCGACAAAACGGGTCGTACTGCCGAGGGGGAGCGGGATCGAAGGTGTCGCGTCGTGGCGGGCGGCGTCTGGGTGGGAACCCCTCGGCACACAAACATAGTCCCTGTTCGCGTCGCTGGCGTCCGTGCCGGCCGAATTATACGCCCACGGGTGTCCGGCCGATGCGAAACTGTCGCGTAAGCCGGGTGTTCGGGTTGGTGGGCCGGTGTATGATCGGGGACACCGCGCGGCCCGCGCCCAACGCCGCCGCCGCGGTTTCCGTTAAATGGGTGAAGAACGGAACCGGGTCGCGAGTTCGGTGTGTTGCGGCCCCGAAGGGGCCACCGATAATAGCCGGGGTAACCCCGGTTGCAGCAGAGGAGTCCGGCCATGAGGCGTCGCGCGTTTATCGGGTTTGCGTTCGGCCTGTTCGCCGTTAGCGCGCTCGCCGCGGCGCAGCCGTCCGCGCAACCGGGCGACCCGAAGGTCATCATCATCTCGCCGAAGAAGCCCGGCACGCCGGGCACCACTCCGGGCGCGACGGACTCGCTCGACAAGTCCGGTTGGATCGTGATCCGCCCCGGCGGGAAGGGGCCGGTTTACCCCACGCCCACCGGCACCCAACCGACCACACAGCCGACAAACCCCGGCAGTCAGCCCGCGCTCGTCAGCAACAACGGCCTCGCCGTGCCCGCGCCCGGCACCCCGAAGCTCGATGCCGACGTGCTGTTCGATTACTGGTTCGTCGCCACCGTGGACGGCCAGCGCATCGGCTACATCCAATGGGGCGCGAAGAAGGCCAAGAAGAACGACCAAGAGCTGTACGTCGGCGTGAAGTACCAGAACTTCACCATGTCGAGGTTCGGGAACGTTGTGAGCCAGTGGGGGGAAGAATCGAACGTCGAAACGCCGGACGGTGTCGTCCTCGTGGCCGGCATGCGGTCGGGCATCGGCAAAGATCAGGCACTCGTGCTAACCGGCGTCGTGGACGGGAAGACACTGAAAGTCACGGGCGACGGGGCCGCGAAGGGCGCGAGCAACACCGACTGGCCGGAAGGCGTCGTCGGGTGCGTGCGCGAGCCGGCGCTCTTCAAGGCCAAGGCCTACAAGGTCGGCGAGTCGTTCGACTATCGCTCCTACATCGGCCTCATCAACCGCGTCGTGAAGATGACCTGCACACTGGAGGGCGAAGACACGCTCGCCCTGTGGCCGAAGGAGCAGCCGCGGAAGTTGTTACGGTTCGTTACCAAGATGGAGCCGGTGGGTCAGTTTAAACTGCCGCCGGCCACGACGTGGGTGGACGCCGAAACGTTGGAACCGCTGAAAATGGAGTCCGATTTCCCCGGGTTCGGCGGGAAACTGACGCTCCTCCGCACCACGAAGGACGCGGCCACGGTCGCCGTCGGCCGGCCCGTTGAGCTGTTCAACGCCCAGTCGATCCGCCTCGACCGCGAGATTCGCGGAATACATGAGGCCCGCGGCGTCGTCTACAAAGTAACGGCCCCGAAGGACGACGACCCCGGTACCCTGTTCGCCACCGACGCCCGCCAAGAGGTGAAGAACCTCGACCCGAAGGCGAAGACGTTCGAGGTCGCCGTGAGCGCGCGCCACGGCCCGGTGAAGGTGGCGAACCCGTTGCCCGCGCCCGGCAAGGAGTTCACCGAGAGCAACTACTTCATCAACTGGGACAACGACGGGGTGAAGAAGCACGCGGCCAGCGCCGTGCGGCAACTCCCGGCGACCGCGACCGACTGGCAGAAGGCCGTCGCGGTGGAAAAGTGGGTGAAGGTCAACATGCGGGCGTTCGAGTTCTCGCAGGCGATGGCGACCGCGGACAACGTGGCCAAGACGCTGAGCGGGGACTGCACCGAGTACGCGATGCTGTCGGCCGCGATGTGCCGGGCGCTGGGCGTGCCGTCGCGCACCGTGCTCGGCCTCGTGTACGCCCCGGCGAAGGACGGCAAACCGTACTTGGCGTACCACATGTGGTTCGAGGTGTTCGCGGAGGGCCAGTGGCTCCCGCTCGACGCCACGCTGGGCTTCGGCGGCGTCGGCCCCGGGCACCTGAAGATCGCCGACCACAGTTGGTACGACGAGAAGACCTTCGCCCCCGTGCTGCCGGTGCTCCGCACCCTCAGCGCGAAACCGACCGTGACCGTGGGCAAGGTGGAACCGTGAGAGGTTCCAAGTTCCAACAGTTCCAAGTTCCAAGTTGAAGACGAGAAGACGGTGCGTCGTTCGCAACCGAGAGCTTGGAACTGTTGGAACTTGGAACTTCTCCCTCGTAGTCGATAGCTTCCCCCGGATCGGGCGTCTATACTCTTGGCAACCTCCCCCGACCCCGCGACACCGCGAGCGACCGCCGATGACCGCGCCGGTGTCAGTCATGGTGTCGGAATGACCGACCGGGAACCGCTCACCCCGACCGCCCCGCCCGCGCCGGCCCGCGCGCCTGCGCCCGGCCCCGCACCGACCGCCGCCCACCCGGACCCGCACCACGAAGGCAACGGCTCGCTGATGACCGCGCTGCTCACGCGCCCGCCCCTGCACCTCGCCGCGCCCGCCGCCGACCCCGCCGACCGGGGCCGGG
>VGZJ01000101.1 GCA_016872595.1 Planctomycetota bacterium
CTCGTCGGCCGAGAGCCCCGTGAACATGCGGAACAACAACGGCTTCCGACGCAATTTCTCGTAATTCGTCATAACCCTATGAATAGGCCATCGATCGCTATTGCGCAACGAGTCTAATAGTGCATAACTGGCTCTAGCGCCATGATGAGGTCGCTGTGCCCGCGGTTGGTCTGGAGCCGCTTCTGTGCGTGGCGGTCCCAAACGTGAATCGAACCGTCGCGGGTGGCCGCTACGAGGCGCGTGCCGTCGCTCGAGAGCGCCGCGGCCGTAATCATCATCCCCTGACCGGGCCACCGCTTGACGTCCTTGTTGCACAGCCGGTCGAGCAGGTGCCCCTCCCAGCCGCGGAACTCGACCGGGCACTCCGCGAGCCTCTGTTTCGCTTGCAACTGGTTCCCCTGCCCCCACTCGGCGAACCCGAGCGCGACCGTACTCCGGTAACCGCGGTGCCCGGCCAGCTCTTTCGCTTGTTTCTCTTGGCGCAGGGCGGCGTCCTTGAGCAGGAGGGCGGTGTCCTTCTCCCCCAGCGCGGTGTCCTTCTCGCCGAGTGCGATGTCCTTCATGCCGAGGGCGTCGTCAGCCTCTTGCTGCTTCTGCCTTGCCTCGAGCCCGAAAACAATCGAGAACCCTAGCCCCAGCGAGAGCGCGAGGAACACCACCGCGGCCGCCGCGCTCACCACGCGGTTGCGCCGCACCCACTTGGCGGTGCGCTCGAACGGCCCGGTGGGGCGCACGCTGATCGGTTCGTGGGGCAGGTAGCGGTCGAGGTCGTCCGCGAGCTCGCTCGCGGTCGGGTAGCGCTCGTGCGCGGCCTTTGACAAGCAGTGCAAGCAGAGGAGCTCGAGGTCGCGCGGCACTGACGGTGCCACCTTTCGGGGCGGAACGGGGTCTACGTTCTGTACCTGCGCCAGCACCTCTTGCACCGTTCCGGTAAACGGTCGGGTGCCGGTCAGCGCCTCGTACAACATCACACCGAGTGCCCACACGTCCGCTTGTGGGCCAACAAATTTCGTTTCGCCCTTCGCCTGCTCGGGACTCATGTAGGCAGGCGTTCCCATCACCTGACCGCTGCGCGTCACGTCGGTCCCCTCTCCGCGCTTCGCCAATCCGAAATCCGCGACCTTCGGGACGCCGTCCGCGTCCAAGAACACGTTACCCGGCTTCAGGTCGCGGTGAACGATGCCCTGCTTGTGCGCCGCGGCCACACCGCGCGCCACCTGCGCGAACAGTTTGGTTGCGTCGCGCATTACTGTGGCTGGCGCGCGCAGCTTAGAGTTCTTCAAACACTCACCGAGCGTGCCGCCGGCACAGAATTCCAGCGCCATGTACGGGCGACCGTGGGCCTCGCCGTAATCGTAGACCCGCACGACGTTCTCGTGCTCGACCGCGGCAACCGCTTCGGCTTCGGCCAAGAAGCGGAGCAACTCCCCCTTACCGACGTGTTCGCCACCGAGCATCATTTTCAACGCGACGACGCGGTTGAGCTTGAGGTGTCGCGCCTCGTACACGACACCCATGCCGCCGCGGCCCAGCTCGCGCAACAGGACATATCCGGGCACGACCTCGGCCCCCGGCCGCGCCACAGTGCTGCCCCCGGCCGGCGTGCGGCGCGCCGTGTCGTCCGGCGCGGGCGCGTGATCGGAGGTACGATTCGGGTCCGGGGTGCAGCTGTCACCGCGCGGCTTGGTGTCGTCGGCCGATGGTTGCGCGGCCGGGAGCCGCGGAACGGTCGGGCCGGGTTCATACTCGTTCACGGTGAGGGTCCGTTCGGAGATGCGGGATCACGGTATCGCTCTATTATCCTGCGTCTATTGCGTCGTGCAACGGTCGCTCGCGAAGTAGTGCACTGCTACAATTAGGGCCATACTTTGGAGAAGATCATGAACGCTCGCGCGCTCCTCGCGGTCTTCTGTCTCGTAACGGTCGCCGTGCTCGGGTGGTACACCGCCGCGCAGCCGAAGGGCGAGTTGAAACTTTGGGACAAGCTGGGCGACGGCGTGTACCGCACGAAAGAATCGCCTTACAGCTACGCTCTGCTCAGCGGCGAGCGCGTGTTGCTCATAGACGCCGGCGTTGCGCCCGACGCTGTGAAGGAACTCGGCGCGAAGTCTGTCGAGGCCGTGCTGCTGACGCACCACCACCGCGACACCGCGCGGTACGCCAGCGATTACCGCGCGGCGAAGGTACCCGTTCGCGCGCCGAAGGAGAGCGCCGACTACCTGCTGCCGGAAAGCGTGGCGAAGTTCTGGAAAGACTCCGTGCCGCTGCGGAACTCGCGCACCGCGTACTTCGTGCTGGCGGAGGGCGTCGAGGGCGTTGACTGCACGCTCGCGGACGGGATGAATTTCACCTTCGGCGAGTGGAGCATCACGCCGGTCGCCGCGCCCGGTCACTCGCGCGATCACTTTGCTTACTTCGTGCGCCTCGCGGACGACGTGAAAGGCCCGCAGTACCTGTTCGCCGGCGACGCACTCCACTCGCGCGGCAAGATGTGGACACCGTACACAACCGATTGGGACCACTGGACCGACGTGGGCCTGAAGCCGGCCGCGGAGTCGCTGCGCAAGCTCGCGAAACTGAACGCCACCGTGCTCTGCCCCGCACACGGCCCCGTCGTGAAGGACGACATCGCCAATACGCTGACCGACACCGCGGAGGCCGTCGAGGAAGCCGGCTTCATGAAGAGCTTCGAGCGCTACAGCAAAGAGCGATTGAAGGGCGAGCCGAAGTACGATTTCCTCGTGCCGAAGGAGCAGATCGCAAGCGGCGGCGACAAGCCGTGGGCGAAGGTCGCGGACAAGCTGTGGATCACCGGGAACACCTACGTCCTGCAATCGAAGACCGGCGACGGCATCTTCGTGCTCGACCCGTGGGGCCAGCGCAGCGCCGATCAGGTCGCGAAGTTGCAGAAGGACGAGAAACTCGGCGCGGTCGAACTGGTGGCGTTCAGCCACGCCCACTACGACCACTTCGACGGCATTCACGTTCTGCACGGCCGCGACAAGTGCGAAGTGTGGTCGCTCGACCTCGTGGCCGCGCCCTTGAATGAACCGAACCGCTACCGCGCGCCGTTCCTCGACGCCCGGCCCATTAAGTTCACGAAGGAACTCAAGGACGGCGAGAGCGGCGCGTGGGGCGGGTACACTTTCAAGTTCCACCACTTCCCGGGCCAGTCGTACTTCACCAGCGCGATTGAGACGACGATTGACGGTAAGCGCTGTCTGTTCTCCGCGGACAACTTCTTCCACCAAGACCAGTTCAGCGGCAGCGGCGGGTGGATGGGACTGAACCGCAGCTACCCCGCGGTGTACGGCGAGAGCGCGAAGAAGGTGATCGCGATCGCGCCCGAGCGCGTCTTGGCCGAACACGGTGGGCCGTACGTTTACAACGAGGAAGACTACCGGCGACGCGCGAAGTGGGGGGCCGCGGCGGGCAAGGCCGCCGACGCGATCAGCGTGAGCGGCAGTCACCAGTGGGACTGGAACCCGAACCGCGTTGAGTACGAGCCGCACCTTCAGACGGCGAAGCCGGGCGCGGACCTGCGCGGTACGTTGCGCGTTCGCAACACGTCGGGCAAAGTGCAAAGCGGCGTCGTGACGATCCACGGCCGCGGCATCGTGTCCGACTTGAGCGAAGAGTGGACGCTGCAACCGGGCGCGGCGAAGGAGCTCGTGATCAAGTCGAACCTCTCGCCGACTGCCAAGCCGGGCCGCAACATCATCGAGGTGCGCGTGCGCGACAAGAGCGGGGCGGAAGGCTGCGACTGCTACTTCGCGGTGGATGTGGTGTCGCCGTAAGTGCAAGTTCGGTGAGCCTCAGAATGAGGCCCCTTCGGAGAACAGTTTGAGGAATCGCGGATTGAAATCGCGCCGGTCTGATCGTCACAACCCGCACATCTGGCGCGAGTTGCGCGAGTTGGCGCGCGCGGCTTGAAGCGGTTCCTTGCAAAGCGCGGGGGCGGGCCGTATAACGAGGGAAAGAACTTCCCGACGCGCGCTTCGTGCGGGTCGGGGAAGGTAGCGAAGTCCCGATCCCGACGGGCGACGACTCTCCGCGACCGCCCGCGAGGTTCCCAGATGTCAGCCCTAAAGCTGCGGCGGATCGACCTCACGGCGTCCAATTCCGCGGCCCAAATCATCAAGCTCCGCGATCAGTTCCGTACCGATTCCGAGGTGGTTTCGGCCGCAAGCAAGAAGAAAACGCAGGCCGTCTTCGGCGAGTCGCTGCCACCCGTGCGCGCGGTCGAGCGCATATGCCACGACGTGCGCGAAAAAGGGCTCACCGCCACACTCCACTACACGGAACTGTTCGACGGCGTGAAGCTCAAGGCCGAGCAACTTCGCGTGAAGCCGGCGGAACTGTCCGAGGCGCACGCGAAGGTGGGCGACGACTTCCTCGAAGTCATCCGCCAAGTGCGCTACAACGTCACTCAGTTCCAGTCGGGCCTGCTGCACGGCGACGCCGAGATGCGCGTCTCCGGCAAGCACGAACTTCAGGTCCGCTACCGGCCGCTGAAGCGCGTCGGCGTGTACTGCCCCGGAGGTGCCGCGGCGTACCCGAGCACGCTGCTCATGACGGTGTGTCCGGCGCAGGCCGCGGGGTGCGAGCAGATCGCCGTATGTATGCCGCCGAATGACCGTGGCGGCTACAACCGCGAGATGCTGGCGACGTGCCACGAACTCGGCGTGACCGAGGTTTACCGGCTCGGCGGCGCGCAGGCCATCGCCTCGCTCGCCTACGGCGTCGAGGGCTTGAAGCCGGTCGATATCATCGTCGGCCCGGGTAACCAATACGTCGCGCTCGCCAAGAAGCAGGTCTTCGGTCAAGTCGCCATCGACTGCATCGCCGGGCCGAGCGAAATCGTAGTGCTGGCCGACGACAGCGCGCACCCCGATTACGTCGCGCTCGACTTGATCGCGCAAGCCGAACACTCGCCGGGCGTCGCGGTGCTGGTGACGTGGTACGAGCCGCTCATCGAAGAGGTGTACAACGCACTCCAGAAGCGGCTCGCGAAACTGTCACGCGCCGACCTCGCGCGCGACAGCCTCGAACGGTACGGCGCTCTCGTGCTGGCCCCCAGCAAGGCCGCGGCGGTCGAGTGCGTCAACGCCATCGCGCCCGAGCACCTGCACATACAGACCCGTGACCCGGACGCCATCGTCGAAGAGATCGACAGCGCCGGGGCGGTGTTCTTGGGGCCGTTCACGCCGGTCGCGGTGGGTGACTACGCCGCCGGGCCGAGCCACGTCCTCCCCACCGGCGGTACCTCGCGCTGGTCGAGCGGGCTGAACGTGAACGACTTCCGCAAGCGCACGAGCATCCTGCGGTTCACCCGCAAGGGGCTGCAAGAGATTTCGGGCGACGTGGTGTTCCTCGCTAACAAGGAAGGCTTGACCGGCCACGCGGCCAGCGTCGAGCTGCGCGCCAGCGACAACGGCCCGGCGGCGCGCCCCAAGCCCAAGCCGGACAAGGTGCCCGCCGTCGCGCCCACGCCGAAGGCCGCGCCCGTGCCGGTGAAGGCCGCTGCGGGGAAGAAGTAGGCGAACGGCCGGCGTCACCCGGCCGGTGCGTGCGACACCAACGAACCGACCGCCAGCCATGACCGTGCGACCAAACATCCGGGCGATGGCCGGCTACACGCCGGGCGAGCAACTCAACGACCCGGACATCATCAAGCTCAACACCAACGAGAACCCCTACCCCCCTTCCCCGCGCGTCTTCGACGCGATCCGCGCGGCGCTGACTTCCAACAGTCTGCGAAAGTACCCGCAGCCGCTGGGCGATACGTTCCGCAAGACCGCGGGCCGCGTGCTTGGCGTCGATCCCGACAGCATTCTCATCGGCAACGGCTCGGACGACATCCTCACGATCCTGACGCGCGCGTTCGTGTCCGAAGACGGGTTGATCGCCTCGCCGACTCCGAGCTACATCCTCTACAAGAGCCTCGCGGAGATTCAGGGCGCGCGGTTCGAGGCGGTGCGATGGGAGAACGATTGGCAGCCGGACGTGAGCAAGTGGCCGCGTGGTGCGAACCTCTCGTTCGTGCCGAATCCAAACTCGCCAACGGGTACGACACTCGACCCCGTCACAGTCATCCGGCTGCGCAATGCGACGTCGCCCGCGCCGCTCGTTCTTGATGAAGCCTACACCGACTTCGCTGACGGGCCGGGCTACGTCTCGCTCACTGCCGACTATCCCAACCTCATCATCACTCGCACGCTGAGCAAGTCGTACTCGCTCGCGGGCATACGGTTCGGGTTCGCCATCGCGCAGCCGGAAGTGGTGCGCGAGTTGGTGAAGGTGAAGGACTCGTACAACTGCGATGTGCTCAGCCTCGCCGCCGCGACCGCCGCGATTGAGGATCAGGACCACTTCCGCGAGGTGCGGGCCAAGATCATCGCCACCCGCGGGCGCATGACAACAGAGCTAGCGGCGCTGGGCTTCGACGTGACTCCGAGCCACGCGAACTTCCTCTGGTGCCGCAGCTCCGACCGCGACGTGAAACCCATTTACGAAACCCTCAAAGCGCGCAAGATTCTGGTACGCTACATGAGCTACGCGGCCGGCCCTGTCGGTGCGCCGGATGGCCCCTACGCCGGCCTCCGCATCTCGGTCGGCACCGACGCGGAGATCGACAAGCTCCTCGCAGAACTGAGGGCGGTCCTGTGACGCTTCGACCTTACTACTTGTGACTTGAAGACTTGAGACATCCGACATGCCCCGCACCGCACGCATCGAGCGCAAGACGGCCGAGACTGAGATCGACCTCGCGCTGAACCTCGACGGCACCGGCACCGCGCAGGTAAGTACCGGCGTCGGGTTCTTCGACCACATGCTCACGCACATCGCCAAGCACGGCCTGTTCGACCTGAGCGTGAGCTGCAAGGGCGACACGCACATCGACGCCCACCACACGGTCGAAGACGTGGGCATCTGCTTCGGCAAGGTGCTCGTGCTAGCACTCGGCGACAAAGCCGGCATCCGGCGGTTCGGCGACTGCACGCTGCCGATGGACGACACCCTCGCCACTGCCGCGGTCGATCTGAGCGGGCGGCCGTACCTCGTCTGGAACGCCGACGTGCCGCTCGAAACGCTGGGCACGTTCTCGTCGCAACTGGCCGAAGAGTTCTGGCGGGCCGCGAGTTCGGCCGGCGTGTTCAACCTGCACGTCGTGCTGCACCACGGCCGCAACACGCACCACATCGTGGAAGCGATCTTCAAGGCGTGCGCGCGGGCGCTCCGCGCCGCGACCGAACCGGACCCGCGCGCCAGCGGCGTCCCGTCGACTAAAGGCGTTCTCTAGCTCGCGACCGCACGCGGTCTACACTCAACGTTTCCGCGCGGGCAATTGCTTCCGCGCTGTATCGGTCAAGAAAACTCCCGACAGTGAGGACACGGACGTGAGCGACGAGAAACCGAAGAAGGCCCGGAAGCCCACGGCCCCGAAGCCCCCCGCGTCAGTCGAGACTCTGATCAAGAAGGCGCTAACTACCGCAGCGACCAAGCCGAAGGCTAAGTGGTCCGGCGCAAGCGGCACTGTACTGTTCAGTACGAACGAAGCGAACCATCAAGCGGCGATAACGGCCGCGACAACAGGCGACCCGCCGCTGTTGACGCAAGAAGGAACCGGCGGAAGGTTGACTGTGGCTGGCTTCGCCCGGTTCGTCGAACTGACGCCGCTTCCAACAGTCGCCGCGACGGTCGTGGCCTACGCGGGCACTCTCGCCGCCGCTGACCTAGCAAAACTGAATACCGCACTAGAAAGTCGAACTTCGGGGGCCGAGGCGGAACGGTTCACATTGGCGCTGCTGGCGCTCGAACAGGACGCCGCACGGCTCGCGGCCGAACAGAGGGAACGCGCGCAGCGCCTGCGACTGGAACGCTATCGGCAAGTGATCGCGCTCAAGCGCCAATCGGCGTCGGACCTCGAACACGAAGCCGCTTCGCTCCGCGCCGAAGTCAAAGGGTTTGAGGCGACGGTCAAGGAACTAGAGACCGTCGTCGATACAGAACCGGAACCGGAGTCGCGAAGCACTGTGAAGAAACTGCCCGTCACGAACGAGGACAAGGGGTTTCAGCGCGCGACCGCGGACCAACTCGCTGCGTCGTGGCGGGCCGCGTTCGATGAGAACAAAGTCGAAGGGTTGAACTTCATGGAGTCGGCGATCTGGAACATCGCTGGCATGAAACAAAAGGGCGCGGTCGGGGCGACTGTGCCGTTCGAGCCGTACTACCACGAGTGCCCGACCCCTGTTTCGACCGGCGCGAGCGTGGCCGTGGTTCGCCCCGGCTGGGTTCTCGAAGAGAGCAGCGGCGATTACGTCCCGCTCAAGGTTCTGGTTAAACGCGCGTGAGGTGAGCGATGGCCGAACGGGTGTTCTGCGTGGATTTCGGCACAGCCTACACGAAGGTCGCGCTGCGACGCGACCCTACCGCCGACAGCACCCTGCTGGCCTGCGCCGGGGCGGACCTCGACTTCTGGGTTCCGACCGTTGTGACTGTGGACCGGTGCGGCGCGGAGCCCGTCGTGGAGTTCGGCCACGTCGCAGCCGACCGCATCGCCGGCGGTGGGATCGATCGCTACACGAACTTTAAACGCGACCTGTTCGCCAACCCCGCGCCGGTCGCAGGTGCGCCCGCAGCACCGCCGCTCGATTCACTCCTGAGTTCGGACGAGTTCGTCACGCTCGCCGCAAGGTATCACGTTCCCCCGTATCAGGTCACGGCCCTCCGCTCGTTGGTCGGGTCCGCACGCGCTCTGATAGCCGCGCCGGGAGAGCGCGCCGTATCGCTCGAGGCGACCAAGCAAGCGAACGCTGCGAAGCTAACCTCCCACTACTTCGCGTGGCTCCGCAAGCAGGTGCTGGCGGCGTGCGAGAAACTGGGCAAAACCGGCCTGCGGTTCGAGGATTTTCCCGTTCGCGTCTCTGTGCCTGCGCTCTTGCCGAGCGACGTCGCGGAGCAACCCGGGTGCAAGCTGCTTCGCGAGGCCCTACACCGCGCCGGTTGGCCACTTCACTCGGATCGGCCGTTCGTCGCGGAACCCGAATCGAACGCGGTCGGCGTCCTTACTGGCGCGACCAACGCCCTGAACGTAGACCGGAACAAGATGCTGCTGGGGCAGATGTTCGGCCGCGGCCCACTCAACACTGTTGTGAAGGGCGACAAGAACCACCAGACGTACCGCGCGCTGGTCATCGACGTGGGCGCGTTTACCACCGACCTCACTAGTCTCTGGCTCGATACAGGTGGCAACGCCTTCCTGTTCGGCACCGACGGCGGCTTCGTCGTGAAGCAGAGGTCGGTCGCGCGGGGAGTGAACAACCTTGATGCCGAAGTTCTCGGGGCGCTCTCGCAAGCGAAGCGCGAGTACCTCGAGAAATTGCCACGTCGGGAGTTCGCGAACTTCCAGCGGGCGGCGTACACCGACCTGAACGGAATTCGCCCCGCAACCACCGGCCTCGGCGTGATCGGTGGCGAGGGGGACCGCACGGTCATCGACCCGTGTATTCTAGCGTTCGGCGCGCGTGTCGCCGAAGAGGTCAAAACGTTCTGCGCCGAAGTCAAGCCGGGGAACATGCAGGAACTCATCTTGACCGGCGGCGGGTGCGGCATTCCGGCCGTGCGGAACGCGCTCATCGCCGCAGCGCAGGCCCACGGTGGCGAGTTCATCCGCGTTCACGCCCCGGTCGCGAGGCGCGAGAAGGCCGGTGGGCCGCAAATCGACGGAGAACTTAAGGAGCACTTCGCGCGGGGCGGGAGCGCCCTCGGCGGGGCCAGCATCTACTTCGAGAGCCAGTACCACTAACCGGCGGTCGGCGTTTGCTTGCGGGCGGGTTCTTGCGTACCATTCGCTCTGTCGGCGCGCGGCCCGCGCCGACAGTCTGCTGACCGCTGACCGTCACCCGAAGCGCACACATGTCGCCACAAACTGTTACCTTCCCCTGCCCCTTTTGCGGGCGGCGCATGGGCGTCCCCGCGGATCTGCTCGGTAAGCAGGTGCGGTGCCCGCACTGCAAACAGGTCGTGCTCGCGCCGCTGACCGTCGGCCCCGCGACCGGGCCGGTGCCTGTGCCCGTTCCGGTCGCGCCGCCACCCCCTCCGCCAGTTCCGGTCCCGGTGCCCGTGCCGGTACTTGTGCAGCCGCCGGTTCCTGTGCCCGTACCCGTCGCGCCACCGCCGCCCGTGGTGCCGCTCCAGCCGGTGATGATCGTTCCCCCGCCGCCCGTGCCCGTTCCGGTGCCGGTTCCCGTGCCCATACCGGTCCCCCAGCCGGAAGCGGACCTGCCGGTGTTCAACATCCCGACGCGGAAGGAAGGCGCGGACAGCATCCTCAGCGAGCCGGACGAGTCCGACGACGAGGTGTTCGGGTCGCACCCCGGCGGGCGCGTTCGCACGCTATCGCCGCTTGACCTGTCGCCCGTCGCGCACACGACGCCGCCCGTTGAGCCGCCCGTTCCCGCGCCGCTCCCGGCTACGACCGAATTGCCGAACCAAACCGGCGCGTTGGTCGAAGTCAGTATGCCCGTGGTGTACGTACCCGAACCACCGAAACCGGCCCCCGTGCCTCTGCAACCCGCGCCGTTGTCGGTTACTGTGCCCGTTCCCGCGCCGAGCGCCCCGGTCCCAGACACGGGCAACCCCTTCGCGAGCTTTGACGCTCCGGCCACGAGCGCGCCCGCGCCGACCCCGGCGCGCGACGCGCGCGATGAGGGCGACGCGGACGACGACCGCCCGCGCAAGAAGAAAAAGAAGCGCGACCGCGACGACGACCGCGACGACGAGCCGGAAGAACAAGAGAAGCCGTCGCGCATCAAGCGCGCTGCCGCGGCCCCGGCCGGCAAGAGCAACGTGCTCCTGTTTGTCGTGATCGGCTGGGCGGTCATCGCGACCGGCCTCGCGGTCTACGGGCTGTTCATCAAGTCCGGCGACTCGCTCCCGAAGGAGCACCCGCTCTCGACGGTGCCCGACAACTTCGGCGAGTTCCCGCCGGGCACGCGGGGCAAAGTGTCGCAGTACAAGTTCAAGGTGGACGGAGAACTACCCGCCGAACAGCGCGCAGCATTGGGTGGGAAGATCGAGGTCGGCGGGTTGGAAATCGAGCCGCTCGATGTGAAGCGCCGGCGGCTGGTACTGGTCACCGAATACGCGAGCGCGCCGGCCGGCGAGTTGCCCACCCCCAGTAGCGCTCTCGTGCTGAGGCTCCGCATCAAGAACGTCTCGGAGCAGAGCCTGTTCCCGATGGACCCGGCGTTCACGCGCAAGGCCAACCCCGGCACGAAGGACGAACCCATCACGCGCCTCGTCGTGAGCAAGGACAAAGTGTTCGCCGGGGGCGCGATCAACTGGCCGTACGTGAGCATCAAGAAGCGCTACGAACAACAGCAGAAAAACGACTTTGAACCGCTCGCGCCGGGCGAGGTCCGCGAGTACGTCGTGTTCACCGACGCGCGGCCGGACATCGTGCGCGACGCCCAGAACGCGAAGGACGCGCTGCAGTGGCGCGTGCAGGTGCGCCGCGCGCCGGTCCTATTCCGCGGCAAGGAAGCCCCGGTCACGGCGATCATCGGCGTGGACTTCAAGGCGTCCGAGATCCAGTGAACCGGCCCCGCCCTTCCCCCGTCCGTTCCATTATGACCGACCGCGAGTTCGCTCTTGATGTCGTCCAGAACCTCCAGCGCGCCGGGTACACGGCGCTCTGGGCCGGCGGGTGTGTGCGCGACGAGTTGCTCGGCCTCAAACCGCAGGACTACGACGTCGCTACCTCCGCGCGTCCCGAACAACTGCGCCCGCTGTTCAAGCGCCGCAACGAGATCGGCGCGCACTTCGGCGTCGTGCAGGTGATCGGGCCGCGCGGCACCGGCGGCGAGTGGCTCACCATCGAGGTCGCGACGTTCCGCTCGGACGGCGCGTACGTCGACGGCCGCCGCCCGGAAAGCGTCGTGTTCTCGTCGCCGGCCGAAGACGCCCAGCGGCGCGACTTCACCATCAACGGCATGTTCCTCGACCCGATTACGGGCGAACTGATCGACTTCGTCGGCGGGCGCGCCGACCTGAGCGCGAAGGTGCTGCGCGCCATCGGCGACCCCGCGGCACGGTTCACCGAGGACAAGCTCCGCGTCCTGCGCGCGGCGCGCATGGCGACGCGCTTCGACCTGACCATCGACCCGGCGACGCACGACGCGGCCCGGCGAATGGCGGCGGAAGTGCGCGTCGTGTCGGCCGAGCGCATCGCGGAGGAACTGCGCAAGTTGCTCGTTCACACGAACCGGGCGCGGGGCGTCGCGCTGTTGGGCGAACTGGGCTTGGCCGCGGCGATCCTGCCCGAAGTGACGGGCGAGTGGGACCGCGCCGCGCGCGTGGTCGAGGCGCTCGCGAGGTCGCAAGCGGCGTTTCCTTTGGTATTTGCGGCGCTGCTGCACTCTGTCGGTGCGAGTGTTGCTGAGGGGATCGCGCTACGCCTGCGCCTGTCGAACGTCGAGACCGCGCGCGTCTGCTGGCTCGTCGAGAACCGGAGCGCGCTGCTGGACGCACCGACGATGCGCGCCAGCAAGCTGAAGCCGCTGCTGGCGCACGAGGGCAGCGCCGACCTGCTCGCCCTGCACCGCGCGCTCGCGGTCGCGACCGGAACGAGCGCGGCGCACGTCGAGTACTGCGAGGCGGTGTTGCGCGACACGCCACCGGGCGAACTGAACCCGCCGCCGGTGCTGACCGGGTCCGACCTGATCGCGCTCGGCCTCAAGCCCGGCCCGGAGTTCAAGCGCCTGCTCGACGCCGTGCACGAGGCGCAACTCGACGGCCGGGCGGGGTCGAAGGAACAGGCGCTGGCGCTGGTGCGGGAACTGCGCGGGTGACGCGGCTACGCGGCCTTGCGCGGCGCGGAAGCCGCCGCGGGCCGGGGCAGTTCCACGCGCGCCACCTTCGGCCCGAAGAGGACCGTTCGCCACCAGAAGCTCAGAAGCGCGCGCGCGGTCTTCGGGATCTCCCACACCGACACTTTACTCTCGCCGCCGAGTCGCGGGCGATGGGTCACGGGCATTTCGAGCAGAGGAAACCCGAGTTGGCGGGCGCGGGTCAGCATCTCGGTGTTGACGAAGAACCCGCGGCTCGCGGGGAGCAGGTGCGCGAGCGCGGCGCGGCGGTACACTTTCAGGGCGCAATCGGCGTCGCGGACGCGAGTACCGAGGAGCGCGCGCGCGAGCAGGTTGTACCCACGCGAGTAGAACCGCCGGACCCACGGGTCCTTGCGGTCGGCCCGGTACCCGACGACGAGCGGGTACTCGTCGGTCGCCGCCGCGAGCCGGCCGAGATCGTTCAGATCGAACTGGCAGTCGGCGTCGGTGAACGCGACGAGGTCGAACCGGGCGGCCTCGAACCCGGTGCGAAGCGCGGCCCCGTACCCGCGGTTCGGGTCGTGGCGGAGCAGCCGGGTGTGGGGGCTGAACGGAACGAGTTCGGTCACGCGCGCGGCGGTCGCGTCGGTACTGCCGTCGTCAACGACGAGGATTTCAAAGGCGTCGAAGTGCCGCGGGAGCGCGGCCTCCGCCTCCGCGACCGCCCGGTCGATCACCGCGGCCTCGTTGTACGCCGGGATCACGAGACTCAAGTTCAGCCCGCTCATGTGCACCGTCCGTGGTGTGAGTCGCGCCGCGCTCAGCGCGGGGGTAGCCCGTGGGTCAGTTGCGCCCGGTACGGGGTCCCGTAGTCCCCGCGCAGCGGGCGCTGGTTCGCGTGGACGTAGGCGAGGAAGCTCACCGAGACGGCGAACTGTACCACCCACATCGTCAGCAGTAAAGTGCGCCCGCGGGCGCGGTCGGCCGACAGATCGGCCCCCGGCGCGGGCGCGGCCCCCCGCGCCGGGCCGAGGGCGAGGAGCGCGAGCCACAGGTACATCAGCGGGAACGTCAGATTCATGTAGTGCCGGTGGACCGGAAGCCCCGTGAGGGTGAACACCGTGCCGAACCCGAACAGACCCGCGGCCACCGCGAGCGCGGTCCGGTCGTTCCGCCCGATCGCGTCGCGGACCGTCGCGCGCCACCCCGTGCGCCACGCGCGCCCGGCCCACCGCGCTCCGATCAGCACCCCGGTCGCCACCATAAGCGCGTGGAGCGCCGCGACCCCGTAGCTCGGTACCCCGCCGATCACCGGCTGGCGCAACAGGTCCCAAAAGTCCGCGCCCAGTGTGTAGTGCAGGCTGATGCCGCACGCCTCGGTGCCCCAGTTGATCCAGAACCGCCCGCTGAACACGTTCCCCAGTTGTCGTTGGGAGATCGGGTTCTGCCCGGTCGCTTCGAGCGCGTACAGGAGCCACGGGACGAGCGTGAGCGTCGCGACCGCGCAGCCCGCGACCCAGTACCCCCAGCGCGTCCCCTTGCGCCCGAACACGAGCGTCCAGCCCGCGACCCCGAGCGCGAGGAACAGCGCCCCGGGGTGCAGTTGCCCCATCAGTACGCTTAACAGACCCCAACAGAATGCCCCCGCCCGCCGGTCGCGGTGCCACCACGCGATGAGTGCGAGCACCGCGAACGGCGGGACGACCGACGGGGGCCAGATCTTCCGGTGGAACACGACGGCCAGTGGGTTCACGGCCGCGAGTGCCGCGGCCCAGAGCCACGGTTCCCGTTCCGCCGGCGCGACGCACCGGTACGCGAACCACACGAGGAGAACGAGGGCCAGCGCGTTCGCCACCTGACACGCGCGCCCCAACTCGGTCGGGGTGGTCAGCCCGAACACCTTCGCGGTCGCGATGAACACCCACGCCGTACCGCCGGGGTGGCGCACATCGTAACTGGTCGGCATGCCCAGTTTCGGCCACGACTCCTCGTGCCCCGCGCGCTGCGTCCGCTCGAACGTCCAAATCTCGTCGCTCTTGTACTCCATGTCGGCGACCCACGCGGTGCGCAGCAGGGTACCCACACCGAGCGCACCGAACACCGCGAGGGCCACGACGGGCGCGGTCGGGAGACGCAGCCCGAGTGAAAAGCGCACACGGGTCAGCACGACGAGTCGCTCCAGAGCGGTTCGGAACCGCTATTGCATCGACACGCGCACGCGCGCCACCTGAGAAAATGCTCGTCGCGTTCTTGCAGGACGTGCAGACGCCGGAAACGAGCGGAACGGGAAATAGCACTTGTCCGGTACTCATCGACTGCTATAAATGGAATAGCGTGAGTGCTAATTCCCCGCGCGAGGGCCAGTCGTGACACTCTTGAGCCGCAAGGCCGACTACGCCCTCCTGATTCTGTCGTACTTGCACCAGCACAAAACCGGTGGCACGGCGCGGGCCATCGCCGAGCAGTTCGATCTGTCGCGCCCGTTCGTGGCGAACATCCTGAAAGAGCTGTGCAACCGCGGGTTCGTCAGCAGTCACCGCGGGGTGAAGGGCGGGTACGCCCTCGCGCGCGACGCGGCCTCGATCAGCCTCGCCGAACTGCTCGAAGCGGTGGAAGACGGGTTCCGCCTCACGGTATGTTCCCACGGCGACGACGAGCCGCAGGGCGACCCCTGCGCGCACGCCTCCGCTTGTACGGTGAAAGGCCCGATGGCCGAAGTTCACGCGCGACTTATGGGTGTCCTGCGCGGGGTCACGCTCGCGGAACTGTTCGACCCGAAGGCCAAGCCGTCCGCACTGCTCGCCCTGCCGGTACTGTCCACAACCGCCGGGTGCTGCGCGCCCGCGAGTTACTGATCATTTCGGTCGAGATGAACTCGGCCGCTGGCACAGAGAACCATCATGACGAAGATGCCGGTTTACATGGACAACAACGCGACCACCCGCACCGACCCGCGTGTGGTGGCCGCAATGCTCCCCTTCTTCACCGAGCACTATGGCAACGCCGCGAGCCGCAGCCACGCCTACGGCTGGCACGCGGAGGAGGCCGTCGAGACCGCGCGCGGGCACATCGCCGCGGTCATCGGCGCGAGCGCCAAAGAGGTGATCTTCACCAGCGGCGCGACCGAGAGCAACAACCTTGCGCTCAAGGGCGTTGCCGCGATGTACAAGAAGAAGGGCAACCACGTCGTTACTCAGGCGACCGAGCACAAGGCCACGCTCGACACTTGCAAGCGGCTCGAGCGCGACGGCTACCACGTGACCTACCTGCCCGTCGACAAGTTCGGGCAGGTTCACGCGGACCAAGTGCGCGCGGCGCTGACGGACAAGACCGTTCTCGTTTCGATCATGGCCGCGAACAACGAGATCGGCACGCTGCAACCGATCCGCGCCATCGGCCGGCTGTGCAAAGAAAAGGGCGTGCTGTTCCACACGGACGCGGTGCAAGCGGTCGGCAAAGTGCCGCTCGACGTGGAGGACATGGGCATCGACCTGCTGAGCCTGTCGGGGCACAAGATTTACGGGCCGAAGGGCATCGGCGCGCTGTACGTGCGCAAGAAGGACCCGCGCGTCCGGCTGGAACCGCAGATCGACGGCGGCGGCCACGAGCGCGGCATGCGCTCCGGCACGCTCCCGGTCCCGCTCATCGTCGGCCTCGGCGCGGCCTGCGAACTGGCGAAGACCGAAATGGCCGACGAGGTCGCCCGCACGTTCGCGCTCCGCGAGCGCCTGCGCACGGGCATCATGGCGCGGCTGCCGGAAACGTACCTGAACGGCCACCCGACCGAGCGGTTGCCGGGCAACGTTAATATCAGCTTCGCCTACGTTGAGGGCGAGGGGCTGATGATGGGGATCAAGGACGTGGCGGTGTCCAGCGGGTCGGCCTGCACGAGCGCGAGCCTCGAACCGAGCTACGTGCTCCGCGCGCTCGGCGTCGGCGACGAACTCGCGCACAGCAGCATCCGCTTCGGAATCGGCCGCTTCAACACCGAGGCCGAGGTCGATTTCGTCGCCGATTTGGTCGTGCGCGAGGTCTCGCGTCTGCGCGAGATGTCGCCGCTCTACGAGATGGCCCAACAGGGCATCGACATTAAGAAGATCGAGTGGGCGCACCACTGAGAGTAGCTGTGAGCTATCAGCTTTCAGCTCACAGCCAAACAAAACCCACGTGCGCTGTTCACTGCGAATGGCGCTTTTCTGGCTGACGGCTGATAGCTGTTAGCTGATCGCTCAAGGAGTCGGTTATGCCGTACAGCGATAAAGTTCTGGACCACTACAGCAACCCGCGGAACGTGGGCAGCTTCGACGCCACGGACCCGACCGTCGGCACCGGGCTGGTCGGCGCGCCGGAGTGCGGCGACGTAATGCGCCTCCAGATCAAGGTGAACCCGGACACGGGCGTCATCGAGGACGCGAAGTTTAAGACCTTCGGCTGCGGCTCGGCCATCGCGTCGAGCAGCCTTGCCACCGAGTGGCTGAAAGGCAAGACCGTTGACGAGGCGCTCGCGATCAAGAACACCGCTATCGTCGAAGAATTGGCCCTGCCGCCGGTAAAGGTCCACTGCTCGGTTCTGGCCGAGGACGCGATCAAGGCCGCGCTGAAGAACTATCAGGATAAGCAGGACGCGGGAGACGAGGCCGAAGGGGAATCGTCCCGCGTGCCGGAAACGGCCGGGGTGTAACTTCCCCGCGCCCGCCGTGTATACTGTGTTAGACCCCCAACGAAGACCCCATAAACGAAAGGTGATTCCGATGTCCACCGCTACGATGGAAGCCCCCGAAGTGAAGGCCGAGAAGAAGGCCGAGACCTGCGGGCTGGGAATGAAGGACGCCCCGCCCGCGCCGCAGCTCGTCGTGACTGAGCGCGCCGCGCTTGAGGTCAAGCGCCACATCGCCGACATGGAGAGCCGTGGTGAACTGCCCCCCGGCGACAAACTGTACCTGCGCGTCCGCATTCAAGGCGGCGGCTGCAGTGGGTTCCAGAACAAGCTCGACCTCGATGCCAAGTTCGACGAGAAGACCGACCACAAGTTCGAGGCCCACGGCGTCGAAGTCGTCGTGGACAAGCGCTCGATGCTGTACCTCGCCGGGGCGACCGTGGACTTCCACGACGACCTGAACAAGCGCGGGTTCACCGTTTCGAACCCGCAAGCCAAGGGCACCTGCGGGTGCGGCAGCTCGTACTCGATGTAGGGCCGGCCGATGAGCGACCACTTCGACCGCCTCGGCCTACCGAGGCGGTTCGTTTTTGACCCGGGCGAATTGGAGCGCGCGTACCTCGCGCGCTCGCGGGCCGTTCACCCGGACTACCACCTCGCCGGCCCCAGCGCCGACCTCGGCGCGAGCTTGGAACTGTCGTCCGCGGTCAACGAGGCGTATAACGTCCTGCGCGACCCGTTCGCGCGCGCCGAACACCTGCTCGCCCTCGAGGGCGGTCCGGGACCGGGCGAACAGAAGGACGTGCCCCCGGCGTTCCTCATGGAGATTCTCGACCTCCGCGAGCAGGTGGAAGCCGCGCGGGGCACCGCCTGCGCGACCGAGCGCCTCGCCGCCGACCTCGCCGCGCGGTACGACGGGCAACTCGCGACCGTGACCGCGTACTTCGCGCGGCTCGCCGGTGCGAACCCCGCTGAGCGCCCCGGGGTCTTGAAACAGGTGCGCGCGGTGCTGAACCAAGCCAAGTACGTCCGCGGGCTGATCCGCGAACTCGACCCGAACTGAGGCGACCATGTACGACCCGGCGCAGATGAAGAAGTTGAAGACGATGCGTGAACTGGCCCCGGAGGGCATGGCGGCGTTCGACGCCCTGAACGCGGCCGTCTTCAAGGACGGCGCGCTGTCGCTGAAGGTCAAGGAACTGATCGCGGTCGCGGTGGCGGTCACGACACAGTGCCCGTACTGCATCGACGCCCACGTGAAGAAGGCAAAGGCCGCGGGTGCGACCGAGGCCGAACTGACCGAGGCGTCGCTCGTGGCCGCCGCGCTCCGCGCCGGCGGCGCGGTCACGCACGGCGCGCACGCGATCGGCTAACGAAACAGGGCGCTTAGCTCAGCGGCAGAGCACTCCCCTTACACGGGAGGTGTCACAGGTTCAAATCCTGTAGCGCCCACTCTAACCTTTGCACGGGAATCGACAGCAGACGACAGCGGACGCCCAACCCCCACAACAGCCGGGGTTTGTGGCGTCCCTGTCGTTTCCTGACGCACACCGCCGGCTTGTGACTGCACCGCGTTTTGCACCTTCACTGCACCGCTTTCTGCACCGCCCTTCGCGGCCTTCTCGAAGTCGGAATCCAGTACCTGCAGGTAGTGCTTCAGCGCGATTGCGGGCGTGTTGCCCAGCCACGACGTAACGGCATGAATCGGGTGCGCTGCCACCAAATCGGTCTCGCAACTGGCCCGCAGGTTGTGGAACAGGCGGGGCCACGGTTTCAGGCCGGCGCGCTTGATGATCTTCAGAAACTGCGTGCGCAGGTTGCAGTTCATCCACCCGCCCGGTTGGTTCGCGGCCTCGCGGTAGTTGCCCGGCACCACGTACTCGGCCCCACCCGCGGCCAACTCGAACGCCTCGTCGAGGTGCGGCTTCAGCGCAGCAAAGATTGGCGTGACGCGGTACGCCTTGCCGGGGATGTGTTCTGTCTTGCAACTCGGCACCGTCATGCGGCCCGTCTCGAAGTTCACGTCCGACCACTTCAGGCTGAGAACTTCCGACGGGCACCGCAGGCCCGCGTAGCGCGCCAGGGCGATGATGATCCGCCACGTCGGGTTACACGCGGCGAGAATCTTGTCGGTGTCGGCGGGGCTGATGTACGCCTTGCGCTCGGTCGGGAGGACCGACTTCGCGGCCACGTCCGCGAACGGGTTCACGTCGATCAACTTCAGCCGCGCCGCTTGCTTGAACAGCATCCGCACCGTGGTCAGCCGCCGCGCCACGGTCGCCGCTGCGAGCTTGGGCGTGCGCGTGAGCAGGTGGGTTTTGAAGTCTTCGGCGCTCGCGACCGTGACCGAGCGGAGCGCGCGGTCACGGCCGAAGTAGCCGTTGAGGTCGTTCTTCACCGTGTTCAGGTTGGTCAGCGTCGAACCCTTCGCGTCGGCCTTGCGGCGCTCGTGGTAGGCGTCGAGGAACGCGCCGAGTGCCTTCGCCTCGCGCGTCGGGATCAGCCCGACCGCGGCCAGCTTCGCCGCGAGGTCGTCGCCGATGCCGTTGACCCAGGCCGCGGTCTCGGCGTCCCACGGCAGGCTTGCGACCGCGAGCGCGTGCAGGTTCTCGACCTTCAGTTTCACCTCGTTCGCGGCCTTCTTGTTGACCGCGCCGAGGCGGATCGACCGCCGCTTGCCGTCCTGACAGACGAGCTGAACAGTAGACTCGTTGCGCAATAGCGATCGAT
>VGZJ01000102.1 GCA_016872595.1 Planctomycetota bacterium
TTCGACGCGCGGCGACGCGGCGTGGCACAGCACCGTGACCGCGTGCCCGCGCGCGGCCAGCCCGGTCGCCAGCTCCTCGGTGTACACGTCGGCCCCGCCGGAGCGGTCGGCGTACCAGTTCGCGAGCAGCACGTTCACCGGGTTCACCTCGGGGCGGCCGGGCGGGGCCGCGCGCACACGGCGAGGTGACAGAACGGCTCGCCGGTGATACCGACGAGCAGCGGGGCCACGACGGGGTAATCGGCGGGCGACCCCGCGCCGAGGCGCTCGGCGGCCACACCCGCGGCGCGCGCCGAATCGAGCCAGTGCCCGCGCCCGAACAGCCGGTGCAGCCACCCGACGAGCGAGCGCCGGGCGAGCGCCGCGTACACGTCGAGCGCGACCCGGACGCCGGCCGCGGCCTCCTCGCGCGCCGCGTGCCCGAACCCGCGCACCTGCGCGCGCACGTCCACGTCGTCGAACCCGGCCGCGAGCAGCGTGCGGAACTCGTCCGCGAACCACTCGTGCGTGTGGAACGGGTTCGCCGGCTTGCCGTCCACGAACGGGCGCGTCGCGCGCCGGTCGGGGCTGGAGCAGAACAGCACGCCGCCCGGTGCGGTGGCGCGCGCGGCGCTCGCGACGAACTTGTCCGGGTGCGTCAGGTGTTCGATGTTCTCGAAACTGCAGATGACGTCTACCGGGCCGTGGGCGTCGAGCGCCTCGGCGTCGCCCACCGCGTAGGTGACGCCGGTTTCGCCGTAGCGCGCGCGGGCCTGATCGACGGTCGCGGCCGACAGATCGATGGCGGTGACGGCGGTCGCGCCGGCGGCCTTCAGGATCACCGCGCCGTAGCCGGGGCCGGTGCCGACGTCGAGTACGCGCTTGCCGCGCACGTGTTCGGCGGCGAACAGGTAGCGCGCGACGTGGTCCGCGTAGTACATCGCCCACGTCGCGCGGTCCGCGGGGTCGAGGCGTTCCAGAACCATCAGTCGACCTTTCGTTCCAGTTGGTCCGCGGGCACCAGTTCCCACACGGCGGGCCAGCAGATCGGACCGGCGTTCGGGGGCGGCAGGTGCCCGGTGCCGAACACGTCGGCCGGCAGCACCGTTAGTTCCGCGGCATTGTAGATCGTGTCGATGTTCAGGGTGCGCGTGCCGAGGAACAGGTCGAGCGGGTACACGCCGGGCATCAGTGGCAGGTCCGCGAGTTGGCACACGACGCGCCCGGCGCGCACCGGACGCGGCTGCGGCATCCCGCCCGTCACCTTGTTGTTGATCCCGAACAGCGGCGTCTGGTAGCCGTCCTTCACCACCACGCCCAGCGTCACATCCTCGACGGGGTGCTCGAACTCGAACTCGACTTCGACGCGCGCGGTGCCGCGCATGGGCACGGCGGGCGCGCGCCCGTCGGTGGCGTCGGCCACGCGCACGCGGCGCATCGCCGGCACCGATTCGCTCGTGCGCCCGCGGTGCATGGTCAGATCGACTTCGGCCCCCGCGCTGCCGACCGCGGCCCGGTTGTAGTCCTCCACCACGGTGCGGGCCGGGCCGTCGGCCGCGACGCGCCCGTCGCGGAGCCACACGCACCGCGAGCACAGGTTCTGCACCGCGGTCATGTTGTGGCTCACGAACAGGACCGTGCGCCCGCCCGCGGACACCGCCCGCATCTTCCCCATACAGCGGTTCTGGAACTCGGCGTCGCCGACCGCGAGCACCTCGTCCACGATCAGGATTTCGGGTTCGAGGTGCGCGGCCACGGCGAACGCGAGGCGCACGTACATGCCGCTCGAATAGCGCTTCACCGGCGTGTCGAGGAACTGCTCGACGCCCGCGAACGCCACGATCTCGTCGAACTTGCGGCCGATCTCGTGCCGCGTCATGCCGAGCAAGCTGCCGTTCAGGTAGACGTTCTCGCGCCCCGTCAGTTCGGAGTGGAACCCGGTGCCCACTTCGAGCAGGCTGCCGACGCGCCCGCGCAGCTCGGCGCGCCCGCTGGTCGGCTCCACGATGCGCGACAGAATCTTGAGGAGCGTACTTTTGCCGGCCCCGTTGCGCCCGACGATGCCGATGACCTCGCCGGGGCGCACGTCGAACGACACGTCGCGCAGGGCCCAGAACTCCGGGGCCGCGGGCGCGCGCCGGCCGAGCGCGCGGACCGCGCCGCGCAGCCGCTCGGTCAGGTTCGGCCGCCCGCGCGGCGCGGCCCCCAGCCGGAACTGCTTCGCCAAGTTCTGTACGCGAATCGCCGGGTGCATGGGGTTCGGGGTTCGTGTGCGAAGCCGCGAGCGGCTTCAAATCCGGTCGGCGAAGCCGCGCTCCACGCGGCGGAAGTACAGCGTGCCGACCAGCGCGAGCAGCGCGCCCACGGCCGCGGATACGGCGAAGGCGTACCAGTTCAGCGCCTCGCCCAGCGCGCACTGGCGGAACGCCAGCATCAGCCCGTAGGCCGGGTTCAGTGGGAGCCACGTCTGCGCGGTTTCGCCGAGTGCGTCGGTCGGCAGGTACAGGCTCGGGGTCGCGAACATCCACAACTGCACGCCGAACGTGAGCGCGTACTTGAAGTCGCGCTGCGCCACGATCAGCGCCGAGAACAGGATGCCCACGCCGCTCGCGGCCACCGCCAGCGCGACCACCACCAGCGGCAGCAGCAGCACCGACCAGCCGGGCGCTGCGCCCAGCGCGAGCGCCATGCCCGCGAGCAGCAGCGACGCGATGACGAGGTCGAACAGGCCGACGCCGACCGTGCTGAGCGGGATCGCGAGCCGCGGGAAGTAGATTTTGGTGACGAGGCGCTCGTTGGCAACCACGCTCCCGGCCGCGGCGGTCACGGTGTTGCCGAAGAACGTCCACGCGACCATGCCGGCGAACACGAACAGCCCGTAGTGCGGGACCCCGGCCCCCGCGCCCGCCATGCGCCCCAAGAACAGCGCGAATACGGCCATCGTCGCCAGCGGCTGCACGACGGCCCACGCGACCCCCAGCACCGTCTGCTTGTACCGGACTTTGATGTCGCGGAGCGCGAGGAAGTAGAGCAGTTCGCGGTAGCGCCAGAGTTCGCGCAGGTCGGGCAGCGCCCAACCGCCGCGCGCCTCGATGACGGTCAGCGGCGGTTCCGGCGCGGGTACGGACGGCAGCGCCGGCAGCGCGCCCGCGGGCGGCGGCGTGTTCGTGTCGGCGTTGGTCTGCGCGTCGGAAACCACCATACCCCCGAAGGTAGCACACGCCACGCGCCGCACTCGCCTACGGCTTGCGGCTAACAGGCGCGCTCGTCGTTCGGCTCGCCACCAGAACCCCCAGCACCGCGCCCGCGCCGCCGAGCAGTACGTCGGTAATGCAGGGCGTGTGCGTGTCGTGCCAGCGCTGGCCGTTCTCGAAGAAGGCCGCGGCCAGCTGGCCGAGCGCCGCGGCCGCGCCGAGCGCGACCGGCACCGAGCCGTGCGGGGCGCGGCGCGAGCGCGGGGGCAACCGCCACGCGGCCACGATTACGCCCAGCAGCCCGAACAGCACCAGTTTCACCAACATTTCTTCGAGCGCGTGCAGCGGGTCGCCGCTTTCGAGCGGCAGGCCGGGTACCCAGTCGAACGGGCGCGGCGCGTCGCGCGGGGTCGCGCCCGCGGGCGGCTGCGTCACGGCGGTCAGCGCCGCGAACCACACCACGGCCCAACTCGCCGCGAACGGCAGCGCCAGCCCCTCGTGGTGGACGCGCCCGGCGTACCAGCCGCCCAGCGCCGCCAGCGCGGCCACGAGTACGTCCGTGGCGCTCGGCGTGCGCGACCGCACCACCAGTTGCGGCGCTTCCAGCAACACGGCGAGCGCGAGCGCCGCGAGCGCGACCGGCACCAGCCCCCAGTGCTCCGTTCGGCCCTTCAGTCGCGCCGCGAGCAGGCCCAGCGGGAAGAACAGCCCGGCCAGCTTCACCAGCTTACCGATCAGTTCCCAGCGCCGCGCGTCATCCGCGCCGTCGAACTCGCCGAACGGCGCGAACTTCACCCCGCCGTCGCGGAACTTGCGGTACAGGTCGGCCGGGCTTGCGGTCACGTCGAACGGCAGCGTTTGCACGAGCGCGACAAGGGCGACGTAGCCGATCAGCACGCGCCCGGCGGCGTTCACGTCGGCACGGGTCCAGACCGCACGCGCCGCGTCGGTCAGTGCTTGGCCGCGGAACACCCACGCCAGCATTCCCAGCGCCGCGCCGAAGGTTTGCGCGAGTACGTCGGACGCGGAGCAGGTGCGCGCGGCGGTGAACAGTTGGGCGAACTCGACGCCCGCGGCGAACAGCGCGCACAGCGGCAGCAGAACCAACCCCGCGCGCGCGGCCCGCGCGCGGGCGCACCCGCGGTCGGCGCACGCGAGGCCGAGGAGCGCGAAGCCGAGGGGCACGCCGAGCAGCAGGTTCGCGAGCGCGTCCGAGCGCGACACGAGCTTCGGCCCGGCGGCGAAGGTCGCGGCGAACTCGTCGAGGGCGTCGCCGAAGGCGCGCCCGCGGAAGTGGAACGGCACGAGGCTGCCGTACACCGTGAAGGCGGCGACCCCGAGAGCGGCCCACGCGAACCCGCGGCGCGCCGGCGTCATTGCGGGGCCTTCGGCGGCACCGGGAGCGACTTCGGGGGCGGCGCGCTCCCGCCCTTGTCCGGCGGCAGCGCGGTCATCACGAGGTACGCGGGGTTCATCGCGTTCTGCTTAATCATCTCCTCGCGGCTCGCCTTCCCGCCCTCGTCCACCCACACCCAGTCCAGCAGTTTCAACTCGGCCCACAGGATCAACAGGGCCAGCGGCATCATCAGCCAGCCGGCGAAGTCGTGGAACACGCGCTCGCCCAGATCGCGCCCGCCCTCGTTGAACAGCACCCCGGTCAGGGCGATGCGGAGCACGTTCGAGAGCACCGCGACCGGCACCGCGGACACCAGCACCAGTACGCGGTCGAACCACGGGCGTTTCACCAGCATCGCCATGCCGGTCGAGAGTGCCGCGAACGTCAGCAACATGCTGAGGCCGCTACAGGCGTTCGCGACTTCGAGGACGTGGTCCTTACAGTACAGGACGACGCCCTCGCGGTAGGTCGGGTACCCGGCGGTTTGCAAGACGAACTCGGACGCGCTGGCGGCGACCCGCTGCAACTGCCAGCCGAGGGCGTGCTCGACGCGGTACGGCAACGGGAACATGAACATCAGGAACGCCAGCGCCGGGGCGAGCCAGCGGAGCGCGGCCCAGCCGCCGAGGAGCAGCGTCGCGCCGCACAGGTTCAGCACGAACGACAGCCCCTGTAGCCACTCTTTGGCGAGGTTGATCTTGCCGGCCGCGAGGAACAGGCCGATGCCGCCGCCGAGGAACGCCAGCCCCCACAGTTCCGGCCAGCGGATCTTGGTGGGGGCCCAGTCCTTCCAGTGCCACGCGAGGTACCCGGCGAACAGCGGCACGAGGAACCCGTGCGAGTAGTCCGGCTTCGGCCACTGCTGGAAGCAGTACTGGAACAGCGGGGCGTAGACGAACGTGAGGACGCCGAGGAGCACAAGGAACGCGACGATCCAACCGGGCGAGCGCACGGTCTCCGCCGCCGGCGAGAGCGGGGCCGCGGGCGGGCCGGGGCGCGGCGCGGGCGGGGGCGTCTGAGCGGGGGCACTCACAGGCGGTCTCCCTGAAGCGGGCACGGTCAGCTTGTACGAAAACGCACGCGGGGCCGCGCGCCACTCCCCAATCTAGGACACGTTCGGCGGTTGCGCCCGCGGCGGAATCTTCGCGCCCGGCGGCCGGACGTGTCCTATGGTGATTGTCGGGGTCGCGCGCCCACTCGCGCCCGACTCGTGCCGACCCCCGAGGCCCTTTCCCCCTCAGGCCCGCGGCCCGTGAACGACCCGCTGATCGCCCGGTTCGCCGACGCTTGCGGCGCGACCGCCCCGCTGGATTTGCGGGTCGATCTCGTCGGCGGGGGGGTATTGGCGCAGGGTACCATCCACCAGCCGTTCGCCCTCGTCGGCCGCGCCGACGCCTGCGACGTCACCCTGACCGACTCCGAGATCGACCCGCAGCACGTCTGGCTACAGGTGCTCGGCGGGCGCGTGTACGCCGTCGACCTCGGCAGCCGCACCGGGCTGACGTGGCCCAACGGCGCGCGCGGGTCCGGGTGGCTCGACGTGAGCTGCCCGGTGCGCGTCGGCCCGTTCCACCTGCGCCTGCGCGCCCCCGCGTCCGACCGGCCCAGCCCGTACGCCGCCGACTACAACCCGCTGGCCGCGGACCCGAACAGCAAGGCCCGGCCCCTCGCGGCGCTGGAGTTCCGCAACGGCCGCCGGGCGAAGGACCGCTGGAACGTGAACCGGCTCGTCACCCTCGTGGGGCGGGCACCGGACTGCAAGATTCACCTGACCGCGGACGACATCTCCCCGTACCACTGCGGCATCGTGGCCGCGCGCGCCGGGCTGTGGGTCGTCGACCTGTCCGGGCGCGGGGTCGTGGTGAACGGCGAGCGCATGCGCGTCGCGCCGCTGGCGCACGGGGCCGAATTGTGGGTCGGCCGGTTCCTGATCGCCGTACAACCCCCGACGACCAAGCCCGCACCTCCAGCGCCTCCCGCCCCCGTGGCCGGCGCGAGCGGGCGGCTCGCGACCCGCGCCCCGGTGCTGGTTCCGCCGCTGCCCGCGCCGCCCCCCTCCGACAATGACGAGGTCGAACTGGGCGCGGAACCGGAGGTGAACGGCCTACCCGCGTCTCACATCCTCACCGACGCCTTTCGCGACTGGAGTTCTGGGGCCAGCGGGCCGGTGTCGAACCCGATCCACGTGTCCGGGGGTAGTTCTAACGGCAGCACCGCGGTGCAGTCGCCCGCGCCCGCCGAGGCGGTCGAGCCGACGCCCGCGCCCAGCGCGGGCGACGACTGGTCGTTGGTCCCGGTGCTGCGCCAGATGGCCGATTTGCACGGGCGCACGGTGGCCGAGTTCCAGCAGACGCTCGCGCTGGTGGCGCAAATGTTCGACCGCGCGCGCCGCGAACACCTCGCGGTGTTGCAGCACGAACTGACCCGCATCCACGACCTGACCGCGGAGATTGTGGCGCTGCAATCGGAAGTGGCCCGCCAAACGTTGGACCGCTCCGCGGCCGAGCGCGCGAAGCGGTCGAGCAAGCCCGCGCCTGCGGCGTCGGATTCGGGTATCTGGTCGTCGCCGTCGGCGAAGACCCCGCTGCCGGACGTGCCCGCGCCGCGCCCCGCCGCGGACCCGCCCACCCCCACGGCCGCGGCCCGCGCCGCCGACCGCCTCCGGGCCCTCTACCACGACCGCGCCGCCCGCTGGCAGGCGCTCGTCGAACTGTTCGCCGCCCAGTAGCCGCACTACGTCATGATCTCGCGGATCGCCTTGCCGCCGTGCGAAATCCCGAACGGCCGGTTCGTCTTGTCCGGCACCATCGATTCCGGGTCGATGCCGAGACACTCGTAGATGGTGGCGCAGATGTCCGCGGTGCTGACGGGCCGGTCCTTCACGTAGGCGGCTTGCGCGTCGGACGCGCCGCACACGCTGCCGCCCTTGATCCCGGCCCCGGCGAACACCACCGAGTAGCAGTGCGTCCAGTGGTCGCGGCCCGCGCTGGCGTTGATCTTCGGCGTGCGGCCCATCTCGCTCATCACCACGAGCAGCGTGTCGTCGAGCAGGCCGCGGTCGGTCAGGTCTTCGAGCAGCGCCGTGAACGTCTGGTCGAAGTGCGGCAGCTTGTTCTGCTTCATGATGCTGAAGTTCTTCGTGTGCGTGTCCCACGCGTCGTAGTCGATCTGGATGCGGTCCCAGAACAGGTCCCACGTCACGTTCACGAACCGCACGCCCTCTTCGATGAGCTTGCGGCCGATGAGCGTGCTGTGACCGAACAGCGTGCGGCCGTAGCGGTCGAGCAACCGCGGGTCCTCCTTCGACAGGTCGAAGCACGCCTTCATCTTGGACGCGGTGAGCAGCCCGAAGGCGCGCTGCTGGGCGCGGTCGTAGCCGCCGATGGTGCCGTCACTCTCGAGCTTCCGCGCCCGGTCGTCGATCTGATGAAGCAGCGAGCGGCGGTCGTTGAGCCGGTCGATGGTGAGGTCCGTTTCGAACGCGGTGTTGGGCAGCGCCGGCGCGCCGCGCACGACGGACGGGTTACCCGGCTGCGGCTTCTCGCCCTTGTCGGCGTAGGGGGCGCACTCGCTGATGAGCGGGTCGTACTTGCGGCCGAGCAAGCCCGCGTACGGCCCGGCGCGGCGGAACGCTTGGCCCCACCCGAGCCAGCACGGGAGGTACATGTAATCGGGCAGTTCGCCGCGGCCGGCGCGCAGGTACTCGCACACGCTGCCCATGCTGGGCGGGTCGGTGTCGCGCGGGTGCTGGTCCGGCATGAGCTGTTCGTAGCCGGTGTAGCTGGGCAGGCAGTTGTGGCACCCGGCCTTGTGGTTCACGCTGCGCACGACGGCCGCTTTGTGCATCCACTTGGACGTGCGCGGCAGGTGCTCGGTGATCTGCACGCCGGGCGCGCTGGTGGCGATGGGCTTGAACTCGCCGCGCACCTCGACCGGCGCGTCGGGCTTGAGGTCCCACATGTCCTGCGTCGGCGCACCGCCGAGCAGGTACAGGAGCATGACGTTCTTGGCCTTGCCGGGGCGCGCCGCGGCCGGCTTCCGCGCTTCGGCGGCCAGCAGGGTCGGCAGGGTGAAGTTGCTGCCCAAGAGCGTGAGCGCGCCGGCGGCGAGGGTCTCGCGCCGGGTCGCGCCGGCACAGGTGCGCCGCGGGCCGCCGAGCATGGTGAGCATGGGACGCGCTCCGGGGAGAGAACGGCGGCGCGTGGGCACTTCGCGCTCGCCTGCGGCTCGCGGCTAACGGGGGCTACTGATTGAACACGAACTCCTTGGTGTTAATCAGCGCCCAGATGATGTTCTCGAAGGCTGTTTTCTTGCCGGCCGCGCCGCTCTTGGCTTCGAGCTTCTTGATGTGCTCCAGCGCCGCGGCCATGTCATCCTTCGTCGGCTTGCGGGAGAACGCCCAGAGGAAGATTTCTGTGACCTTCTCCTCGTCGGTGCGCTTGTCGTCGGCCTTGGCGAGCGCGTCGGCCCGGCCGCCGCCGCGGGCGATCTTCCCCTGCACCTCGTCGCTGTTCAGTAGGTGCAGCACGGCCGCGAGGTTGGCCTCGCTGACCCGCTCGCACTCGCACGCGCTGATGCGCTGCGGGCGGCCGAACACGTCGAGGAAGTACGACGCGAACGACTCGTCCGGCAGCATGATGGCCCGGTTCGGGGCGTTCTTGTCGGTCGGCATGCCGTTGAACCGCGTCGGGCTGTCGGTCACTTGGCCCAGCGCGTCGAGCAAAACTTCCGCTTGCAGGCGCTTCGGGTAGTACCGGGCGTAGGCCTGCTTGTCGTGCTTGTTGAACTCGTTCGGCGCGCTGCTCAGTTGGTAGGTGCGGCTCTTGCAGATCGTCCGGACGAGCGCCTTGAGGCTGTACTTGTTGTCGATCAGGTTCTTCGCCAGCGCGTCGAGCAGTTCGGGGTTACTCGGCGGGTTGGTGATGCGCATGTCGTCGAGCGGGTCGACGATGCCGCGGCCGAAGAAGTGCGCCCAGTAGCGGTTGGCGACGGTCTTGGCGAAGAACGGGTTCTTGGCGTCCACCATCCAATCGACGAGCTTTTGCCGAGGGTCGTCGTCGGTGGAAAGGGTCGCCATCGGGTCGCCGTCGAGCGGCTTCGGCTCGGCCGGTTTCTGCGTGCGCTTGTTGGTCACGGTGCCGATGGTGCGGACGTACACGACTTGCACGCGGTTGTCCTGCGCGTTCGGGTTCGTGACCGGCAGGCGCACCTCCTTGCGGCCGACGCGCCCGTAGAACGCGGCCAACCCCCAGTAGTCGTCTTGGCTCCACTTCTCGTACGGGTGGTGGTGGCAGTTGGCGCACGCCATCCGCTGACCCAAGAACACTTGGCTCAGGTCGTCCACGAACTGCTCGGCCTTGTCGATCTCCTTGTACCACACGGTCGGGGGCGACTTGCGCTCGTCGCCGCTGGCCGCGACGATGCTGCGCACGAAGTCGCTGTACGGGGTGTCGTTGGCGACCTGCTCGCGGATCCACTCGTGGAACGCGAACGTGCCCTGCGCGCGGCCGGCCTCTTGGCGGCGCTTGACGCGGAGGATGTCGGCCCACTTGTTGGCGAAGAAGTAGGCGTACTCCGGCGAGTCGAGGAGCTTATCGACGAGCTTGTCGCGCTTGTCCGCGGCCTTGTCGTCGACGAACGCCAGCACCTCCTTCGGGGTCGGCAGCGAGCCGGTAATGTCCACGTACACGCGGCGCATGAACTGCTCGTCGGTGCTCAGTTCGCTGGGCACGAGGCCCAGTTCCTTCCACTTCTTCGTGGTGTGCTTGTCCACGACGGTCTTTTCGGCGAAGGCCCAGTCCGGGGTCTTCACGCCGAGGGGCACGGTGGCGCGGACGACGGCGACCATGCCCTGATAGCGGGCCATGATCGCGGCCTCGCCGCTCATGCCGAGCGTGCGGATCAGCCCGCGCTCGTCCACGGTCGCGATCTCGGTGTCGTTGCTCTCGTACTGCGCGCGGCGGGTGATGTCTTCGACCGCGCCGTCGCTGTAGTGCGCGTATACGGCGAACTGCTGCTTGCTCTGGCGCGGCAGGACGCGGTGTTCGGGGAACACGGTGATCTTCGTCACGAACGGGTCCTTCTCGTCGCCCCACGGCATCCCGCTGGCGATCCAGCGGCGCACCAGCTTGTACTCGTCGCTCTCCGGGTCCATCTTCTTGCCGCCGCCGTGCGGCGCGCGGCCGGTGGCCTTCATTAGGAAGAGACTGGCGTCGGGGTTCGCCGGGAACAGCCGCCGCCCGCGGCCCTCCTTCACCAGCGTCATGAAGTCGAGGTCCGGCTCGAACCCGAGGAGCGACAGGCGGAACCCGTTCTGCCCGGCAAGCTTGCCGTGACAGCCGCCGCTGTTGCAGCCGAGTTTGGTGAAGATGGGCACCACTTGGTTGGTGAAGTTGAGCGGCAGGTTGTCGCCGACGTTCTTCACGGCCAGCGGCACCTTCGCGCTGTGCGCGCCGAAGGTGATAACGATCTCGCTCGCCCCGTTCCCGCGCGGGACGACGCGCCCGCCGCTGAGCACCACGGCCGACTTCCCATCGGTTACTGCGTACTTGGCCTCATCCGTCAGGTCCGCGAGCTGCCCGTTGGCGAGTGTGGCGGTCACGATGAGCTGCGCAGCGTCGTCGCTGCCGGTGAGGGAAACCTTCGCGGGGTGAACGCTGACGCTCTTCACGTCGGCCGGGTTGATGTCGGCGGCGCGGGCGCGTGTGCTGTTGAAGGCGACGAGGGCCGCGAGCAGAGCCGCGTAGCGGAACTTCAACATGGAAGGTGCCCTTGCGGGTGTTGGTAGGCGGGGCGGGCAACGGGCGGAACGAAACCGGCAGGTAAGGAGATTGTCGCGTGCCCGCCCGTGGAAAGCAAGGGGGGAAACGCCGCGGGCTTCGGCGGGTCCGGCGTCAGGGGCGCTTGGGCGGCGGGGTCCGCTTGGCGCGCTCGGCGACAGCGTCCGCGGCGATCAGCGCGCGGTCGCGTACGGCGCTATCCGACGACGCCTGCGCGTACGACCGGAGCCACGCGACCCGGCCCGGCCCGGCCACCTTCTCCATGATCGACAGCCCGGTCAGGCGCATGGCCTGATCGTCGGCCCGGTTGAGGAGCGTTTCCGCGGCCAGTTCCGCGGCCTCGCCGCCGATCTCTTCGACCGCGGCGCGGGCTTGGTTCGTCTCGGCCCCGGGGCGGGTGATGAGCGACTGCGCGGCGCGGGCGGAGTCCGCGTCCTTCCAGTTCGGGAGCAGGCGGAGGGCCGCGAGCCGGTCGTCGAACGAGTTGGAGCGGATCGCGGCGAGGCACACGGCCCGCGCGCCGGGCGGGTCCCACGGGGCGTAGGCGGCCATCGCCCGGATGCGGACCTCGGTATCGGGGTGCGCGCACAGCGTCTTCAGTTCGGCCGCGAGTTCCGCCCGGTCGGTCTTCTCCTTCGAGAGCAGCGGGTCGGCCTTCGCCAGTTCTTCGAGTACCCGGCACAGGGAATCGTAGGAGCGCGTCTCGCGGTACAGGCGCAACTGCGCGAGGGCCGATTGCGGGGCCGCGGGCGCGACCTCGTCGGTCGGTTGTGCGGCCGGGCGCACCAGCGCGAGCGTGTGCGGGGCGACGCTCGACACGAGCGCGGCCAATCCCGCGAGGACCGAGCCGGTCGCCACGAACCGCAGCGGCCGGAGCTTCGCGTACTTGTACTGGCTCAGGTAGTAGAAGGTGACGGGCGGGAGCGCGCAGGCCGCGCCGCGCTGCGGGTCGCGCAGGTACGTGAGGCGCACGATCCACCCGTACCCGGCCGCGACCTGCGCCGCGCCGACGGCGAGTACGCCCCAGCGATACTTCACGTCGCTGAACAAACCGAGGATCAAAAGGGCCAGCCCGAGGCCGGTGAGGACCATCCAGATGGCGGTGGACGGGCGCACGTCGCGGCGCGGGGTCGCGCGCGGCTTCATGCGCGTGCTCAGGGCCGCAGTCAGCGCCACCGCGATGTCGGCTTGGGTCTGGAGCTGAACGGGGACCGGGGCCGGCGTCGGCGTCGGGGGCGCGGCGCGCGGGGCGAGCTGCCCGCCGCGCGGCGGGGGCGTCAGCACAGGGGCGGGCGCGGGCCGCGGCGCGGACTTCGGTGGCGGGGTCAGCGTCGCCACGACCGCGGGCGCGGGCGTCGGTTCCGGTTCGGGAACCGGCGGGCGGGCCGGCTCGATGGCGACCACTTGCGGGAGCGCGAACTCCGGGCGCGTGGGCGGTTCCTCGCGCGGCACGGGCGCAGCGGGCGCGTCCCCGAGCGGCACGACGTTCAGGGCCACGTCGGGGAGCGTCGCGGGCAGGTCGAGGTCGGGCCGCGACGGGGCCGCGGGCGCGGGCGGGTGCAGCGGCTCGCCCGTCTCCGTGAGCCAGAGCGCGCGGTCGGCCGGAATCGCGTGCGGCTTCAGGCACGCTTTGCACACGCTCGACTGCCCCGTGCGGCGCTCGTGGGCGGCGGTCAGGGCGGCGCAGTGCGGGCAGCGGTACCGGATCATCGGTCCCTCCGGGCGGCCGGCGCGCGCACACGGGCGCGCCCCGGCCGGCGGGCAGTGGTCCCCAGTGAATCCTAGCTTACGCTGGGGGCGAAATTGCCACAACCCGAACGGAAAGTGCCCGGCGCGCTCACTTCCCGTCGTTGTCGAGCAGTTCCCACTTCTCCCCGAAGAAGCCGGCGCGCACGACCTTGCCCGGATAGCGCGCGTTCGGCGGCGTGGTCACGTCGATCACCGCGTAGTCCGGCAGTTTCGGTACCTGCCTCGCGTTGTTCAGGTAGTCGTACTCGCGGTACGTGAACCCGCTGTTGAGAACGACGTACTTGAGCGGGTTCAGCGGGTTCGGGTAGATCAGCACCGGGACGTGCTCGCCCAGCTTGTACGTGTCCTTGCCGACCGTCACGCCCTTGTCGGTCCACTTGATCGGCAACTTGTCCGCGATCTTCGCGAGCACGCTGTTGCTCATCGGGTCGCCCCACAGGATCAGGTTGCTGTTGGCGATGTCTTCCTTCGTCACCTCGGTGTCGGCCTTTACCGGCGCGTCGCCGCGGAACTGCTTGCGCCAGTGGTCGGTGGCGTGCTTCATCTCGGTCTCGGCCCACTCCGCGGTCTTGGAGTGCATCGGCCGGCCGGTCGGCTTCACCATCACGAACGACGACATGAAGGCGTCGTCGATGGGCCCTTGCAGGCCGTGAACCTTCTGTAGGCCCTTCGGCTCCACGGGCTTCAGAGAGAATGTCCACTTCCCGTCCTGCTTGAACAGAGCGACCACAAGAACCTCATCGGGCTTCTTGAACGCCGGAAGGAGGATCGGCGTACCGTCGATGTTCAGCGAGAGTGTGTCGAGGGGACCGGGGGCGTACACCGTCAGCGCGGCGACGTTCTTGGTCTTAGCACTCAGCCCGCCTGCGGTTCGCTTACCCTCGACGAGGGCGGGTTCCCAGTGCTTCTCAATCGCGTCGACGCGCAGGCCCGGCCCTTGGTTGTAGCGGAGCGTGTACGTCGCGAACTTGAACTCCTTCGGGAACCGGTCGCGCCCCTTCTCCACGATCGCGTCGATCAGCTTGTTCACCTCGACCTTCGCGTCCTTCTCGTAGCTGTGGCCGGTCTTCGGACCGATGACGTGCTTCAGTTCCAACCCGACCTTCTTGAACTCGCGGGCCATCACGTCGGCCGCTTGCTTCTGGCTGTCGTTCTCCCCGCTGTAGGCGACCGTGGGAAGGTTGAAGAAGTTCTGGGCGTAGTCGCTGGCGTTGTACATGTGCCACAGTTTCTTCTCGTACCACGGCGCGCCGCTGGTGTCCTCCTTTTGGAACGTCTTGAGGAACTCCGGGGTCTCGGAGAAGCCCGCGCCGGGCGCGCACGCGGCCCACAGCGTCGGGTAGTGCGCGCCGTACTGCCAGCACGCGGCCCCGCCCATGCTGAACCCGCGCGCGACGAGGCGGTTGGTGTCGATGCGGTAGTGCTTCGCGGCGTGTTCGAGGCACTCGAAGGTGTCGATCTCGCCGGCGAACTTGTTGGCGTTGCTGAACCGGCCGAACGGGTGCAGGATCAGCGCGCCGGGCGCGGGGATGATGCCGCCGGCGTTCGGCGCGTTCGCCATGAAGTCCGATTCGACGGTGTTCTCGTACCGGCCGTGCCACCAGAAGTCGAGCCGGTGCTTGCTCGTGCCCTTGAAGTCGTAGGCGGCGGGCACGACGAGCCAGTACGGTTGCACGCTGCCGTCGATCATCGACTTATAGCCGCGCAGCACCGGGCCGGTTTGCGTCGTCCACGGCGTCTTGCCGTTCTTGAGTGCCGCCGCGCGTTCGAGGCCCGCGGCCAGCACCTTCTTCACTTTCCCCGCGGGAACAGGAGCCTTCTTATCCTTGCCGGGCGCGGGGTCGAAAATCTCTTGGTAGTTGAGCGCCCAGCGCACGGCCTTCTCGTAGACGAGCACATCCGGAAGCAGGTCGTGATTGCCACTCGTCTTGATGAGCAGTTGGAGCTGCTTCAGACCCGTTTCGAGGTCGGTGCGGTCCGCGTCGGGGATGGTGTTCCCGACCGGGGGGACCGGGCGGACCTTGTCGGGGATGTTGTCGCCCGGCCCGTCGGCGCTGGCGGGGAACGCGGTGAGCGCGAACAGCGCCGCGATGAGGAGCAGCGCGGCAAGGCGGGACGGCGCGAACATGGGTGGCCCTCGGCGGTGTCGGGAGTGATGAGCAGTGTAATCGCGCGCCGTGCCGAAACCCACCCCCGGCCCCCGGCCGACTCAGAAATCGATGGCGGTGCGCACCCCGAAGATGTTGATGTACCCGTCGCCCGCGGTGCCGCTCGCGTTCCGGTGAGTCAGACTGTAGTTGCTCTGGAGCTTCATGTTCGGGTTGAGGAACCAGTTCAGGCCGAGGGTCATGGCGTGGACCTCGCCACCGCGGATGCCCTTGCTGTTCAGGTCGAGGTAGCTGTACCGCAGCGCAACCTGCCACGCGCCGGTGCCGGTGAACCCGCACCGGTTCCACGCGAAGTTGCTCCGCGGGGTCACGCGGGTGAACGCACCGGAGTCGCGATTGTACTCGCGGTGCTCGCCGGTCAGGAAGTAGTGAACCTCGCCGTACGCCGATTGGAAGTAAGTGGTGCCCTGATCCGCGAGGCGCGTGTTGTTCGGTCCGACGGCGCGGGTGTGCCCCACCCAACTCGCGTAGTACTCGCTCTGGAACGACCACGGCCCGGCGACCGCCACGAACTCCGGGATCACCGCGAACTGTTGGGTGCCGAAGAAGTTGCCGGTGTCCGCGACCAGCGACGCGAACGCGCTGGGGTTACTCCGCGCGTCGAGCCGCGAGCGATACCGAGCCTGATCTTGGTCGAGGTCGCGGGCGTACCCACCAACGCCGACGTGAACGAGGGTCCGGCGTACGGCGCGCCCGTCGCCGCGAGCGCTACCCGCCCAACGCCGACGTGAACGAGGGTCCGGCCCCCCTCCTCGTACACCGGCAGGTATGTGCCACGGGCGTTCACTTCCACCTCGTTGCGGCCCAACCCGGTGCCGAAGATGCTGCGCGTGTACTTGAACAGGCCCACGCCCCAAGTGCCGTGCTTGTCGGCGTAGGTGTCGAACACCGTGATGCCCGGTTGGAACCCGTTGTTCTGGTTCTCCGCGAACGCATCGAAACCGAGCGATCGCTCGATGAAGTTCAGGAACCGGCTGCTGGTGTGGTGTTCGAACGAGTACAACTGCTTCTGGTTACCGATGCGGACGTTGCCGATCCACGGCAGTTCCTTGAACTGCACCCACAAGTCGGTCGGCACGGGCACGTTGGCCTGCCGGTTCTCGGCCGCGGACGTGATGAACCCGTTGAAGAAGTCGTACTCGGTCAAGAACTCGAAGTTCTTGTAGATCGTGCCGCCGATGGTGATTCGGGCGCGGCGGAACGCGACCCCGTCTTCGAGTGGGTTGTTGCCGGGAATGTTTCGGCGCACGCCGGTCGGGGCCGCGTACGAGACCGTGTCGAAGTGCATGCGCCCGGCGAGGAAGACGGTGAAGTTCTTGTCCTCGCTGATGAACCGCAGGCCGTTGTGCCACGCGCCGGGCATTGGCGGGTGGTCGGCCCCCAACTGCTTTTCGGGGGCGGTTGGCGCGCGCACCGCGTCGAGCGCGGCCAACGGGTCGGCCACAGGCGCGCCGGCGGGAGGCGCACCCGCGCCGGGCACGGGAACTTCGGCGAACCCGGTGGGCGCGCCCGGAGGCGGCACGGGCGGCACCTCGACGCCCGGCAGGACGGAGGGCGGTTGGAACGCGGTCGGCGCGACCGGTAGCGCTTGGCCCGGCAGCGCGGGCGGTGGGGCGTCCTGCGCGCGGGCCGTGACCGAAGCGAGCAAGGCACACAACACGGCAACCGCCGTGCGCCGGCGCGTCGGCCCAGAGAGCGACTTCATAGAAGCACCGTTTTGGTGATGAGTTGTTGTCCTCGGTGGCCACCCCCGCGACCAACCTGTGAGAGGAAATATCGGACAGGCGGACCGTTCCACTGGTGAAGGTTGCGCGTAGATTCCGCGTAACCCGTTTAACCCGCGTAACCGTGGTAATCGTGAAGGCCGCCGCGCTTGCCCAATTTGTGTGAAGTCGCGCATAGCGAACAAGGGGCTTACGTCCCGCACGCCGCACGGGTACACTGCACCTCTTCGTTCCTGCCCGCTAGCTCCGGTTCCGCCGTGACCGAATCCGCCATCGCCTGCCCGCAGTGCGCGACGCGCCTGCACCTCCCGCCCGGCAACACCGCGACCCGGTTCCGCTGCACCCAGTGCAACACGGTGTTCGACACGGGCGCGCCCGCGCCGCCGGCTCCGTTACCCGTGCCGGTCCCCGTTCCCGTTCCGATCCCGGTTCCGGTGCCGGACTTCACCGCGCCCGTACCCGACGACGAGGACGACGACCGCCCGCGCCGCCGGCGCAAGCGCAGAGACGAGGACGACGAAGACGACGACGAGCCGCGCCGCAAGCGGGCCCGTCGCGAGGCGAAGGGCGGGGTCTCGTTCGCGCTGGTCGCGCTGGTCGGTTCCGTCGTGCTGGTGGCCGCGGCCGTCGGCGCGTACTTCGCGTTCCGCACCCCGCCAAAGGACAAGGACACCGCCAAGACCGACCCCGGCAAGGACGCTCCCAAACCCAACCCCAAAAACGCGCCGCCGCTCACCCCAGAGCAAGTCGTGCGCAAGGTGAAGACCTCGACCGTGTACGTCCGCACGTTCTTCGCACGCGACAAGGGCGCGACCGGCAGCGGGTTCTTCGCGGGCAAGCCGGGCTACGTGGTCACGAACGCGCACGTGATCGGCTACGGCCCGGACAAGATCATGGTGCCGGAACAGGTCGAGGTGATCATCGACAGCGGGGAAACGGGCGAGCGCGCGGTGATCGCGAAGGTGTTCGCGGTGGACGTGCCCGCGGACCTCGCGCTGCTCAAGGTGGAAGGGGCGAAACTGCCGCCGCCGCTGGCCTTCGGCCGCGCGGAGGGGCTGTTAGAAACGCAGGAAGTGGTGATTTACGGCTACCCGTTCGGCGAGCAGTTGGGGAAGAACGTGTCGATCAACCGGACAACGGTTTCGAGCCTGCGGAAGGTGAACGGTTCGATTGAGGTTGTGCAACTGGCGGGCGGGCTGAATCCCGGCAACAGTGGCGGCCCGGTGGCGAACGTGAAGGGCGACATCGTAGGGGTGAGCGTGGCCAAACTGCGCGGCACCGACACCATCGCGTTCGCGATCCCCGCGGAGATCGCGCAGCAGTTCGCCGACGAGCAGGTGCGCACCGGCGGCGGGTTCCGACTGGGCGAGTTGACCCCGCCCGGCGACAACTAGAACGCGGGTTCGGGGTAGTGGACGCCGACGAGCGGGTGGCCGGGCTTGGTGGCGTCGAACTCGAGCTTGACCGTCGTGCGGGTCGGCCCCATGCGCTCCGCAGGCATCGGGCGGTGCGCGCCAACGGGGCGCACGGTCGCGGGCGGGTCGAGGTCGGCCTCGTAAGCCGTGTGGTAAGTCGCCCGGCCGTCCACCACGACGACCGGGTGAATGTCGGCCGGTTCGGGCGCGCCGACCAGTTGTTCCACCTCGGTTCGGGTCATCCCCGGTTTCAGTTTGGGAAGGGCTTGGGCCGTGGCCTGCGGGGTCGGGCGCGGCGCACAGGGTTCGGCGCGGGCCGGGGCGGGCACCGACCCCGGGGCCTCGATCCCCACGAGCGTGTACTCGTTCGGGTCGGCCGGGCCGTAGCGCGGGGGCTTGGTGAGCGCGTCGACGGCCACCCACGCGCCGAACACGAGGACCGCGAGTGCGAACAGGGCGAGCGGGTGCCGGCGCAGGTATCGGATCGGTCCCATGGTCCGGCCCTCACGGAAGAGTCGCGCGGGATTGTCGAGGGGACGACCCGCCACGAACTGGCTAACACCGGGTTCGCCGCTCGCCCATCATTATTGCCCGCGCCGGGCAAAGGTGTTCGAGAAAAACCGGGCCGCATATTTACTGAACAGATATTCCCACATTTCGCGCACGGAATCAAGCCCGTTCGCCGAGCGCCGCGGGCCTTTCAACGTTCGGTACTTCGCCCCTGTGTCACGGGCCGCACTGCTTTCATTTGGAAGGCGGCGAGGTGTCGCAGGGCGGCGATCGTGCCCAACCCGTTCGTGGTACCCGAGTAGGTGGTTGGAGTCGCGCCGCCACGGGGCGGCGGTAAGGGTCTTGCACCCGCAGAGCACGGCGGCGACCGTCATGGTGAGGAGCGCCGACTGCGGGTACACCGTGTTTCGCTCCCTGATGATAGGGGTGGGGTCGGGGAGTGGGTTGTTCGGGGCATTCTCCCGCGGAACAAACTTGGGCTTGATTCGCGTTCCGGGCCGCGGCCACAATCTCGCCCGCCCTGCACTCTCGGATGACACGGATGTCGTCGATCAGCACCGCACCCGCCGCGCCCGCGCCTTTGGCCGCGGCCCCGCGCGCCGCGCTGGGGCAACTCGCCGCGCTCGCCGCCGTGCTGGGCTGGGCTTACTGGCCCATGCTCCGCGTGTTCGCCGACAAGTGGCTCAACGACCCGCAGTACTCGCACGGCCTGCTGGTGCCGTTCTTCTCAGCGTACCTGATCCGCCGGGCGTGGACCACCGGCGCGCCGGTACTCAAGCCCCTGCCCTTGCGGGTGGAGGTTAACGGGCGTGTAGTGTGTGAAGCACGGCTGGGCCTAAACTATCGGTCTCTTACCTCCAACGGTTCGGGACCACAGCCGTGCCCCACACGACCACATTCTACGACTGGAAGG
>VGZJ01000103.1 GCA_016872595.1 Planctomycetota bacterium
CGCCCCGTCGTCACACGGTGATGATGAAGAACGTCGCCGGACTCCACAACCGGATGTACGGGTAACGACCACACAGGATCGTCTGGCCGAAGTGCGACTGAACCAACACCTATTGCGCAACGAGTCTAATCCCCCCATGTCGCTATCAACTTCGCTCGCGCCACAGGTCCCGGCCACGATCCGCGACCGGGGCCGCGAGTACCACCGAGACGGGGCCGTCGAAGTGCTGAACGTGTCCGGGCGCGAGGTCGCGGCCGACGTTCAGGGTACCGAAACCTACGAGGTCGATCTGGCGCTCGAGGGGCGCACGATCTATGCCTCGTGTACGTGCCCGTACATCGCCGACCACGGCGCGGTGTGCAAACACATCTGGGCCACGATCCTCGCCATCGACAACCGCCCGTTCGCGCGGAACGTGTACTCGCCGCGCATCGTCGTCGACGAGGCCGACGGTGGCGACGAGTCCGACGGTTCGCCGTTCTTCTTCGCCGACGCACCGCGCGCGCCGGTTCCCACGAAGCCGAAGCCCGACGACTGGCGCAAGCAGCTCGCGGCGCTCAGCGCCGGCGCGGGGCCGACCCCGGCCGCGCCCGCCCGCGCCGCCCGCACCAACGAGCGCCGGCTCCTGTACGTCGTCGACCCGGTCGCCAGCGAGCAGGCCAAGAAGTTGGTTCTCGAGATCGGCTTCCAAGAGCGCAAGAAGAACAACGAGTGGGGCAAGCCGCGGGCGCAGTACGTCTCGCACGCGCAGGCCGAGGACATGGCCGACGAGACCGACCGGCAGGTGCTCGCCCTGTTGGGCGGGGCCGAGCGCGCCGACTCGTACAGCCCGTACTCCTACGGGTACGGCGGCGGGTACTACAGTTACGGCGCGCTCCGGTACCGCGTCGCGGGGCCGCTGCTCGGCGCGGTGCTGCCGCTGCTCGCCGCGACCGGGCGGGTGCGCTACCGCCCCGACTCCAACCTGCGTACCGACCTGCAAGACCTCGAACCGGACCTCGTTGAGCCGTGGCACCTCACGGTCGGCGTCGCGCGCGATTCCACCGGCAAGAAGTGGGAGCTGTCCGGCGCGCTGCGGCGCGGCGAAGAGACCCTCGACCTGCGCGCGCCGGCGCTGCTCGTGCCGGGGCTGGTGTTCCACGGGGGCCGGTACGCGCGCCTCGCGGACTCGGCCGCGTTCCCGTGGGTGCCGGTGCTGCGCCGCGCCGGGCGCATCTCGGTGCCCGCGAACAAGACCGACGAGTTCCTCGCCGAACTGCTGAAGATCCCCGGCTTGCCGAAACTCGACCTGCCGGACGAGATGCGCTACACGGAAGAGGCCGTGCCGCCGCGCCCGAAGCTCGTGGTCCGCGCGCCGAAGGGCTCCGCGTACAGTTCGCGGCTCGAAGCGGAGCTGTCGTTCGACTACGCCGGGACCGCGGTGACGTTCGGCGCGCCCGGGCGCGGCTCCTTCGACCCCGGCACCAAGCGGTTCGTGCCGCGCGACCCCGTGGCCGAGCGCGCCGCCGCCGACCGCCTCGCCCGCGCCGGCGCGCGCCCCGCGTACATCGCCGGCAAGCAGGCGCTAGAAGTGAAACCGTCCGCGCTCCCCAAGATGGTGCGCGAACTGACCAGCGAGGGCTGGCATGTCGAGGCCGAGGGGAAACTGTACCGGCACGCCAGCGACTTCAAGCTGAACGTCAGCAGCGGGAGCGACTGGTTCGACCTGAAAGCGACCGCGGACTTCGGCGGCACGACGGTCGCGCTCCCGCGGTTGCTCGCCGCACTCAAGAAGGGCGAAACCAGCATCGCGCTCGACGACGGCAGCGTCGGCATGGTGCCCGAGGAGTGGCTCAAGAAGTACGGGCTGATCGCCCGCATGGGCACTGTCGAGGGCGACTCGGTTCGGTTCGGTAAGTCGCAGGTGGGCGTGCTCGACGCGCTGCTCGCCGCGCGCCCGGAAGTGACCTTCGACGAGCAGTTCGCCAAGGCGCGCGACGAGCTGAACAAGTTCGAGGGCGTGGCCGCGGCCGACCCGCCCGACGGGTTCGTCGGCACGCTCCGCGGGTACCAGCGCGAGGGGCTGGGCTGGCTCCGGTTCCTCCGCGACTTCGACTTCGGCGGGTGCTTGGCCGACGACATGGGGCTGGGGAAAACGATTCAGGTGCTGTCGCTACTCGCCGGCCCGCGCACCGGGCCGGCGCTCGTGGTCGTGCCCAAGTCGCTGATCTTCAACTGGAAGCAGGAGGCGGCGAAGTTCGCCCCGGCGCTCAAAGTTCTCGACCACACCGGCACCGCGCGCGACAAGACCGGGGCCGCGTTCAAGGAGCACGACCTCGTGCTGACGACCTACGGCACGCTCCGCAACGACGCCGAACTCTTCGCCGCGACGCGCTTCGACACGTGCGTGCTGGACGAGTCGCAGGCCGCGAAGAACGCCAGCACTGAAACGGCGAAGGCGGTGCGCCTCGTGAACGCCGAGCACCGCGTCGCGATGAGCGGCACGCCCGTCGAGAACCACTTGGGCGAGCTGTTCACGCTGTTCGACTTCCTGAACCCGGGCATGCTGGGCCGCGGCGGGCTGGCCCTCGCCGCCGGCGTCGGCCGCAACCCGGACCCGGAGGCCCGCGAGATTCTGGGCAAGGCGCTGCGCCCGTTCATCCTGCGGCGCACCAAAGACCAAGTCGCCAAAGACCTGCCGGCCAAGACCGAAAAGACCGTGTACTGCGACCTCGAGGGCGAACAACAGAAGCTGTACGACGAGCTGCGCGACCACTACCGGCAGTTGCTCCTCACGCGCGTCGATACGCTCGGCATGGGCAAATCCAAGATTCAGGTTCTGGAAGCGCTGCTGCGGCTGCGCCAAGCGGCGTGCCACCCCGGTCTGATCGACAAGAAGCGCGGCACCGAGTCGAGCGCGAAGCTCGACGTGCTGCTGCCGCAGCTCGCGGAAGTGACCGCGGAGGGGCACAAGGCGCTGGTGTTCTCGCAGTTCACCGAACTGTTGGGCATCGTGCGGAAGAAGCTGGACGCGGAGAAGATCCCCTACGAGTACCTCGACGGGAAGACCCGCGACCGCGCGGCGCGCGTGGAGAAGTTCCAAAACGACCCGAACAGCAAGCTGTTCCTCATCAGCCTGAAGGCCGGGGGCGTGGGCCTGAACCTGACCGCGGCCGAGTACGTGTTCCTGCTCGACCCGTGGTGGAACCCGGCGGTCGAGGCGCAGGCCATCGACCGGAGCCACCGCATCGGGCAAACGAAGCCGGTGTTCGCGTACCGGCTCATCGCCCGCGGCACGGTCGAAGAGAAGGTGCTGGCGCTGCAAGAGAGCAAGCGGGCGCTGGCCGACGCGATCCTCGGCGGCGACGGGAGCCTCATCACGGACCTGAAGCGCGAAGACCTCGAACTGCTGCTGTCGTGAGGGGCGCAACGCGCGCTACTTCCGCAGCGACGTGAGGATCTCCAGCGTGAGGCGGCCCTGATCGGTGTCGCTGAGGTACACGCGCTCGGCCGCGGCGTACTCGCCGATGTACGCGCCGATGATGCGCCGCAGTTCGTTCACGTCGAGGCGCGACACGTCGTACAGGCCCAAGCTGGCGAACTTCGAGAGCAGGCGCTCGGTGATGCGATTGCGGTGCCGGGCGAGCAGGTCCGGGGCCGCGACCGCGCCGGTGGCGGCCGACTCGCTCCGCGGCGCGGGCGTTTGCACCGGCCCGCTGCCGGGGGCGCGCGGCGAGGCGGCGGGCGCGCCGGGCACCGGGGCCGCCGACGGAACCGGGATCGTCTTCTCGCGCACGAACACCGCGGTCGCCGGTTGGTCCAAGCCCTCCGGCGGGATCACCGCCAGCGCCCGGAACCCGTTCGGCAGCTTCATGTCGAACACGGCCATGGTCGCCATGACCGGCCCCACGGCGTCGGCGTGGGTGGCGATGCGGTCGAGAGTGGCGCGCACGTGAGCTTCGTCGCGAAACTTCACGCTCGTGGGCAGCCACTGGGCCTGATCGCGCCGGGCGATCACCGCGCCGGGGCCCGTGACCATCACCTCGCGCACCGCGGGGTCGGCGAACAGTTCTTCGAGCGGGCCGTACCCCAAAAGCTCCGCAAGCACCTCATCAATAATCCGGTCGCGGTCGGCCTTGGCAAATCCGCGCGCCTCTTGATCGGTAATCTGATCGGCGTGCTGGCGCAGGCTCTGGCGCAACAGCGACTGCGGCATCCGCTTCGAGGCGCTCATGTCCAAGCGCTCTTCGAGCTTGGCGAGCACGCGATTCTTCACCGCGTCGTAGGTCATCTGCGGGTACGCGACCGAGCCGGACCTGTGAGGCACGGACGGCGCGGGGAACCCCCCGGACGGTCGCGGCGGCGGCATGGCGGCGTGTTCCTGCGACGGGTGCAAAACTCGGCTGCCAAGCCTAGAACGAAAACCGCCCGCGGGCCAGTCGCCGGCGCAGGCGGGAGGCAGAATCCGCGCGCGGCGCTATTTCAGCAGGCCCACGGTGATGCGCGACGGGTGTTTCTCGTCGCGATAAACCCTGTGCGTCTGCTTCTGGAAGTCCTTCGCGTCGGCCTTGTTGATGTCGCAGAACGTTTGCGGGTTGCGGTCCACCAGCGGGAACCACGTGCTTTGCACCTGCACCATCAACCGGTGGCCGGGGCGCAGCGTGTGGTACACGTCGGGCAGCGTGAACTTGATCTTCGTGACCTCGCCCGGCTTGAACGGTTCCGGCTTCTCGAAGCTGTTGCGGAACTTGCCGCGGAACGGCTCGCCGCGAATGAGCTGCTGGTAGCCGCCCATTCGCACGCCGGTCGGGTTCGGATCCGGGTCCGGGAAGTCGTCCGGGTACACGTCGATCACCTTCACCACCCAGTCGGCGTCCGTGCCGGTCGTGGAGACGTGCAGTTCGACCTCGATTGGCCCGGCGAGTGTCAGGTCGGTCTTCAGCACTGCGCCCTGATACACGAGCACGTCGGGCCGCTGCGCCGCGAACCGCTGGTCCGCGGTCATGTACTCCTTCACCATGCCGATGTCCGTCTTGTTGATGAACGGCACCGGCTTCGCGGGGTCGGACACGAACTCGTCGTACCCCACGAGATCGACAACACCGGTAGCGAGGGGGTCGTGCTTACCGACTGAAAGCGTCCCCGACGGAGACGGATAGAACGCAACCTTCTGCGCGTCCTTCGGCGGCCAGGTGTCGTGCTTGCGCCAGACGTTGGTGCCGGTCTCGAACACCCACGCCTTCGGCCGTGCGTCGGAGCCGTCACCTTTCAAGTGCGACTCGAAGAACGGGAACTCGATCTGGGCGCGGTAGAAGTCGGCGGTCTTGGCGTTGAAGCGGACGTCCCCGTGGCGGTCGCCCCCCGGCCGGCTCCAGCCGCCGTGGTCCCACGGCCCCATCACAAGGTGGTTGTTCTTCGGCGGGTTGTTGGCCTCCGCGTGCTTGTAGATTTCGAGCGCGCCGAACAGGTTCTCGGCGTCGAACCAGCCGCCGACCGTCATCACCGCGGGTTTGACGTTCTTGACGTGCGCGCGGATGTTGCGTGCCTTCCAGAAGTCGTCGTAGTTGGGGTGTTCCATTATCTCTTTCCAGAACGCGATCTCGCCCTTGTAGTGTTTGGCGTCGGCGTTCTTGAGCGGCCCCATGTCGAGGAAGAACTTGTAGCCGTCGGGCGTGTCGTGCTCGAACCCGACGCGGCCGAACTTCTTGGTCGGCTCCGGGCGGTTCTTGCCGAACCCGTACATGAAGTTGAAGCAGTGCGGCAGGAAGAAGCACCCGTTGTGGTGGAAGTCGTCGCCGATGAACCAGTCCGTGACCGGGGCCTGCGGCGACACGGCCTTCACCGCCGGGTGGGCGTCGATCATGCCGCACACCGCGTAAAAGCCGGGGTACGAGATGCCCGTGATGCCGACGCGCCCGTTGTGGCCCTTCACGTTCTTGATGAGCCATTCGACCGTGTCATAGGTGTCGCTGCTCTCGTCGGTTTCCTTCTGCTTCTTGGCGACGTTGTGCGGGCGGACGTTGGCGAACTCGCCCTCGGACATCCACCGCCCGCGCACGTCTTGGTTCACGAAGATGTAGCCGCTCTGCACGAACTGCGTGCTCGGGCGCAGCGCGTCCGGGTACTTGTCGGCCCCGTACGGCGCGACGCTGTACGGCGTGCGGATCAGCATCATCGGGTACTTGCGCGAATCGTCCTTCGGCACGAACACGTTGGTGAACAACTTCACCCCGTCGCGCATCGGGATCAGGTACTCGTACTTCGTGTAGTTCGCGCGGATGTAGTCCTTCAGTTCCGCGCCGCTCAGTTCCTTCGGCGGGGTCGCGGGCGATGCGGGCTGTGCGACCAGCGGGGCCGGGGCGAGCAGCGCGAGAACCAGCGCGAGCAACCAACGGGGCATATGTCACCTGTTGCGGGTCAGGGAGCGAAGATCGAAACGCCGGCCGCGCCCGCGGCGCGAATCAGGGCCGCTTCGGTAGTCGCGAGCGGCAGGTTCAAGCGCAAGCACAGTTCAAGATATGCGGCGCACTCAATCGGGATCGCGTGCGCGAGAGCAAGGGGGAACGTATGAGTTGCGACCCGGGCGCGCGTTTCGGCATCGAGATGGATGGGAAGGTCCCAGATGCCGGCGAGGAAGTCGGCGGTCGCGGTCGCGGTCACGCGCCCCGACACCGCGGCCGTCCGAATGACCTCCGCGACCTGAAATAACCAGTACTCGGGCACAACGGCCGCGGTCTTCAACAACCGCGTGAGAACGGCCGAAGTGTAGAACGGCCGCGCCACGGGAACGCCCCACGAACTCGCCACATCGTACCCCAGAACGAACGTCGGGGGCGGCAGCGTTCGCGGGGCCGGTGTCGGGGGCGCGGTCACGCGGCCTCCCGGTAGCGCGCGAGGTACTCTTCGTGCGTCATCCCTTCGGGCCGCGGAAACGGGGCGTCGCTGCGCAAGCCGAGGCACTTTCGCGCGAACGCCTCCGCGCGCGCTACCTGCGCCTCAATCTGTTCCGCGGTCGGCGGGGGCGGGGGCGCTTTGCCCAACGCGCCGAGCCACGCGCCGTCCTCGGTAATCACGATCTGCTCGCCGGCGGCGGCGCGGCGGAGCAGGTCCGCGAGGTTCGCTTGCGCGTCCGCGAGTGTCACGAGCGTCATCGGTTCGCCTCCTGCTCACGCCGGGTTCGCCTTCAGGAACGTATCTATCGCATTCACCTCGTCCGCCGTCAACCGCCAGTCGGCCGCTCCCACCAGTTCCTTGAGTTGGCCGGGCTTGCGCGCGCCCACGATGGCCCCGGTCACGGCCGGGTGGCGCAGCACCCACGCGACGGCCGTTTCGCCCGGCGTGCGGCCGTGCTTCGCGCCGATGCCGCGCAGCAGTTCCACGAGATTCAGGTTGCGCGTCAGCAACGGTTCTTGGTAGTGGCGGTTCTTCTCCTTGCGCCAATCGTCGTCGGGCATCGCGGCGATGCGCGCGCGGGTCATCGCGCCGGTGAGCAGCCCGGACGCCATTGGCGAATAGGCGATCACGCCGATGTTATTCGCGCGGCAGTGCGGCAGGATGCTGGCTTCCACTTCCGGGCGGACCATCGAGTACGGCGGTTGCAGCGACGTGATGGGGCCGAACTTCGACACCTGCGCCATTTGCTCCGCGCTGAAGTTCGACACGCCGGCCCAGCGGATTTTGCCTTCTTCCTTGAGCTTCACCATCGTCTGCCAGCCCTCGTCGATGTCCTCCGACGGTTCGGGCCAGTGAATCTGGTACAGGTCGATCACGTCGATCTTGAGGCGATTTAAGCTGGCTTCGCACTCCGCGCGGATGCTGGCGGCCTTGAGGCGCTTGCCGATCTGCCGCTTCTCGTCCCAGACGCGGGCGCATTTCGTGAACACATAGGGCCGCTTCGCCACGCCTTCGAGCGCCTTCGCCACCACTTCTTCCGAATGCCCAAGACCGTACACCGCGGCCGTGTCGATCCAGTTGATGCCGAGGTCGATGGCCTCGCGGATGGTGGCGACGCTGTCGGCGTCGTCTTGTGCGCCCCACCCGAACGCCCACCCCCCGCCGCCGATGGCCCACGCCCCGAACCCGATGGCGGTGATGTTCAGGTCCGAGTTGCCGAGCTTGCGCGTTTGCATGGGTTCTCCAGTGTAGGCATCACGCTCCGCGTGATGCGCCGGCGACGATGTCGTAAGCAGAAGAGTCATCACGGGGAGCGTGATGACTACGATGAAGACATGCAACCAATCGTACTGATTAACGCGGTCGGACTCACGCCGCGACTGCTCGAACACGCCCCGCGTCTGAAGGCCGTTGCCGCGGCCGGTTGGGTCGCGGACATGCCGGAAGTGTTGCCAGCGGTCACGTGTACCGCGCAGGCCACGCTGCTGACCGGCGAGTTACCGAGCACGCACGGCGTCGTCGCGAACGGCTGGCTCTTTCGCGACACCAACGAAGTCCGTTTCTGGCAGCAGTCGAACACGCTGATTCAAGCAGAGCCGCTGTACGCGACCGCGCGCCGGCGGGCGAAGGAACGCAGCAAGGCGTTCACTAGTGCGAAGCTGTTCTGGTGGTTCAATCAGGGCGCGGCCGTTGACATCAGCGTGACGCCGAAGCCGCACTACGCGGTGGACGGCAACAAGGCGTTCGGCATCACCGGCGCGCCGCCGGCGCTTTCGGACGAACTCGTGCGCGAACTCGGCGCGTTCCCGTTCCCACAGTTCTGGGGGCCGATGGCCGGGCTGAAGTCGACCGCGTGGATCGCCCGCGCTTCCGCGAAGGTCATTCGCGAACACAAGCCGACGCTGTCGCTGGTGTACCTGCCGCACCTCGACTACGACCCGCAGCGATTCGGACCGAGCGGCACTAACATGCCGCGGTGCGTGAAGGAACTGGACGGCGCGTGCGCGCCGCTGCTCGACGCCGCGAAGCAGCTCGGCGCGCAGGTGTGGGTGGTGAGCGAGTACGGTCATTGCGACGTGACGCGCCCGGTGTACCCCAACCGCGTGTTGCGAACCGCGGGCCTGCTCGACGTGCGCAGCGGGCCGTTCGGCGAGCACCTCGACTTGTACGGCTCGCGGGCGTTCGCGGTGTGCGACCACCAGCTCGCGCACGTCTACGTGCGCGACCCCGCCGACCTGCCGCGCGTGCGCGAACTGCTCGCCCCGCTGCCCGGTGTGGCAAAGGCGCTCGCGGGCGAGGAGCGAGCGAGCATCGGCCTCGACCACGAGCGCAGCGGCGAGTTGGTGCTGCTCTCGCAGCCGGATGCGTGGTTCGCGTACCCGTTCTGGCTCGACGACGCGCTGGCCCCGGACTACGCCCGCGCGGTGGCTATTCACGCCAAGCCCGGCTTCGACCCGTGCGAGCTGTTCTTCGACCCGCGGCTGCGGTTCCCGAAGCTGCGTGTCGCGCGCCGGCTGATTCAGAAGAAGCTCGGCTTCCGCATGACGCTGGACGTGGTGCCGCTGGACGGCGCGATCGTTCGCGGCAGCCACGGCCTCGCCGCGAGCGACCCGCGCGACCGCCCGATCCTCATCGGCCACGGTCCGAAGCCCGGCGCGAGTGTGCCCATGACGCGCGTGAAGGAAATGCTGCTCGGCGCGATGGGGTTGGGCTAATCCGCTTCCCTACAATGCCCCACGGAACACTACCACACGAACGCAACGGGGGTCTCATGTTCACGCTGCGAATGGCCGCGTTGATCGCGGTTCTGACGTGCACCGGCGCGGCGACCGCGCAGCCGGTGCGCAAGTTCGACGACAAGGGCGCGCCGCCCTTCAAGATGCTGAAGGACGGCGAGAAGCCGCCGCTGGACGCCCACGACAACTTCGTCATCGGGCCGAAGTACACGCCCGCGCCGGAGCGCACGAAGGTCGAGGGCGTGCCCGAGGGCAAGGTGCAGCAGTTCGAGATCGACTCGAAGGACACCAAGCTGTTCAACCCCGGCATCGCGCGCAAGGTGTTCGGTAAGGTCGATCCGAAGAACCCGAAGACCCTGATCGTCGAGACGCACACCATCGACTACAAGCGCAAGATCGGGGTGTACATTCCCGCGCAATACAAGGAAGGCACCGACGCGCCGTTCATGGTGGTTCACGACGGCCCCAATCAGGCCAACACCTACAAGACGATGCTCGACAACCTGATCCACCAGAAGCGGATCCCGCCGATCATCCTGATCGCCGTTCAGAACGGCGGCGGCGACGCGCAGGGCCACGAGCGCGGCAAAGAGTACGACAACATGAACGGCGACTACGCGACGTACATCGAGGACGAGGTGCTGCCGCGGGTCGAGAAGAACTACAAGGTGAAGCTGACCAAAGACCCCGACGGCCGCGCCGCGATGGGGTGCAGTTCCGGCGGCTCATGCGCGCTCATCATGGCGTGGTTCCGCAACGACCTGTACCACCGCGTCCTCACTACGTCGGGCACGTTCGTGAACCAAGCGTGGCCGTTCGACGAGAAGTACCCCGACGGCGCGTGGGGCTTCCACGAAACGCTGATCCCCAAGGAAAAGAAGAAGCCGCTCCGCATCTTCATCCAAGTCGGCGACAAGGACCTGCTGAACCCGAACGTGATGCGCGACAACATGCACGACTGGGTGGAGGCGAACCACCGCATGGCGAAGGTGCTTAAGGAGAAGGGGTACGAGTACCAGTACCTGTTCTGCCAAGGCTCCGGCCACTGCGACGGCAAGGCCCAAGCGCAGTTCCTCCCGCACGCCATCGAGTGGACGTGGAAGGGCTACGCGCCGAAGAAGGACAAGTAGCGGGGACAAGCGGCTTCGCGTGTCACGGCCGGTGCGAGCAGTTGTGGGCTGGCTCCCACCGGCCTACGCCGGCCGTTGGCCCATCAGACCGACCGCTCGCCTACCCGATCAGCTTCGGCCGTTTCTTGACCCGGATCGGCGCGGCCGGCTTTAGTGGCTTCTTGTGTTTCGCGGTCGCGCGCTCCAACTCCCATGAGTGCGGCTGGACATCACCGGGGATCAGGAATTCGGTGCGGTCGCTGTTCACTTCCTCTGCGAAGCGCACGGTGCGTGACCGGGGTTTTCACTTCGCTGGACATTGTACACGACTCCTTGAGAGAGGTTCCAGTTCGCGCGTGAGTTCGGTGGCGAGGGCGCGGGCGGCGATTTTTGTGTCTCGCGCGAGGCGCGTGAACTCGCGCAGGAGCGCGGGGCGGCGCACCAGAGCGGCGCAAGCCCGCCACACGGACACGTTGCCGCCTGCGAGCAGGCGCACCAGTTCCGGCGACAGCGCGGTGTCGGCGGTGTCGGAGACCGCGCGCACCGCGCGGAACGGCACACCGGCCGCCGCGCACACGCCTTCGACGGCTGCAGACTCCATGTCCACGGCGTCGAACGACGCGCTCAGCCGGCGTTTCTCCGCGGGGTCGCACACGAGATGATCGACGGTGAGCAGGCGCGGCCTTGCCTTCACCTCCCCCCCGGAGGGGGAGGTCGCCGCCCGGCTTTGCGGGCGGCGGGTGGGGGGGGAACCGCTAAGCAACTCCGAAGCCCTCCCCACCCACCCGGCTCGCAAAGCCTCGCCGACCTCCCCCTCCGGGGGGGAGGTGAAGAACAGCACGTCGCCGACGCGCAAGTGCGGCGCGAGCGCGCCGCAGAACCCGGCCGCGATGACGAGTGAGGGTTTCGTTTCCACGAGCCGCTGCGCGGCTTCGCGCGCGGCCCTTTGCCCGACGCCAGAGACGTGGACCGACACGCCGGGGAGCGTGCGGGCCGCCGTCCGGAACGGCCCGGCCTCGCGCGCCAGCGCGAACAGCACGGCGATCACGTCAGTTGCCACATGAGCATCTTGAAGCTGTCGCCGAGGCGCGAGTTCATGCCGAGCGCCGCGGCCACCTCGTACCCGGAGTGCATCATGCAGTGCTCGCACCGCGGGTCTTTGCCGTAGCCGTACTGCTCCCAGTTGGTGTCGTCCATCAGCCCTTGGAACGACTCGTGGTGCTCGTCCGTGATGAGGTAGCACGGCCCCTTCCACCCCTTCACGTTGCGCGTCGGGCTGGCCCACGCCGCGCAACTCAGTTCGCGCTTGCCTTGGAGGAACTCTTTGTAGATGGGCGACGTGTTCATCTTGTACTTCTTGAACAGCCCCTGCGCCTCGTTGAACTTCTGCTTGATCTGGTCGCGCGTCAGGAAGATTTCCGCCGCGCCGTCGGGGTTCGTGCTGCACACCGCCGCGTAGCCGTAGGCCGGCGCGAGCATGAACCCGTCAACGCCGAGCTTGGTGAGATAGGCGTAGAGCGCGTCGATTTCCGCCATATTGGTGTCTTTGTAGACCGTCGTGTTCGTACACACGAGGAACCCGGCCTTCTTCGCGGCCTTGATGCCCTCGACGGCTTCTTGGAACACGCCCTTGCGTTCCACCATCAAATCGTGCGTCTCTTCGAGGCCGTCCAAGTGGACGTTGAAGAAGAACCGCGACGTGGGGCGGAACTGGTGGAGCTTCTTGGTGATAAACATCCCGTTCGTACACAGGTAGATGTGCTTGCGGCGCTTGAGGATGCCGCGCACCAGCTCGCCGATGTGTGGGTAAATCAGCGGTTCGCCGCCGCAGATGCTCACGATGGGCGTGCCCGCCTCGTCCACCGACGCGAGGCACTCTTCGACGCTCAATTTCTGCTTGATCGTGTCTTCGTACTCGCGGATGCGCCCGCACCCGGTGCAGGTGAGGTTGCAGGCGTGCAGCGGTTCCAACATCAACACCAGCGGGAACCGCTTCTCGCGCCGCAACTTCTTGCGGAGCATATACCCGGCCATGTCGGTCGTGAGACTCAGGGGGAAACGCATAGAAGCTCCAAGATGGTTCGAGAGCACAAGGTGCGGTGATGACACGATGCACAGCGAGCGGCGCGGCGTCAGCCCGCCGGTAGTTGCACAACTCCAACACGCTGTGCGTCAATTCGTTGTGTAGCTACCGGCGGGCTGACGCCGCGCCGCTCGCTAACGGTTGACCAGCGCGAGCCGTTGCCGCGCGGCGAACGTCGCTCCTACTCGGCCAACGTGTGCCGGTACGCGCCCTTCGGGGCGGGGGCCGCGTGCGCGCCGTCGGCGCGCACGGTGGCCGGCGCGCCCGCGTCGGGGGCGCGGAGCGCGCGCTCGTACCGCGCGAGGGCCATAAGGGGGAAGTACACCGGATACATGTGGTACTTCAGGTAGAACACGCGCGGGAACCCGGTGCCGGTGAACGGGGCCTCGGCCCAACCGCCGTCGGCGCGCTGCGTGCCCACGAGGTACTCCGCGCCGGCCCGCACTTCGGCGCTGTCGGCTTCGCCCGCGGCCAGCAGCCCCAGCAGCGCCCACGCGGTCTGCGACGCGGTCGATTCGCCCTGCCCCGCGGTCGTCGGGTCGTCGTAGCTCGCGCAGCTCTCACCCCAACCGCCGTCGGCGTTCTGGGCCTCGCGCAGCCAGCGCACCGCGCGGCGCACGGCCGGGGCGTTCATGTCGAACCCGATGGCTTGCAGCCCGACGAGTACCTGCCACGTGCCGTAGATGTAGTTCACGCCCCAGCGCCCGAACCACGCGCCGCTCGCCTCCTGCCGGTCGAGGACGAACTGCACCGCGGCATCGACGGGCGGCTGGCCGACGCGGAACCCGTAGTGGCTGAGCGCTTCGAGAACCCGCGCGGTGATGTCCGGGCAGCTCGGATCGAGCATCGCGTTGTGGTCCGCGAACGGCACCTTTTCCAGCACCCGCTTGTCGATGTCCCGGTCGAACGCGGCCCACCCGCCGTCGCGGTTCTGCATCGCGAGCAACCAGTTGAGCGCGCGGTGAACCGGGCCGGCGCACGCCTCGCGCGTCGCGTGCCCGGTGCGGGCGAGCGCGATCAGCACCATCGAGGTGTCGTCGGTGTCGGGGTAGAACCCGTTGCGGTACTCGAAGAACCAGCCGCCCGGTTCGACGCCGCGCACGGTCTTCGCCCAGTCGCCGGCGCGCCGCACTTCCTTATCCAGCAGCCACTCGACCGCGCCGGCGCAGGCGCGCGGCGGCGCGCCGGCGTCGGCCGCGGCGATCACCGACAGCGCCGTGTCCCACACCGGCGACAGGCACGGTTGCAGCCGCAGCGTGTCCCCTTCGGCAATGCACAAGTCGTCGATCTGCTTCAGCGCCCACTTCATTTCGGGGTCGTCGTCCGGCACGCCGAGGCACTTCAGCACGACGGCCGTGTACACCATCGGCGGGAAGATCGCGCCCACGCCGTCGCTGTCGGAGTATCGCTCGCGCATCCAGTTCACGGCCGTGCGCACCGCGCGGCGGCGCAGCGGCGTCAGCCCCCAGCGCTCCATCTTCTTGAAGCACCAGTCCACGCCGAGGAAGAAGTTGGTCCACGAGAACCACTGTTTCGTGGGCTTCGCGGGCCAGCGCGGGGTTTCGGGCGGGGCGAGGAACAGTTCGCGCACGTGCATCGCGTCGGGCAGACGCGTGACCGGCTTGTGGGCATCGACCACGCTGAGCGGCACGAAGATGGTACGACTCCACGCCGACATCGCGTACACGTTGAAGTAGAACCAGCGCGGCAGCAGGATGATTTCGGCCGGGACCGAGGGGCACGCGGCGTAGGGCACTTGGCCCAAGAGCGCGAGGTAGAAGCGGGTGAACGAGTTGGTCGCTTCCGCGCCGCCGAGCGCGCGGATCACCTCCGCGGCGCGCGCCATGTGCGGTTCGTCGGCGCGATGGCCGGCGATCTTGAGCGCGAAGTACGCCTTGACCGTCACGCTCACGTCGGGCGGCCCGCCGAGGTAGTTCCCCCACCCGCCCGCGGGTTGCTGCTGCTGAAGGAGGTAGTTCGCGGCCGGGCGGATGCGCGGGTCGTCGTGCCGGCCGAGGAACGCGAGCAGCAGCACGAACTCGGATTCGAGAATCGTGTCCCCTTCGAGTTCGCCGACCCAGTGGCCGTCCGGTTGTTGGCGCGCGAACAGGCCGTCGCGGGCGCTCGCGACGGTGCCGGCCAGTTCGTCGGCCCAGTCCGCGTCCTTTTCGGTGTGCGCGTGCGGGAGCGTGCGGCTCACGGGGCAGAGTCCTTTCCTGCCGTGACGGAACGTTAGGATGGGGAGAGTGTATCGGCCGCGCGCGGGCGCACGCAAGGGGAGTTCAGAGCCACCCCATCTCCCGGAACCACGCGAGCGCCTCGTCGATGGCCGCGCTCACGGCGCGCGGACGAAGGGCCAACTCGCTCAGGCTGCGCGAGGCATCGAAGTGCATGCGTCGGCGGGTCAACTTCACGCCGGTCACAGTCGCGGCCGGGATCGCGCCGGTGATCGCGTCCGCCACGAACTCGCTCACGTAGGCCGCCGCGAGCGCGACCGGGTACGGCACGCGCCACCGCGGGGCCGGCGCGCCGGTGCGCGCGGCGACGTACTCGAACACCTTGCGAATCGACCAGTTCTCCGCGCCCAGCAGGTAGCGCACGCCGGTGCGCCCGCGGTCGAGCGCGGCCTCCATCCCCGCGGCCACGTCGCGCACGTCGATCAGGTTCAGGTCGGCGTCGAGGTACGCGGAGCGGATGCCCCGGGCGCAGTCGAGCATCATCTGCGTGGGCGGCGAGCGCCCGCGGTCGCCGGGGCCGACCGGGAGCGTCGGGTTCACCACGACGACCGGCGCGCCGGCGCGCGCGAGCCGGAACGCGAACCGCTCGGCCCGGAACTTCGACCGGCAGTACGGCCCGATCACGTCGCCCGGCGGAACCTCTTGGTCCTCCGCGATGGGTGCGGTCTGCTTCGCCCGCGTCAGAATGCTTTCCGTGCTGGTGTGAAGCACGCGCGGCGCACCACTGTCCAGCGCGGCGCGCAGAACGTGGACGGTGCCGAGGTAGTTGACGGCGTGGAAGTCGCGCCTGCGGCGGGTCCACAGTTGCGGGTTGGCCGCGAGGTGGTACACCGGGCCGCAGTCGCGAAGCGCGGCCCGCACGGCGCGCTCGTCGCGAACGTCGGCGAAGGTCACGTCCGCTTCGCCCGGCAGGTGATCGACCACCGCGCCGGGGCGCTCCACGACGCGCACCCGCGCGCCACGCGCCACGAGCCGCGCGACGAGGTGCGTGCCCACGAACCCGGCCCCGCCGGTCACGACAGTCGGCGCGCTCATGCGGCCTTCTTCGCGTAGAGGTCGAGGCGGGCGTTGCCGGTGAGCTGCGCGAACACCTTGCGGATCTGCTCGTAGCCCTCGCGCAACAGGAAGTCCGGCCCGCGGCTCTTCGCCCCGAGGACGAAGTAGCCCGGTTCGTCCGGGCGTAGGCCGTCGCTCAGGCGCGTGTCGGCGCGGTAGCCGACGTTGGCGATGACGCGCTCCACCTCCCACGACACGGCGACGCCGTTGCTGCGCCCGGCGACGCGGAAGCCCTTGTCCGGGCCGTGGGTGGTCACCTCGTCGAGTACCGTTTGCGGGTGGAACTCCAAGTTGCCGTCGCAGCGCGTCGCGAGCGAGTTGGCCCGCACCGCGAGGCGGTCGCGCTCCTTCAGCGGGTCGTTGGGGAGGCGCGGCAGGGGCGCGCCGCGCGGCCCGCGCGAGAGCCAGAATACCCACGTATCGTTCGCGCCCTCGGCCAGTTCCGCGAGCGCGCAAATGGTGGTCGCGGCGGAGTACCCGTCGCCGACGAGCACGACGCTCTTCCCGGCGTAGTGCGCGCGGCGCTCGCCCAAGATGTCTTCCAGCCCCCACGCGATTTGGCCCTTCGCCGCCAGTTCGCCGACCGCCGGAATGCCGCCGTCGCCGAGGCGGTGCGGCGTGTTCAGCGTGCCGGTGCAGTCGAGGACGACGTCCGCGGCGTCGACGCGCTCCGCGCCCTTGGCGTCGCGCACGAGCACCCGGAACGGCATCTGCTCCGCGACCTCGCTCTTCTTCACGCTCGTCGCCCGGCCGACTTGCAACACGGCTTCTTCGAGGTGCAGCGCTTCGAGGAGCGCTTCGGACTCGGCCAGCGGCGTGAGGTAGGCGTCGACGAGTTGCCGGCCGGTGACGAAGTCGCCGTCGGCGGGGAGCGAGCGCCCGGCCTTTTCGCGCCGCACTTCGGCGAGGCCGAGCGCGGTGCAGTTCAGGCCGAACGGGGTGAACATGCGGGCGTGCCCCCAGCGGCGCACGTGCTCGCCGACCGGCCCGCGGTCGTAGAGCGCGACGGCGAACCCGCACGCTTTCGCGTACAGCGCGGCCTCGACCCCGACGGGACCGGCACCGACGACGGCGATTCGGAGGGGCTTGGGCATCCGGGCCTCGGTGGGGGCGGGCGCGAGCAGCCTACCCCACCGCCCCGCGCGCCCGCAAGCCCGCGCGGCGCTGGCGGGCGCGCGGGTGTTTGGGTATGCCTATCACCAGTGCGCGCCCCCTTCCCTCTCTGCCGAGGTCCGATCATGGTCGTCCGGCTTTCGTGCCTGTTCGCGGGTCTGACCGCGCTCGTGGTCGTCGCGCCCGCCCGCGCCGCCGCCCCGCGCGCGGCCGAGAACGTCATCGTCGTCACCCTCGACGGGTTCCGCTGGCAGGAACTGTTCGACGGCGCGGACGAGTCGTTCATGGACGCCAATCAGGGCGGCGTGAAGGACGTCGCCGGCCTGAAGAAGCGGTACGCGCGCGCCGCGGTCGAGGACCGGCGCGCGGCGCTCATGCCGTTCTTCTGGGGCACCGTGGCGAAGAACGGGCAGGTGTTCGGCAACCCCGCGAAGAAGGCCGCGGCCAAGATCACCAACGGGCTGAAGTTCTCGTACCCCGGCTACAGCGAACTGTTCTGCGGGTTGGCCGACCCGAAGATCGACTCCAACGGCAAGAAGGACAACCCGAACCTGTCGGTGCTGGAGTTCCTCGCCGGGCGACCGGGGTTCAAGGACAAGGTCGAAGTGGTCGGCACGTGGGACGTGTACCCGTTCATCTTCCGCACGAAGCAGAGCGGCCTGCGCGTCCACGCCGGCTGGGAACCGATCAAGGAGGACAAGCTGACGGAGCGCGAGAAGGCGCTGAACGACGCACTGGAGATGCTGCCGCGGTACTGGCCGGACAACGTGTTCGACGCGATCACGCAGGGCGCGGCACGGGCCGCGCTGGAGCGCCGCAAGCCGCGCGTGCTGTACGTCGCGCTCGGCGAAACCGACGAGTGGGGCCACGGCCGGCGCTACGACCTGTACCTCGACTCCGCCAACAAAGCGGATCGGTTCGTCGCCGACCTGTGGGCGTGGGTGCAGAAGGAGCCGCAGTACAAGGGCAAGACCGCGCTCGTATTCACCACCGACCACGGGCGCGGGGCCACGCGCGCCGACTGGACCGACCACGGGAAGAACGTGGCCGGGGCCGAGTTCATCTGGGTCGCGGTGCTGGGGCCGGACACCCCGGCGCGGGGCGAGCGCGAGGGCGTCGAGGTGACGCAGAGCCAAGTGGCGGCGACGGTCGCGGCGCTGGTGGGCGAGGACTTCCGCGCCGCCAGCCCGAAGGCCGCGCCCCCGCTCCCGGTATTCGAAAAGAAGTAGCGGGGCGCGCAGTCGCACTCACGCGAAGAAGAACACGGCTTCCGCGGTCTTCGCCAGCAGCCACTCGCGGTCGGTCTTCGACAACCCATCGAGCCGGTCGCGGACGAGCGCGATCGACGCCTTGTAGGTGTTCGCCCCCTGCACCTGATAGGGGGCGTCGCTGGCCCACATCAGCCGCTTCGGGCCGAAGGCGTCGATCAGCTTGCGGATCATCGGCACCAGTTCGTCGTGCGGCGGCTTCTTCTTGCCGAGCGCGTAGAACGCCGACACCTTGACGTGCGCGTGCTTGTGCCGCGCGAGCTTGCACAGCGCCTTCACGTCCGCGTCGCGGATCTCGCCGTCCGCGCCGATGCGCGCGAAGTGGTCGATCACGACGGGCGTGTCGGGATGCTTCGCGCACATGGCGTCGGTCGCCGGCAGGTCGGACGGGTTGATGAGCAGGCACATGGCTTGCCGCGTCTTGGTCCCGGTCGCCCACATCTCGCCCATGCCGGGCGTGTCCAACCACTTCGGCTGGTCGTCCTTCGCGCGCACGAACGGGGTGATACGGAACCCGGTGACGCCGAGCGGCAGCAGCTTCTTCATCGCCGCGCCCGGCTCCTTCGCGCGGTCGTCCACCATGCCCTGCACGCGGAACAGCTTCGGGTGGCGCTTCACCGCGTCCAGCAGGTAGGCGTTGTCCCAGAGGTGGTAGACCGAGTGCTGGATGAGCATGACGCGGCCGACGCCTTCCGGCCCGGCGACCTTCATCAGTTCGTCGTCGGTGAAGCTGGGCGGGTCGAGGTCCTTCTTGGCCTTGCCCGGCGCGAGCGGGAACTTGTCCGTTTCCGCGGGCCAGATGTGGGAATGGGCGTCGATCCACGGGCGCGCGTCGTCGGCCGCGCCGGTGTGCGGGGTCATAGCGGCTCCGAGGGCGACGGAACCGGCGGCCAGCGCCGCCCGCCGCGTCAGGGGAACGTTGGGGGTCATGGGGAACTCCGGGCGTAAGGCGAAGACGTTCGGTGTAGGTCGCGGTCAGTACAAGAGCGCTTGCAGGCGGCGGCGGTAGTCGCCGGCGCGGTCGGAGTGCGGGCCGATCACCTCGAACACCTTCAGCATGAACTCGCGCACCGCGGTGCGGCCCAACTGCTGATCGTCCTCGGCCGCGGCGATCAGCGCGTCGAGCGCCGCGTCGTACGCGCCGCGCGCGGCCTCGATCTTCGCCAGCGCGAGCTTGCCGGGCGCACCGGGCGCGGCGCGGGCCGCGCTCCGGTCCGCGTCGGTGTGCGGTTCCGCGCGCAACTGAACGACGGCGCTCAGGCGCTTCGCCTCCG
>VGZJ01000104.1 GCA_016872595.1 Planctomycetota bacterium
CGCCGCCGGCTGCGGCACAACTACTTCCTGCCGGCCGACTGGTACGAGGCCACCGTCGCTAACGCCGTGACGCATGGCTGCGACTGGCTCGACGTGGGCGGTGGCAGCAGCCCGTTTCCCGACAACCCGCGCCTAGCCGAGCAACTCGCGGCGCGCTCCGGGCGGTTCGTCGGCGTCGACCCGAGCGCGAACGTCTTCGACAACCCGTACACGCGCGAGAAGCACCAGAGCTTTATCGAGGGTTATACTTCGGCCGCGCCGTTCGACCTCGCGACGCTGCGGATGGTGGCGGAACACGTCACGGACCCGGGCGCGGTGATCGGCGCACTGGCGCGCCTCGTGAAGCCCGGCGGGCGCGTCATCATCTTCACGGTCGATCTGTGGTCGCCCATCACCGTGGTGTCGCACGCGGTGCCGTTCGACCTGCACTACCCGGTGAAGAAGTTCCTGTGGGGCGGCGAGGAGAAGGACACGTTCCCGACCGCGTACCGCATGAACACGCGGCGCGAGCTGAAGAAGCTGTTCGCCCGCGGCGGCTTCCGCGAGGCCGAGTTCGCGTGGGTGGACGACTGCAGCGCGCTGTCGCGGTTCCCGCGGCTGAACACGCTCGAACTGCTCGCGCGAACCCTGCTGCGCAAGGTGGCGATGCGCTACCCGGAGTGCAACCTGCTGGGGGTGTATCAGCGCATGTAGGTGCCGCGAGCCGAGCAGCACCGCGATAACATGGGCGACGCGCGAACCGCAAAGCCAACCGCGTGGATATCGCGCGCGGCACCTACGAAGGCTTGGGCACCTCGCGGCCCATCGTCGTCAGCAGCAACTTCATATCGTCCCACGTCTCGCGCTTGAGTCGCCCGGTCTTGTCGTCGTCGATGTCGTCCGGGTGGTGCGTGCAGATCAGCGGCGCGCCGCGGTACTGGTGAACGGTGCCGCGCAGTTGCGACAGCGGCGCGTTCTGCTGTGCGAGCAACTTCGAGACGAAGTGCCCCAGCGCGACGACGTGTTTCGGCTTCACCAGCTCGAACTGGCGCTGGAAGAAGTCGCGACAGTTCACGCACTCCGCGGTGCTGGGGGCGCGGTTTCGCGGCGGCCGGCACTTGATGACGTTCATCAGGTACACGCGGTCGCGGGTGAACCCGCACGCGGCCACGATGCGGCCCAGTAACAGCCCGCCGGGCCCGACGAACGGCTGCCCCTGCGCGTCCTCGTCGGAGCCGGGCGCGTCGCCCACGAACATCACCTCCGCATTGAGCGGCCCGGCCCCGAACACGGTGGTGAGCCGCGTCGAGAACAACTCGTCGCACGTCCCACACGCCGCCACTTCTTGCGCGAGTACGTCCAGTTCGCGCCGGCGCACCTCAACAGGGTGTGCCTGAGCGAGAACTTCGACAGGTGCAACAACTGGCTGTGGAGCGAAGCGAACGGGCGCGATCTGCGAGCGCGGCACGAACAGCACCCCGGCCGCGCGCAGCGCTTCGAGGTGCAGGTGGAGTTGTTCGAGCAGGTTGATTGCGGCCATACGGCGAGACTACTCGAAGCGCTCGCGCGCCGGCAATGTCAGGCTTACGCGGTCGCCCCCACCAGTTCCTTCAACTTCGCAAGCCCGACGCGGTCGCAGTAGTCGCCGAAGGCTTCGCCGGTCGTGCGCTCGGCCTTGTACGCGGTGAACACCTTCGCCAGCTTCGGCACGATCTGGCCGATGGGAACGCGGTCCTCGACTTCGGCGTTGAGGCGGCGGCCGTAGGTGTCGCCGCCGATGTACAGCGTGTAGTTCGTTCCGCCGCGGCCGACGATGCCGACTTCGCTTTGGTACGGGCGCGCGCACCCATTGGGGCAGCCCGTCATGCGCACGCTGACGAGTTCGTCGCTCAGGCCGAGGTCGGTCAGCACGCTGCCGAGTTGCTTCACCACATCCGGCAGCACGCGCTCGCTCTCGGTCAGCGCCAGCGGGCACGTCGGCACCGCGGGGCAGGCCATGCTCCAGCGCTGCACCTGCGACAGCGTTTCCGGCCGCGGGATGCCGTACTCGTTCAGCATCGAATCGACGCCGGCGCGGTCGGCCATCGAGAACCCGCACAGCATGATGTCCTGCTGCGCGGTGATTCGAGCCTCGCACTTGTACTTGGCGACGATGGCGCGAAGCCCGCTGCGCATCCGCAACGTGCCTTCGTCCTTGATGCGGCCGTTCTCTACTGACAGGCCGAGGAAGAACTTGCCCGCGCCCATGCTCTGCCAACCGTGGTGCAGGTCGAGGCCGGTGATCGGGGCTTCGCGCGGGTCGCGGCGCGGGCCGGCGAAGTAGTCGCGATAGAACACGTCGCGGAACTTCTCGACGCCCCAGTCCTTCATCACGTACTTCAGCCGGGCGCGCTTGCGGTCGGCGCGGTTGCCGTGGTCGCGGAACAGCTTCAGAATGCCTTCGGCCGCGGGCAGCACTTCGCCCAACTCGATGAACCCGACCGGCTGCGCCATCAGCGGGTAGGTGTCGGGCTGGCTATTGGTCTGGCCCTGCCCGCCGCCGGCGAACAGGTTGTAGCCGACCGGCTTCCCGCCTTCGGTGATCGCGAGGTAGCCGAGGCACTGCGCGAGAATGTCGGTGCAGTTGTCGTGCGGGAGCGCGAACGCGGCCTTGAACTTGCGCGGCAGGTAGGTCTTGCCGTACAACGGTTCGACGGTCGCGGCGTCGGTGGCGTCGCCGAAGTTCATCGGCGTGCCGTTGAGCCACACCTCGTGATAGCTCTGCTTGCCGGCCTTCGGCGCGAGCCGCTCCGCGACCGCGGCGCAATCGGCCATCATCTGCGCGCGGGTCGCGTCCGGCAGCGGGGCCGGGCAACTCAGCACGTTGCGGTTCACGTCGCCGCACGCGCCGAGCGTGGTCACGAGGCTCGCGTTGATCGCGGCCATCGTCGCCTTCAGGTTGCCCTTCAGCACGCCGTGGAACTGGATGCTCTGGCGGGTGGTGAGGCGCAGCGTGCCGTTGGCGAACTCGCCGCAGATGTCGTCCATCGCGAGGTACTGGTCCGCGGTCAGCTTCCCGCCGGGGAGCTTGAGGCGGATCATGAACATGTACGCCTTGCCGACGCCCGGCTTCGCGCGGGTCTTGCGCGCGTCGCGGTCTTCCTGCTGGTAGCTGCCGTGGAACTTGATGAGGCTCTTGTTCGCGTCGCTGAGGTGCTCGACCGCGGGGTCGGCGATCTCTTCGGGCAGCGTGCCGCGGAGGAACCGCCCCTCGGACTTGTGCCCCTCAACCGGCGACAGCTTCGGCTCGTTCGCGTTCTGTTCGGACATCGGAAACTCGCGGCGTGTGTTCGCGGGCGTGTGGGGGATGTTTTACACCGCCGCGCCTGAGACGGCGCGGCGAGATTGCTCAGCCGCGAGCGGCTTACCCGTCCGCGCCGAGCTTGACGGTGATTGCCAGTTGCTTCTTGGTGTGGGCGTTGGGGCCGAGCGCGGAGGGGGCCGCGCCGAACAGGTAGCCGGGGTGGTCGGGGCCACCGCCGCTGCCGACGAACCACAGCCGGCCGGCGTGCGTCGGCGCGTCGATCCGCTGCACGTTACCCGGCTGCGAGACGACCACGTCCAGCGGGTTGGTGATGTTCCCGCTCGGCAGGTGGAGGACCGAGTACGACTTGAACCCGGGGCGACCGAGGACGAGGTGATCGTTCCCCCACATCCAAACGCCCGGTTCGCCGACGCGCGTCGCCGGGTCGCGCGCGAACCCGGTCTCCTTCAGCAGCTTTCCGTCGGCCGCGTCGTACTGTTGCACCCGGCACTTGTCCGCGTGCCCCTCCGACGGGATCACGAGAACGACGATCCGCTTCGAGTCGGGCGAGAGCGCGACGCGCAGGATCTGGGGCTTCTGTTCGCCCTTTTTCATGATCGCTTCGGTGCGTAGTTTCTCCGCCCCGGTCGCCACGTCGATGAGGCTGACCCCGGTCCAGTTGTAGAGCGCGATCGTTTTGCCGTCGGCCGAGAGCGCGGACAGGTTCGGGTAGTTGTCGGACATGCGGAACAGGGCTTGGTCGCCTTCGAGGTTCAGACCGGGCCGCCCGCCGACGCGCTTCAAGCCCGGAACGCCCCAGATGTCGTACCCGCCGGAGCAGTTCACCGTGAGCAGGCGGTCGTCGGACAGAAACGTGTAATACTGCACCTCGGTCTTCCAGTCCGGGCGGCCGTCGGTGCCGACGGCCGCGGGCGACATCCGGCCGACCTCGCTCCCGTTGGCGGCGAGTACGCGGAGCAGGTTCCCCTTGAACGGGGTGCCGCCGGCGACGTACTTCCCGCCGGGGCTGAGTGCCGCGTGCGTGAGCGGCTCCGTGATGGGGATCGACGCGACCTTCTCGCCGGTGCGAACGCGATACACGTCCATCAGTTCGGTGGACTTGTCCGAACCGGATTGGTGCATCGTGTAGACCGCGCCGACGTGCCCGTCGGTGTCCGACCCGCTGAAGACGATCCGGCCGGCCCCGTTGTGGAGCCGGATGCGTGCGAGGCCGTCGGCCAGAACCTTCGCCGTGCCGCCGCCGGTGCCCTGCGCGCGCGGTTGCTGCGGGCCGCCCGGCGGGTTCACCCCGTCCGGCGGGGTATTACTGTCGGAAGCGGAGTCGTTAGCCGTCTTCTTACCGCACCCGACGAGGAGCGCGACGAGGCACGCGAACGCAATGAGTCGCAGCATGGCAGCTTCTGGTTGGAGAGCGAAGGCGGGAAGGGGACGCGCCAGATGTTCTATTCGGCGTCCCAGACGACGACGCGGCCGAGGTCGCCGCCGGCCGCGAGGCGCAGACCGTCGGGGGCGTAGGCGGCGCAGTACACGCGGCCGATTCCCCATTTGAAGTTCGCCAGTTCCGTGCCCGTGGCGACGTCCCACAGGCGCACCGTTTCGTCCCAACTGCCCGTCATCAGCGTGCGGCCGTCCGGCGAGAACGCGACCGCGGCCACCGCGCCCTTGTGCCCTTTCAGGACCGCGCGCTCGCACTTCTTGTCAACGTCATAGAGCTTCGCGGTCCAATCGACGGCGACCGCCATCGTGCGCCCGTCGCAGCTGAGGGCGACCGCGGGGCAGTGGCTCGGCTGCGGGAACTCGAACGGCTTCGGCGTGGTCACGTCCCACACGCGCACCTTCTTGTGGCCCGTCGCCCACGCGACGATCTTGCGCGCCGGGCACGCGGCCACGGCCCGGACGCCGTTCGGTTCGCTAAAGGAGGGCTGGAGCTTGCGGTCGGAAGAGGTGTCCCAAAGCTCGAACGTTCCGGCGGTGGGCTTCAAGCGGTCGCCCGTTCCGAGGGCCACGATATTCGATCCGAGTACCGCGAGCGAGGTGACGGGGCGCGTCGATTGCGGGCCGAACGGTTGCCACTCTTCGCCGCCGGGCTTCCACAGCCCCCACCCGAACGCCCCGCCCGCGATCAGCCCGCCATCGTCGGGCAGGTAGGCGAGGGCGTGTGTGGGAAACAGCTTCGGCCCGCGGCCGCGCAGCGCGCTCACGCATCCGGACGACTCGCGCACGAATATCGTGCCGTCCTTCGCGCCCGTGGCGAGGGCCGCGCCGTCCGGCGCGAACGCCACGGCGTATACCACGGAACTGTGGTTGATCGCGGCCGAATCGGCCTTGTGATCCTCGAACAGCAACATCGGCCAACCCTTCAGTGGCGACTGGTGCGCCGGGCGAGAACTCGGGGACATTCCCTGTAGCCGGCCCCTGCGGGGCCGGAGCGAACCCACTCGGTTCGCGTCCGGGGTCACAGACCCCGGCTACAGAAGACGACCGACCGCGTATCCTGTCTATTGTACGGTAGAACCGGGCGCGGGCGAACCTATGGAAATCGAGTGGATCGATACCGATCCTGTAACCGGAGCGAAGCGCTATGTACAGGCGGAAAAGTTCGCCAAGAAGTGGCGGTTCCGGGTCCGGTTCCGCAGGCGGTACGAGAATTGGGCCGAACCGGACGTGGTGTCGCGCGACATGTGGGAAACGCTCCTCGACGCACTCGAGCGCCGCTACACCCGGCGCGAAGGAGTGACAGACGAAGACCTGAAGCAGGTTCGCGCGATCCTCGCCGCGCTACCGGAAGATTAGAACCCACCACAAAGGCACGAAGGTCACACAGAGAAACACAGAGAAGAAGAAACAGAGTGACGACAACACGGAGAACGCGCGTGTGGCTCATCTGCCTTTTCCCTTACCCGCTGCTTTCTCTGTGTGTCTTTGTGTGACCTCCGTGCCTTTGTGGTGAAATCCTCAATGCCCTACACCCCGATCCTCGCGACGCTGGGCTACGTGTTCTCGCCGGACGGCCGGCGGGTGCTGATGATCCACCGGAACGCGCGGCCCGACGACGCCCACTTCGGCAAGTACAACGGCCTCGGCGGGAAGCTCGAACCGGGCGAAGACGTGGTCGCCGGGCTGCGGCGCGAGGCCCGCGAAGAGGCCGGGATCGAGTGCGGCCGGGTCCGGCTCGCGGGCACGGTCTCGTGGCCGGGGTTCGGCAAGCGCGGCGAGGACTGGTTCGGGTTCGTCTTCCGCGTGGAGACCTTCACCGGCACGCCCCTGACCGCGAGCGCCGAGGGCGCGCTAGAGTGGGTTGCCGTCGAGCGCGTGCCGGAACTGCCGCTGTGGGACGGCGACCGGTATTTCCTGCCGATGGTGTTCGATCCGGCCGCGCCGCCGTTCCACGGCGTCATGCCGTACCGCGACGGCAAGCCCGTGAGTTGGAGCTACAGCGTTGCGACGGTCTGAGTTGGCGTCGGCCGCCTGTGTTACACACGTCGACCGACCCGACAGGAAACCGCGCCCGCCGCGCGTTTCCGCCACTTCGTGTGCTACATTCGTGTAGGAAAGTTTGCGCCCCGGCCGGAAGGGGGAACTCGGTGCTGTCCGCCTTGCCCAACGTTCGCTCGACCACGCCGGGAGCGTTCGCGCCCGCGGTCGGGGCCAGCCCCGCGCCGGGCTACCGCCTGCGGTGCCTCCGCGGGCGCGGCGGGTTCGCCGAGGTGTGGGAGTGCGAGGCACCTAATGGCCCGCCGGTCGCCCTCAAGTTCATGCCCACCTCGAACACCAGTTCGACCGCCCGCGAGCTGCGCGCCGTTCAGTCGTTCCAGTGCCTCGAACACCCCTACATCGTCACCACGCACGCCGTTTGGTCCGTGCCGGGCTACCTCGTCATCAACATGGAACTGGCCGAGGCGACGCTCCTCGACCTGATGCAGCTCTACCACAACGACCTCGGCCAACCGCTCGAAGTGCCGACGCTGTGTCTGTACCTGTGGCAAGTAGCCGACGCGCTCGACTTCCTCAACGCCCGGCGGCACGTCCGCGACGGGCGCAAGGTCGGGTTCCAGCACGGCGACGTGAAGCCCAATAACATCCTCTTGTTCGGCGACGTGGCGAAGCTGACCGACCACGGCCTCGCGACCGCGACCAACAGCCCCACGACGCCGTGCTCGCGGCAGGGCACGCGCGAGTACTCGGCCCCGGAAGTGTTCCTCGGCACGCTGACCGATTGGTCGGACCAGTACAGCCTCGCGGTCAGTTACTACGCGCTGCGGTCGGGCGCGTTCCCGTTCCCGCCGCCGCCGAAGGAAACGTCGCGGAGCTACCTGCGGCCGTTCGCGGACCTGAGTGGCGTGACCGAGGCCGAGCGCCCTCCGCTGCTCCGCGCGCTGTCGCCGATCCCGACGAACCGCTACCCGACCTGTCGCGACCTGATGTCCGCGCTGATTAAAGCCAACGGTTTGAAAGTTGAGAACGAGCCGGACCAACCGCTGCGGGTGGTGCGCGAGGGGCCGATCAAGAGCGGGTCGAAGCCGCACCTCTCGTTCTCCGGCCCCGGCTCGCTGAGCCGCCGCATCCCGCCGCCCACGGCCTAACCCCCGCCGTACGCGCCCGTATTGCCGCCCCCGTTCGCGCTCGCGGTCGTTCCGGGGTTCTTCGGCTGAAGAACCGGCGGGGGCCCCTCGTTCTTGAGCACGTCCGGCAGCTCGCGGTGGTCGCGGTACAGGCGCGCCGGCTTGCGGCACCCGCACAGGTGATCGCACCCCGCCGCGAGCAGCGCCGCCCCCGCGACCAATCCCATCAGCGTCCGCGCGCGCATGTCCGGCCCTCCGTGGCGACCCGCCCATACCGCCGCGCGCCGCGGGCGACAAGCCGAAGCGCGCCGCATCCAATAGACCGATTGCCTCCGGGCGCTCTTCGTTGGATAATGGCGGGACAAGTCGCGCGCCTCCGAACGCCCGCACCGGGACCACGCACAATGGCAATCGAATTCGACTGCCCCCACTGTCAGCACCACTACCGGCTCAAGGACGAACTCGCCGGCAAGAGCGCCACCTGCAAGAACTGCCGCGGCAAGATCGTCATCCCGAACCCGGTCACGATCCCCGACGACGCGCCCGCGCTCGACGCGGCGGCGGCCGAAGCCGCGGCCCTCGCCGCGCTCGCCGACGATCCCGTCCCGACCGCCGCGGAACAGGCCGCTCGCATCATCGACGTCGAGTGCCAGTACTGCAACTTCAAGTGGACCGAGCCGATCGCGCGCGCCGGCAAGAACACCGTTTGCAAGAACCCGGAGTGCAAGCAGCGCATCAAGATTCCCGAACCGAAGGACGAGGGGCAGTACGACTGGCGGCAGACGCGCACCAAGGGGCCGAGTCTCGCCAAGAAGAACAACGAGAAACTCGAGGGCGTCGTCGACGCCGCGGCCGACGCCAAGATCGTGTCCGGCACCGCGCTCAAGGAGGCCGACGCCACCGGCATCGAGCTGGACCCGCGCCCGCTCAAGCAGAAGGTCACGTTCGTGCTGCTCGCGCTCGCGCTGGTCGCGTGCGTCGGGTTCGGCATCCGCTACCTGATCACGTCCAGCACCAGCAGCAAAGAGGACCGGCTGATCGCGGAGGCGCAGGACGAGCTCGTCAAGAGCGCGGAGTCGCTACCAAAGGACGAACGGCCGCTGTTCCACGCGATCATCCACACCGCCGCGGGCGAACACGCGCTGCGGCACGACGGCAAGGACAAGCTGAAGGCCGCGCTCGAACAGTTCGCCAAAGCCCGCGACGAGTACCTGCGGAAGTCCCCGGCGACCGCGGCCCGGAACGCCGTCGGCGCGGAACTGGCCGTTGCCACGCTGGGGCTGGGCGGCACCGACGCGGAGGTGAGCGAGCAGAAACGCGTCCGCTGGACGCCCGAACCGAATATGAAGGTGCGCCCGAACGAGCGCGTCTTCACCGTGTACGAGGAGCTTCAGAAGACGCTGCTCGTGCTGCAAGGGGCGGACCCGGACTTCCGCGCCGCGCTCGCCCGGCGGCTGACGCGCGAGCTGGCGAAGCGCGGCCAGACCGCGCTGGCGGTCGATCTGATCCCGCTGGCGCTGTTCCCGCCGACCGAGTACGTGGACGCGAAGGCGCTCGTCGCCCTCGAAGTGTACCGCGGCGACAAAGGCTCGCCGGTGCCGGCCGCGGTTGCCGACGACCTCACGGGCCGCGGGGCCGACGCCGTCCGCGGCGCGGCCTTCGCCCAGACGCTGTTCTCCACCCTCAAGACCCCGAAGGCCCCGCTCGCGGTCGCGCCGCCGGGCGGCGGCGCGGTCCTCGAAAACACCCGCATGGCGTACACCGCTCTCTACTTAATGGAGGAGAAGTGGGACGACGCGCTGAAGCTCGCGCAGCGCGCGGGGAGCGCCCCCGACCAGCAGTTGCGGGCGCTGGCCCTGTGCGCCGAATGGAGCCCCGGTCCGAACGCCGAGGCCGCGCTGACCGCGGCGTTCGCGGTGGTCAGCGCGACCAAGGGGCGCAAAGACGCGGTCGCCTCGCCGCACCTCGTCGTGCGGTTCGCGCAGCTCGCCGGCGCGGGCGGCAAGCCCGACCTCGCCAAGCAGTTCGCGCAGTCCCTGCCGGACGAGGGCACGCGGGCGTGGGCGCTGGGCGACAGCGCCGCGCTGCGCATTCAGGGCGCGCCGAAGGAGAAGGCGAGCGCCGACATGGTGGAGGTGCCGGACGACTCCTCGAAGGTCCGCGTCGGGCACGCGTGGGGCCGGCTGTGGGTGGCGCGGCAGAACACAAAGCTCTCCGGCGACCGCTCCGGCGAGCTAAAGGACGTGAACTCGTGGCCGACGCCCGTGGTGCCGTTCGGGAAGGCCGGGATCGCGCTCGGCCTGCAAGACAAGGACCGGCCGTAGCGTGGGGCCGCTCGGCCGGATCGGGCCGCTGGCCGCGTGGGAGCTGCGCCGGCTCGCGCGGCGCGGGCTGGCGCTCCGCGCCCGCCTCCTGTTCCTCTACGCCCTCCTCGTCGCCCTCGTCGGGTTCGCGGCCGTCTGGTTCTTCCCCGTCGCCGCCACGGACCTGCTCACCGTCTCGATTCGCGTCACCCCCGCCGAGAGCGCCGCGTTCGCGGACGCACTCGCGCTCGTGCTGCTCGAAGCGCAACTGGTCGCCGTCGTCGCGCTGACGCCGGCGCTGGCCGCCGCCGCGGTGTCCGAGGAAAAGGACCGGCACACGCTCCCGTTGCTGCTCACGACGCTCCTATCCGACCGCGAGATCGTGTTCGGGAAGGCCGCCGGGCGCGTGGCGTTCGTGCTGACCGCGGTGCTGGCCGGGCTGCCGGTGCTGGCACTGGCCCTGCTGTTCGGCGGCATCAGCGTACAGTTCCTTCTAGCCGGGTACGCGCTGACCGCGGGCACGGCGCTGCTGTGCGCGGCCGTCGGTATTGGCGCGGCGTGCGGGGCGCGCGACCTGCGCGCCGCGGTGCTCCGCGCCTACGCGCGCACGGCGGTACTCGTGTGCGGGGCGTTCGTCCCGCCGCTGGTGCTGGGCACCCCGTTCGCGCTGCTGGCGTTCGTTCACCGCGACCCCGGCGCGCCGTGGGCGCTGGCCGCCGGGTTCGGTTACCCTCTGGCGCAGGCGCTCGTCGGGTTCGCGCTACTGGAGCGCGCGGCGCGCGGGCTGCGGCTGCGCGGGCCGACCGCGGGCCCGCGCCCGACCACGGCGTTCCCCGCGCCGCCGCGCCAAGTCGAACCGCCGCTGCTTCAACCCGACGACGAGGTTCCGCCGGACCTGCCGCCGGTGGACGGCGCGAACCCGGTGCTGTGGAAGGAGCGGTGCGTCGGGCGCACGGCGTGGGCGGTGCCGGCGCTGGTACGCGCGGTCGCGCTCGGCGCGGGCGCGCTCGCGGTGGTCCTGTTCGGGGCGGGCGTGTGGGTCGCGGTGAAGCGCGCGTCGGTCGCGCTCGACCCCGGCCGCGCCGGGGAACTGGCCCGCCGCGAGCGCGGCACCGAGGCCGGGTGGCTGCTGATCGCCGCCGGCACGTTCGCCGCCGGGCGCTACCTGCTCCCGCTGGCCGCGGGCGTGAGCGGGTGCGTCGCCGGCGAGCGGTTCCGCCGCACGCTCGACCCGCTGCTCGGTACGGCCCTCGACCGCCGCGCGATCCTTCGCGCGAAAGTTCAGGCGCACGCGGAGCGCGGCACGGCTTTCGGCGCGGTCGGCGTGGCCGCGGTGGGAATGGCCTTCACCGCGGTCGGGGAACTGCGCCTCGGTGTGGCCGCGGCGCTGCTGGCGGTAGCCGGCGGCGCGCTGGTCGCGGCGTTCGCCGCGTGGCTCTCGGTGCGGTGTCCGTCGGACGCACGGGCGTTCCGCCTCGCGCTGCCGGTCGCGGTGGTGGCCGTGGGCTGGCCGGTGGGCGCGTGGAACCTGCTGCTGTTGCGCTCCGACCGCGTACCCCCGGACGCGCTCGCCCGCGGCCTCTGGATCGCAACCGCCCTCGCGCTGTCCGCGGCGCTGGCCCTGTGGGCGCTCGCCGCCCGCGCACTCGACCGCGGGGAGTAGTCCTCACTCCAAGCGGTAGGGGCTGTTGGCGTCGGCCTCGTGGCGGATCTCGTCCACGGGTTCCTGTTTGAGCCAGCCGGCGTAGAGGCGGTTCGCGGCGTTGAACACCCAGCCGTCTTTGTCGCCCACGTTCTTGTAGGCGTGAACCACGCCCGGCGGGACAATGAGCGCGTAGGGCGCGCTCTCGCCCACCTCGCGCACTTCCTTCGCGCCGCACGTCGGCGAGTCCGGGCGCGCGTCCCACAGGTAGACGCGGAACGTACTCGGCCCGGTGAAGCAGAAGTAATCGGACTGGTCCGCGTGCTCGTGCGGCCCGCGCGCGACGCCGGGCTTGGTCATGGACACGTACGCCATGACCGGGTGGAACTGCGGCGGGACGAGGTCGTTGCGGAACAGCTCGACGAGCCACCCGCGGGCGTCGGTAAAGAACTTGAGCGGAACCCACGCGACGTCGCGGATCGGCCCGCGCTCGACGTACTTCGGCAGGGGAACGTTCATGGCGGCTCACGAGAGAAGCGAAACGGTGTCGCGACATTGTAGGTCGCGGCACCGCGGCGCACGTCCGGCCGAAATCGAAATCGGTTGCACAACGACTGCGCGCCACGAAGTGGGGACGAATCAAAACGGGTTGCACAACGGCCGCGGCCCCGGCGAACCCGGAGCGTCAGCGACGGGATGGTTGCACAACACCGCGGGCTCGGAGTGCGAGTTGCAAAACGAAATACTCTGGTACAACTGGCGCATGTCAGAATGAGGGCCGCCCACCACACCGCCGAACTTGCAAAACGAAAAGGTGTAGTACAACTGGCGCATATCAGAATGTCGCGCGGGCGGCGCGCGGTTTCGGGTCGCGCGATCCGAAGTGGCAACAGTTGAAAACCGGACACAACCGCCCCCCGTTGGAATGTCGTGCCGCGCGCGGCGCTCACTAGACATTTATACCGTATAGTATACGCACGTTTTAATCGGTTCAAGGTCGGTCGCGACGCGGGTTCCGTTTTCGTGCGGCCCGCCGCGCGCCATTCGTTTGACCCGGCGGGCGCGGTGCGGTAGCGTGGGTGCGGCCCGGTACCCCCCTTCGGAGACGCACCATGTTTCGGTTCGCCGCTCTCGCCGCGCTCGGCGCGGTCGCGCTCGCCCCGGCCCTCGCGCTCGCGCAGCCCGCGCCCGGCGGGTTTCAGGTCGTGGACGTGAAAGCCAACAACGGCAAGATCACGTGGAACTCGGTCCGGGCCGTCCCGGTTCGGAAGGTCGTGGAAGTGACCGTGAACGTGAACGGGATGAACGTCGTCGAGAAGCGCGAGATCACGGTGTACGAGACCGTGACGTACGCGAGCGAACTGGCGCTGAACAAGGTGAAGGTCACGAACGGTGCGGGCAAGGTGGTGGACGCGGAGAAAGCCGCCGAACAGCTCAAGGAGGGCGGGGCCGTCGTGCTGGTGAGCGGGCCGGTCGCGGCCAAGCACCGCGCGCTGTTCAAGGAAACGACGCTAATCATCGAAATGCCGGCGCAACTGCCGCCGATGGGCGGGCCGGACACCGCGCCGGTGGCCCCGGCGGTGGAGCCGATTCCCGCGCCGCCGGTCGTGCTGCCGCCCGGTGTGAAGCCGGGGCGCTAGGCGTCGGAGCACACACGTCGCCCCCACCAGAGCGTGGGGGCGAGGTGTGGGCCGGCTCTCGTGGTCACTTCTCGACGGTCACGAACTTCACGCACACGCACTTGCTGATCTTCACCGTGGTGCCGGTTTCCTTCGCGCCGCCGGTGGCCGCGTCGCGCTCCCACACGCCCACCTTGTCCCCGGCTTGGCTCGCGATCAGCATCCACTTGCCGCTCGGGTCGATGTTGAAGTTGCGCGGAATCTTGATGTCGCCGGTGATGTGCCCGGCCGCTTCCACCGTCTTGTCGTCCTTCACCTTGAACACCGCGATGCTGTTGTGCCCGCGGTTCGAGACGTACACGAACTTGCCGTCGGCTGAGATGATACACTCCGCGGTGGAGTTCCCCTTCGTCGCCTTCGGGAGCGTGCTGAGCGACTGCACGACCTTCCCGCCCTTCACGACGTTCACGGTCGAGTCGAGTTCGCCGCACACGTAGAACGCGCCGCCGGCCGGGTGGAACGCCATGTGTCGCGGGCCGCTGCCGGCCGGCGTCGTCACGTCCTCGTCGGTGTCCTCCTCGACGCCCTTCTTGCCGATGTGGAACACCTTCACGCGGTTCAGGCCCAGATCGACCGTGTACAGGTGGTCGCCGGCCGCGTTGAACGCGCAGCAGTGCCCGTGCGGGGCCTTCTCGCCCTTGTGCTGGAAGAACCCGAGGCGCTTGCCGAGTTTGCCGTCGGCTTCGAGCGCGAACACGCAGGTGCTGCCGCCGCCGTAGTTGGCGATTGCGGCCACGTCACCCTTCGGGCTGATGGCGATGTGGCACGGCCCGGGGCCGCCGCTCTTGTCCTCGTTCAGCTTCGTGAGCATGCCGGTCTTGGTGTCCATCGCGTACGCGACCACCGCGCCGCCGTCCTTGCCCTGACCCTCGCCCACCGCGTACAGGAACTTCTTGCTGGGGTGGATCGCGAGGAACGACGGGCTGCCCATCTCCGCGGCCACTTCCGGCTCGCTCAGCTTGCCGGTGGCGTCGTCGAACTTGGCGCGGTAGATGCCCTTGCTGCCGTCCTTGCCGGTGTACGTGCCGAAGAAGACCCAGTGGTCCGCGGCAGAGGCCGTGGACGCGAGCGCGGCGGCGGCGAGCGCGACCGCGAAGCGCGTGACTGTCATGGAGAGACTCCCGGTGCGAGAAAAAGATTCCGCGCCGGATACCGGCCGGCGCGGAGTGGGTTGATGATAATAGCCCCCGTGGTCGCCGTCGGATACCGAAAACCGGATGCGGAGTCCCGCCCATGCGCCTCGCTGTGTTCGCTGCCCTCGTGCTGTCGTCGCTCGCGCTCGCGGCCCCGGCCCAAGAGCCGAAGCCCGCACCCAAGCTCGCTCCGAAGGACGGGTGGATCGACCTGATGAAGCCCGACGTGTGGAAGAAGGTCGATGACAGGTGGGTGTTCACGGACGCGGTGAAGCTGGCCCCGAACGCGAAGGGCAAGGCCGACGCCGCGCTGAAGGCCGAGAAAAAGGACGGCGGCACCATTTGGGTGAACGGCGAAACCGGCCGGCTCCCGAACCTCATTACCAAAGAAGCGTTCGGCGACTGCGAGATTCACGTCGAGTTCCTCATCGCCAAAGGCTCGAACGCCGGCGTGAAGTTCCACGAGGTCTACGAAATCCAGATCGACGACAGCCACGGCAAGAAGGAACTGACGGGCAGCAACAACGGCGGCATCTACCCGCGTGCGAACCTCGAAAAGGGCGGCTACCTCGACAAGGGGGTTCCGCCGAAGGTGAACGCCTCGAAGCCGGCCGGCGAGTGGCAGACGCTGACCGCGACGTGGACGGCCCCGCGGTTCAACGCGCAGGGCGAGAAGACCGCGAGCGCCCGCGTCTCGGCGAAGCTCAACGGCGAGGTGATTCACGACAACGTGGAAGTGAAGACCCCGACCGGCGGCAACTGGGCGAAGAAGGAGACGCCCACCGGCGCGCTCATGCTGCAAAGCGACCACGGCCCGACCGCGTGGCGCAACGTGAAGATTCGAGCAATAAAGTAGTAGGCACACTCCGTGTGCCGTTGCTGAACAGCGCAGTGGCGATTGATGTTCCGCGGAACGGTTTTGACCCGCGTAGCGACGGCACACGGAGTGTGCCTACTACTTTGGAGCAGTCCCCCCGAACCTCTCGCCCCTGTCGCCCTCTCCTGTCTCCTGTAACATGCACGTTGGCGGCGCGGGAGGTTGCACCTGTATGTGTGCGTGCCACGCGCCGCCGCTACAGGATACCATCTCATGGCGACCGAAGCGGAGCTGAAGGCGGCGGGCGAGAAGTACATCCCCAAAGACTACGACCCGGCACTCTACAAGTTGCGGCACTCGCTCGCGCACGTGTTGGCGCAGGCCGTGGTCGAGAAGTTCCCGCAGGCGATTCCCACCATCGGCCCGCCCATCGAGTACGGGTTCTACTACGACTTCGACCTCGACGTGAACCCCACCGACGGCGACCTCGAATGGATCGCCAACCGGATGCGGCAGATCATCAAGGGCAAACACGCCTTCAAGGTCCGCGAAGTGAGCGCCGACGAGGGCCGCGCCATCTTCAAGGACAACCCCTACAAGCTCGAACTGATCGACGGGCTGACCAAGGGCAAGGACGAGTACGGCAACGAGGCCGGCTCTGCCGCGACCATCACCGTTTACCAGCAAGACACCTTCGTTGATCTGTGCCGCGGGCCGCACGTCGAAACCACCGCGGACCTCGACAGCAAGGGCTTCAAGATTCAGCAAGTCACCGGCTCGTACTGGCGCGGCAAGAGCGACAACAAGATGCTCAAGCGGTTCCACGCGACCGCATGGGCTAGCGGCGACGACCTGAAGGCGCACTTGGAGCGCGTCGAAGAAGCGGCGCGCCGCGACCACCGCAAACTCGGGCGCGAACTCGAACTGTTCGCCAACGAACCGATCTTCGGCAGCGGGTTCCCGATGCTGCTCCCGAAGGGCGCGACCATCCGCCGCGTCCTCGAAGGATTCATCACCGAGTACGAGCGCAAGGCCGGCTACCAGCACGTCTTCACCCCGGACATCGCCAAGAAGGAGCTGTACTACCAGTCCGGGCACTTACCGCACTACGCGGACAGCATGTTCCCGTTCATGCAAATGGGCGAGAACCCGGGCGAGGAAGACCTCGTGCTGCGGCCCATGTGCTGCCCGCACCACATTCAGGTCTACAAGAGCAAGGCGCGCTCTTACCGCGACCTGCCCATCCGCATCGCGGAACTCGGCAACATGTACCGGTTCGAGCGGTCCGGCGTGGTCGGCGGGCTGTCGCGCGTGCGCTGCATGACCCTGAACGACGCGCACCTGTTCGTGCGCCCCGATCAGGTGAAGGGCGAAATCGCCGGCGTGCTGGCGCTGATGAAGAAGGCCTATGCCGACCTCGGCATCACCGAGTACCGCTTCCGGCTGTCGAAGAACGCCGACCCGAGCGGCCCTCCGTCGACCAAGTACGTCGACAACCCGGCCATGTGGGAGAGCAGCACGAAGATGCTGCGCGAGGTGCTGCAAGAGTCCGGCTTGCCGTTCTTCGAGGCGTGGAACGAGGCCGCGTTCTACGGGCCGAAGATCGACGTGCAGGTGAAGGACGTGATGGGCCGCGAGGAAACCCTCAGCACCATTCAGGCCGATCAGCACCTGCCGAACCAGTTCCAACTGGAGTTCAAGGACAGCGACGACACCCCGAAGCGCCCGGTGATGATCCACCGCGGCGTGATCTCGACTATGGAGCGCATGACCTCGTACCTGATCGAACTGCACGCGGGCGCGTTCCCCGTGTGGCTCGCCCCGGTGCAGGTGGCGCTGGTGCCCATCGGCGACCGGCACTTCGACTTCGCGCGCGCTCTGACCGAGCGCCTCGTGAACGCCGACTTCCGCGTCGAGGCCGACCTGAGCCACGGGCGCATGCAGGCGAAGATCCGCGACGCGGCCAAGATGAAGGTGCCCTACATCCTCGTCATCGGCGACAAGGAGATGGAGGCGAACGCGGTCGCGGTGCGCCTGCGCGACGGCACCGACCTCGGCCAGAAGCCGGTGCACGAGTTCGTCGCCATGCTGGACAAGGTCAACGCCTCGCGCACGCTGAAGCTGGTGCCGGACGCATGACGCGGCCCGCGCGCGAGTGGGCCCGGCGGCGGTGGTCGGTCCTCGCGGTCGCGCTCGCGGCGACCGCGGTGACGGTCTACCCGCCGTACGCGAACTGGCCCCCGATCCGCTCGGACGGGGCCGGGTACCACATTTGGACCTACGCGCTTCTGAAGGGCGACCTGTCGTTCGCGTGGTTCGAAGGCGACCCGGCACCGGTGTCGCTGCACCAACCGGACCCCGCGGTGCGGCGGTTCACCTGCAAGTACCCGCCCGGCGTCGCGCTGATTCGGTTGCCGGTGATGGCGCTCGTTGCCGACCGCGCGCGCAACGGGGAGCCGTTCCCGCCCGCGGAACAGTGGGCCTGTCTCGCGCTCGGTGCGGCGGCGCTGGTGGCGACCGCGGCGCTTGCGCTCGCCACCTGCCTGTGCGCAGGCGTGCCGCCGACGTGGGCCAACGTTGCCGTCCTCGCGCTGACCGCGGGCACCGGCCTGTTCCACTACGGGACGTACGACGCCGGGTTCGGCCACGTGTACTCCGCGCTGCTGGTCGCGGCGCTCCTGTGGCTCGCGGCGCGCGCCGCCCGCGGACCGGCCCCGCTCCCGGTGCTGCCGGTCGCGGCGCTCGTGGCCCTGCTGCTGCTTGTACGAACGACGAACATCGTCTTGATCGGAGCGTGGGGTGCGGGGTGCCTGTACGCCCTCTCCGGCGCGGCACGGTCGCGGGCCGCAGGCGGCGCGGCACTGGGCGTCGTGCTGGGGCTGGCGCTCACGCTCGCGGTGAACCACCAGATGTTCGGCCGCCCCACGTTCCACACCTACCCCGGCGAGGCGTTCCACTGGGCCGACCCGCACATGGGTCTGGTACTCGCCGGACCGAAGAACGGGCTGCTCCGGTACTACCCGGTACTCGCGGTGGCGCTGGGCGCGGGGCTGGCCGCGCGCGCGGCGCGCGGCCGCGCGCTGCTGGTTCTGGTCGCGGGCGCGGCCTACGTGGTTCTGTACGGGCACTGGTGGACGTGGAGCCTCGGCTACGGGTTCGGGCACCGCGGGTTCGTGGAGCTGGTACCCTTCGCGGTCCCGGTGCTGGCGACGGCGCTCGCCGCACTGCCGCGCCCGGCGGCGCGCGCGTTCGCGGCCCTCGCGCTGCTTGCGGCACTCTATACCGTGGTGCGGATGGCCCTGTACTGGGGCTGGCGCGCGTACCGCCCGGACTGGCCGTAGCGCGCGGTTGAGCTTGCGTGGCGCGGCCGGGTTGGTATCAGCGGGGTATGCGCCGCCTACTTTTGCTCGCGTGCCTCGTCCTCGCCGGGTGCAGTACGGCCCCGGTCGCGGGGTTCCTCGACAACTGCTTCCCGAGTCGCGCGAAAGTGGACCCGGAGAAAACCCCCGGCGTCGATGTGAAACCGGCTCCGTTCGACCCGCTGCGCCCCGGCCCGCCCGCGCCCGCCCCGCGCCCCGGCCCACTTCCGCCACCGGACTTCGGGCCGAATCCGTAATCGGGCGAAGCCGCAAGCGGCTTAGAGCGCCGCGGTGATCAATTCGAGTTTCAGCCCCGTCATCAGTTTGAGCCAGTCGGCGCGCCACGCGGCGAAGGCCTTCTGGCCGGCCGGCACCTGCGCCCGCAGCGCAGCGCTCAGGCCGTCGATGCCCTTGCGCGCGCGCGTCAGTTGTTTCGGCATTGCGGCCTTCACGGTCGCACGAATCGCCGCGAGTCGCTCCGCCCCAACGGTCGCGTCCTGTACGTCGCCCAGAATCTCTTGTGCGCGCTCGACCGCTGGGTAAACGGTCGCCTTGAGCGCCGGCGGGAAGCACTCCGCGAACAACTCGATGGCGTACCGCAGGCGCTTGGCGACGATGCGCAGCGTGTGCAGGGCCGACGCCTCCGCGGGGTTGGCCTCTGCGCCGGTGGTGAACTCGCGGAGCAGGTCGCCGAGTTGTTGCCCGGCGAGCGCGCCGAACGTGACGGGCGCGTCGTCGGCCTCCGGGGTGCGGGCCCGGTCGGGCAGGTCGGCGCGCACCTCCTCGAACCGCGGGCCGAACTCGGCGGCGGCGGCGACCAGCCGGGCCTGCGCCGCGGCGCGCTCGCCGAAGGCGTACCCGGCGAGGAAGTCGAGGGCCGGCTTCGCCGGCGCTCCGGTCAGCGCCTTGGCACCGGGCAGGGCCGCGCGGAACACGTCCCAGTCGCGCGCGTCGGCGGCCGCGCGGCGCA
>VGZJ01000105.1 GCA_016872595.1 Planctomycetota bacterium
CGGCTGTGCTGAGCGAGGACGACCGACTCGCCAACCACCTCGACGCCCGACCGGGTTCAGCTTTCCGCAGACCGATCAACTAGGCTGCTTGATTGCAAACCCGGTCCTACACCCACTCGCCCCCGGTTGCGGGGTTGAACTGCCGCGCGACGCGCACCGCCGCGCCCGCCAGCGCCGTGATGGTGCTCAGGATCACCAGCGCGGAAATCGTGCTCGGTTGACCCAAGAACGCGAACAGCTCTCCACCCCACACGCGTTTCGGTTGCTTCGGAGCGTCGCTCCGGTCCAACAGCGCCATCTCCTCCGCACTCGGCTTCAGCAACTCCGAGGGTCGCGGTTCTTCGGGCTTTGGGGCTTCCGACGGCTTCATCTCGTAGGGCGTCGCGTCCTCGTCCTCGTCGGTCCACGCCCGCGCGCGGTCCAGCGGGTGGTCGGACTTCGCCGTTCGGCGCGGCGGCGCGGGCGGCGGGGCTGGGGGCGGCACGTCATCGTCCGCGACCTCGGCCCTCACGCGCTTCTTCGCTGCGGGCGGGTCATCCGTCATCAGCACGTTGTACCCCACCAACTCGCCGTCGAGCGGGGTCGTGATCGGCGGCAGGTCGGCCGGTCGCGGGGCCGGTTCCGGGTCGCGCGGCGCGGGCTTCGCCTCCGCCTTCGGCTTCTTCTTTTTCTTGCGCTTGAACAGGTCGCGAGTGAACAGGAGCGCGAACGCGAGGCGACCGAGCAGCCGCGCGTACAGGAGCAGCGCGAGGGCCAGTAGCGGTGCGCCGGCGAATAGCAGCGGCCACTCGTCGGCGGTGAGGAAGGCCCACCGGAACGCGAGGCCGCCGAGCGCGAACACCGGCAGCGTGAGCGCGAAGAACGAGAGCGCCGTGCCCGGCCGCTGCGCGAGGCGCGCGAACACCTGCGCGCTGAGCGGCGTCCACACGCTGCTCGCGCTGAGCGACGACAACTGGCTCACGGGGTACAGCAGCCACGTCACCAGAACCGGCACCGCAAACCCGACCCACGCGAGCTGCGTGTTCGTGGCGAGCGCGCGGCCGATCACGTACGCCGGGCCGAGCCACAAGCACAGCAGCCCGGCGAGGTAGAACGGCTTCCAAAAGTTGTCGGTGATCGGCTCATCCGCCCACGCGATCTCCTTCGCCCCGGCCGCGGTCCCTTCGAGCACGGTGAGATAGTAGTGCGCGGCAAAGAGCACGAACGCGAACGCACACAGCGCCGCGAGGACGAGGGCCGGAATGAAGATGAGGGCGCGGAGGTCCATGTACCAGCTCGGAGCGCGCGGGTAGGGGGATAGGGTACAGACGGCGGGCGCTCCCCTCCATTTCGCGCGAGGCCGGCTTGACGCTCGCGGCCGGGTGTGGCATAGCGGCCCCAAACTCACTGGGGTCATTCCGCATGGGGACGCGCCGCGCGAGGTCGGTTCGGGGGCTACTCGCGTGCGCGCTGGCCGCGGGCGCGGTCGGGTGCCTGACGGCCCCGCCGGTCGGGAACCCGGTGCTGGTGCGCGGCGACCCCATCGAGAACCCGGTACTGGTGTCGCCCGGGCAGCCGACCGGCACGTCGTACCGCGAGGTGTTCGAGAAGGTCGTGGACGTACTGGACGACTACTTCGAGTTGCAAACGCCGAACCCGTACGACGGGCGCGTGGTGACGAAGCCGCGCATCGCCCCCGGCTACGAGCAACCGTTCAAGCCCGGCAACCCGGACCCGCGGCAGCGCCTCTTGGCAACGTTCCAGAGCGTGCGCCAGATCGCCACCGTCGAAATCAAGTCCGGCGAGCGCGGCGGGTACTTGGTGTACGTGGTGGTCGATAAGGAACTCGAAGACGTGCCGCGCCCGGACCGGGCCACGATGGGGAACGCCGTGTTTCAGGAGAAGCCGACCGTGGCGCGCGAAACCGAGGTCGTCTCGCCGGACGCCGCCGCCGACCGGGCGTGGTTTAAGATCGGCCGCGACTTCGCCTTCGAGCAAGAGATCCTGCGGCGCATCCGGCAGTGCAAATAGGAGGAATGTCGGTGCCAGTGGCTAGTGTCAGAGAAGAGAGTCGCGCGCACGTCTTCTCTAACACGGGCCACTGACACCGACACTCGAACAGATGGCCGAGCGGGCGCTACGACTGCGGCTGGGGCTGTTCATGGGCGCGAGTCTGGTCGCGCTCGCGGGCCTCGTCGTACTGTTCGGCGGCGCGCCGCGCCTGTTCTCGTCGGACGCCAAGTACTCGATCCTGTTCCCCGAAGCGCCCGGCATCGGTCCCGGCTCGCCGATCCGCAAGTCCGGGGTCCGCATCGGCCAAGTGACCGCGGTGGAACTCGACGCCGCGAGCGGCCAAGTGCGCGTGCGCGTCGCCCTCGACAGGAAGTACCTGCCGCGCCGCACCGAGGAGCCGACCATCACCCGCGGCCTGCTCAGCGGCGACACCGCCATCGACTTCCTCCCGAAGTTGACCGACGACGGCCAACCGGTACCGCGCGGCGACGAGTGGCCGCCCGGCAGCGACATTCCCGGCGTGCCCCCGTTCTCCCCGCGGAGCCTACTCAGCCCGGCGTCCGCGGCCCTCGCCAACGCGCAGCAGTCGCTCGACAAGATCACGCGCACGTTCCAGCAGTTCGAGAAGGTCGCACCGAAGTTGGAGCGCACCGCGGACGAGGCCACCGGGCTGTTTGCGGACGTGCGCGCGTTCATCCCCGAACTGCGCAAAACCAACCTCAAGATTCAGGGGCTGATCGGCCCGGACGTGCCGCCCGCGCCGAAGGTCGGCCCGGTCGTGCCCGTCGGCCTGTGGCAGCCGCCCGACGCCGGCGAGCCGAGCATCAAAGCGCTGATCCGCGACGCGCAAGAGGCCATGCGCTCCGTGCGCCCCGCGGTGGACGACTTCCGCGCCACCATGCGCCGGCTCGAACCCGACCTGCTCGCCACCGCGAAGGGCGCGCGGTCGGCGGTCGACGGCGTGAACGACCTGCTCTCGCCGGAGAACCGCAAGCAGTTCGCCGAGGTGCTGAAGAACATCAACGCCGTGTCCGGCAACGTCCTCAAGTTCGCCGTGTCGCTGGGGACGGTGCTCGACCAAGCCGAGAAGACGCTGAAGAACATCGACGCACAGATCACCAATGCCGGGCTGGTGGTGGCCGACGTGCGCGCGGTCACGAAGCCGCTGGCGGCGCGGGCCGAGGGGCTGGTGGCGTCCGTGACCGACTCGGCCGCGGACCTGAGCAAGTTGCTCGCGGAGATCCGCGCCGTGGTCGGGCCGTTCGCGAAGGGCACGGGCACGATCCCGAAGCTCATCACCGACCCGGCCGTGTACCAGAACCTCGACGCCGCCGCCGCGTCGCTGGCGCGCATCCTCGCGCGCTCGGAGAAGATCACGCGCGACCTCGAAGTTTTCGCGGACAAGGTGGCGCGCCGGCCGGAGTTGATCGGCGTGGGCGGCGCGCTGCGGCCCAGCGGCGGGCTAAAAGACCTGCCCCCCGGCGCGAACGGCTACCGCCCCGACTGGCCCCCCGCGAGCGGCGCGCGCCCGCACGGCGCGGGCTGGCTCCCGCCCCCGCAAGACGGCCCGCCCACGCCCGTTCAGGGCTACAAGCCTTGAGATCAGTGGGCAGAAGGCAGAAAGGCAGTGTTCGACAGGATGAACAAGATAAAACGGGATCAGAGAGAAGTACAAGCCTTACTCTTCATCCTGTTCTATCCTGTTCATCCTGTCTAAAACTGCTTCCTGCCTTCTGCCCACTGCCTTACGAGGGTTCGTCATGGCTGCAACCGTTGCGCCGGAGGTGATCGAGGCGCTGCGCAAGTACGACACGCCGACCGTGTGCAACGTGATCGAGCTGTTCGAGCAACGACCGCGCAACACAGGCTACACGGACGACCGCATCAAGGCGTGCTACCCGGCGCTGCCGCCGATGGTGGGGTTCGCCACCACCGCGACGTTCCGCGCCGGCGCGCCGCCGAAGGGCGGCGACACCTACATCGGCCTCGGCGGGCAGATCGAGAAGATCGCCGCGATGAGCGGTCCGAAGGTCGTGGTGTTTCAAGACCTCGACGACCGCCGGTCGCGGCGACGTTCGGCGAGATCATGTGTACGACGTACAAGGCGTTCGGGTGTGTCGGATTGATCACCAGCGGTTCGGGCCGCGACCTCGACCAAGTGGAGCCGCTCAAGTTCCCGTGCTTCACCAGCGGGACGATGCCGTCGCACGGGTACACGCAGATCGTAGAACTGGACGTGCCGGTGCGCGTGGGCGGCGTGTGGATCAACCCGGGCGACCTGCTGCACGGGGACCGCAACGGGGTAACGACGATTCCCATCGAACTGGCCGCGCTCACGGCCGAGGGCTGCGCCGGGTTCATGGACGCCGAAGCGGTGGTGCTGGAGTACCTGCGGAAGGGCAACGCGACCGCGGCCGGGTTCACCGCGGCGCGCGACGAGTGCAAGCGGCGGATGAACGAGCTGGGGAAGAAGTTGAAGGCCCGCGCCGCGGAAATCCGATGAACCTTGTGTCGCGGCGCACGGTCCCTAGAATGATCGTGTGCCGCGCGCCCAACCGGATTCCGGTGTCGCGAACGGCCTCGTAGCCAAGTGGTAAGGCAACGGTTTGCAAAACCGTCATTCCCCGGTTCAAATCCGGGCGAGGCCTCTTCCCCGTCTGCCCTCAACCGTCCTACGCAGCCCTCGAACCCCTGAGAAATCAGGGGTTTGTGCGTTTTCCCCAACACACTCTGGGCGCGGGGTGCGCGACGCCGCCCGTCAGTCGGGTTTGCGCAGTAGGTGCTGGCGCAGATTCGCGACGCGGTGACAGCACAATTGTTCCAGCACTTGGCGGAGTTGCACCTTCAGGATCGCCATCGCGTGCTGGCCGCCGGCGCGCCCGAGTGCCGCCACCGAATACATGAACGTGCGGCCGAGGAACGCGAAGTCGGCGTCGCACGCCAGCGCGCGGGCCACGTCCGGGCCGCTGCGCAGGCCGCTGTCGATCATGATCGGAATCTTGCCGCGGAACCGCGCCGCGATGGGGGCCAGCGAGCGGATCGTCGATTCGCCCGCGTCTACCTGCCGCCCGCCGTGGTTCGACACGATGATGCCGTCCAACCCGAGGCGGATCGCGGTCTCGGTGTCCTCCACGCTCGCCACGCCCTTCAGGACGATGTTCCCCTTCCAGCGGTCGCGGATGGGGGCGATTTTGGCCTCGTTCAAGCGGCCCGAAAATGTCGCGTTCATGTACGCCCCGAGTTGCTTCATGTTCAACCCCTTCGGCATGTACTTCACCATCGTGGCGAAGTTCGGCTTGCCGTTGAGGAGGGTGCGCACGGCCCAGTTCGGGCGGCCGAAGATTTGCAACACGTTGCGCAGAGTCATCCGCGGCGGCATCGCCAGCCCGTTGCGGATGTCGCGCGGGCGGAACCCGAACGTCGGCACGTCGCACAGGAGCACCAGCGTCTTGCACCCGGCCGCGGCGGCGCGGTCGAGGATGTCGTCGCGAATGGCGCTGTCGGCCGGGTGATAGAGCTGGAACCAGAACTTCCCGCCGGTGATCTCGCCAATCCGCTCGATGCTCGCGGTGGAGACGGTGCTGAGGACAAACGGGACGTTGTGTTCGGCCGCGGCTCGCGCCAGAATCTCCGGCGCGCCGGGCCAGATCAGCCCTTGCAGGCCGATGGGGGCGACGCCGAACGGGGCGTCGTAGGTGTGGCCGAACAACTCGGTGCGCAGGTCCGCCGGCTCGTGCGGCGTCAGGTACAGCGGCTTCAGTTCGACCTGCCGCAGGTCGTCGGTGTTCTTGTGAAGGTTCACGTCCTCGTTGCACCCCCCGTCGAGGTACTCGAACGCGAACCGCGGGGTGCACCGGCGCGCGGCCTCGCGCAGGTCGTCGATGGCGGGGTAACTGGTGTGGTAGCTGAGGTTCATGGGGTCCGGGTACGGGGGTGAATGCGCGCGCCGCGCGCCGCAGGCTCAACGTACTACCCGACCGCCGGAAGGGGCAGGGCGGGGCCAGCCCAGAAGAACCTAACCCCCGGCCCCCTTCCTTGAAGGGAAGGGGGTGGGTTCGCTCTTGAAGAACCGAACGGCAATAAGGCGCGCGGATGGTTCGGCGCGCGTACTCCCCCTTACCTTCCGGGAAGGGGGGCCGGGGGGTTAGGTTCTTCTGGGCTGGCCCTCACCACAGAGCGCGCGGGACAAGTGGTGGACGAACGCGGCGTTGTCGCACTGGAGGTAGTGCATCGCCCCGCCCATGCGCGAGTAGCTCTTGCAGAACCGTAGGTAGTACGCGGGGTTAGTCTTCGGCGGCTCGCCCGCGGTCCAGTCCCAGTTGCCGCCGTCTTGCAGATCGACCACGAAGATCGAGTGCCCGCTCACCGCGGCGCGCCCGGCCCCGTGCCGGATGTTGTTCACGCAACTGATGCTCTTCTCGAACACCTGCGGACCCATGATCGCCGAGCCGACCGACAGCACGACGCCGCCGTCGAGTTGCTCGACCGAGCCGCCGAACAGCTTGAAATCCCACTCGCCGGCACGCCCGAGGGCCGACCCGCTGAACACGGAGTGGTTCGAGATGATGTCGTAGCCGATGCCGGGGTGCACCGTGACCGGGACGCCGAGCCGCCACGCCTGCGCCAGAATCGAGGCGTGTTTCCACTTGTGTTCGAGGTGCACTCGGCCCGCGGGCCAGCCCTGTTCGCGCGTCGCGCGCAGCAGGTCGGCGCGGGCCGCGGTCAGCGGGTCGTCGGGGCCGGCCGCGATGCGCCGGCGCAGCTCGTCCGCGGTCGGTAGGGTCGCGCCGTCTTCGGCGATGAACCGGCCGAGCGCGCGCCCGTACCCAAGGCCGTCGAGCGCTCCGGCCATGAGCGCGAGGTGAATGTTGGTCGCGGTCTCGTTCCACGTCCCGAAGTGCCCGCCCGCGACGCCCATCTCGACGCTCTCGGTGCTGGCCCCATGCCACGCGTACTCCCAATCGTGGATCGTACCCGCGCCGTTGGTCGCGAGGTGCGTGAGCCATCCGCCGGCCATCAGTCGCTCCAAGATGCGGGCGGTGCCGTTGCGGAGCAGGTGCGCGCCGTACACGAGCATAACGGCCGCGCCGCGCGCGCGGGCCGCGCGCACGCGGTCGGCGCACGCGGCGACGAGGTCCGCGTTCCGGTCGGAACACGGCCGCGGTTCGGCGTCGGGGTCGATCAGGATGTCGTCGGCGCGGGTCAGACTGGCGCGGGCCGCGAGCGGGAACACCCGCAGCCGGCGGAAGTCGAGCGGTTCAACGGCCACGTGACTCCTCCAACGGCGCGCGGGTGCGATACGGTAACACCTACGTCGCGCGGCGCGCGCGGGCCAACAGAAACGCCGAACCCCGGACGGAAGCCGTCCGGGGTTCGGTCGTTCGCTCGCGCGGGTGAGTTACTTCTCCGGCACGGGCGCGGGGGCCGGCACCGGGGCCGGCAGCGGCAGGTCGATGGCCGGCGCGGTGGCCCTACCGAACCCACCGAACCCGCCGCCGCCGAAGAACACACCGTTGTGCCCGTGCCACGCCCGGTTCGGAAGGTTCTTGCACGGCTCGCCCGTCATCGCCTTCCAGGTCGCCTTCTGGTCGTCGGTCAGTACCGCGAGTGCCTTCTTCGCGCCCTCGGCGCGTGCGTCGCGGATGACCTTCTCGAAGTCGAACGCGACGGCCCCGTCCGGGCCGATGCCCGCCACCGGCTTCTGGAACGCGTTGTTCACGCTCTCCTGAACCTGCTTCGCGCACTCCGCCAGTTGTTCCTTCTGCTTCGCGCTCAGGTCGAGCACCTTCGCGATCGACGGCGAACTGAGCGCCTCGTGCCCGCGGTACTGGAGGTCGATCTCGCGGAGCCGCTTGCGCTGCGGGCCGGTCAGCACGTCGGCCACCACACCGGCCACGGACTTGCGGAACTCCTTCTCGCCCGCGGCCTGCGCGTCCTTCAACATCTTCTCGAACTGCTCCGGCGCGAAGTTCCCGCCGTTCGGGTTCACCTTCAGTTGGATGATGGCGTCGTTCTGCACCTTCTGCGCCTTCTGCTGCGCCGCTTCGAGCGTGTCCATGATCTTGTCGAACTGGTCGAAGTCGCACCGCATGTCCTTGAGGACTTTGCGGTTCATCAGCAGTTGCCCCTCGACGTCGGCGAGGGCTTCGAGTTGGGCCTTCTCGTCCGCGCCCGCGGGGGCTTTGGGAACCGGGGCCGCCTCGGAGCGGTCCGAGACCAGCACCGTGAGGCCGAGCGCGGTGCCGGCGACGACGAGCGCCGCGAGCGCGACCGCTTGCAGTTTCTGGAAGAACAGGCCTTTGAGTACTCCTGTCGCGAGGGCCGCGACGGTCGGGGAAGCCGCACCGAGTGCGGCGGGAACGGTATCTCGAATCAGCGGTTCGGCCACGGCCGGGGCGCGCCCGGCGAGGACGACGGCGACCGCGCCGGCCGACGCGCGCACGCCGCGGCGCGTCAGGCGCTCCGCGAGGAGCCGCCGCCCGCGCGTCAGCCGCGAGGACAGTGTACCTTCCGCGCAGTTTAATTGCTTCGCCACATCCGCGCGGGGCCGCCCTTCGAGGTCGCACATCACAATGGGGAGCCGGTAGCGCTCCGGCAGGGCCGCGAGTTCCTGATCGAGCAGCGGTTCGAGGGCGTCCGCGTCGGGGTCGGTGGGCGGCATGGCGTCGGTGCTCCGGGCGGGCGCGCGGCTCTCGATCTCGGCCCGGCGCGCGGCCCGGTGGCGGGCCTTCAGCGCGACGCGGTGCGCGACCCCGTGGAGCCAACTCGCCAGCCGGCTGCGCGGCGACACGCTCCCGGCCTTGTGCGCCAGCACGAGGAACGTTGCTTGGAAGGCGTCTTCGGCGTCGTGGTTGTTGCGCAGCACGCGGCGGCACACCGCGAGGACCATCGGCCCGTGCCGGCGCACGAGGCGCTCGAACGCGGCCCCGTCGCGCGCCGCGAGGAACCGTTCGAGTAGGTCCGCGTCCGGGGCCGTGTCCGACGGCTGCGCCGCGCGCAACCGGTGCACGATCCCCGCGAGCGATCCCAGTGCCATGCCCCCGCCCTCCGGATTCCCGCCGCCACAAGAGATTTCCGCGCCGCGGGCGAAACCGTGCATGGAAATCGCGCCGCGCCCCGCTATCTGAACAACACCCCGCCCGAGCGAGACCTTCGCCATGCCGCGGCCGATTCTCTCCCTCGCCGTCGCGCTCCTCGGCTTTGCCCCGGCCGCGCGCGCCGCCGACCCGCCGGACTTCAACCGCGACGTGCGCCCGATCCTCGCCGCCCGGTGCTTCAAGTGCCACGGCCCGGACGAGGCCGCGCGCAAGGCCAAGTTGCGCCTCGACACCCGCGCCGGCGCGGAAGCCGTACTCGCGAAGGGCCACAGCGAACTCGTGCGCCGGATCGAGTCGAACGACGCCGACGCCGTGATGCCGCCCCCGGCCACGAAGGTGGCGCTGACCGCGAAGGAGAGGGACACGCTCCGCGCGTGGGTCGCGGCCGGGGCCAAGTACGACGCCCACTGGAGCTTCGTGCCGCCCAAGCGCCCGGCCGTGCCGAAGGGCGATTTCGCCAACCCCATCGACGCCTTTATTCAGACGCGACTCAAGCAGGAAGGATTGAAGCCCGCGCCCGCGGCCGACCGCTACGCGCTCGCGCGGCGCGTGTACCTCGACCTGATCGGCGTGCCGCCCACGCCCGCGGAGGCCGACGCCTTCGTGAAGGACGACGCGCCCGGCGCGTACGAAAAGCTCGTCGATAAGCTGCTCGCCACCCCTCTGTACGGCGAGCGCTGGGCGCGCAAGTGGCTCGACCTCGCGCGCTACGCCGACACCAACGGCTACGAGAAGGACCGCCGCCGTTCGGTGTGGCCGTACCGCGACTGGGTGATCCGCGCGCTCAACGACGATATGCCCTTCGACCGCTTCACCATCGAGCAACTCGCCGGCGACATGCTCCCGAACGCGACCCCGGCGCAGCGCGTCGCCACCGGGTTCCACCGCAACACGATGCTCAACGAAGAGGGCGGCATCGACCCGCTGGAGTTCCGCTACTACGCGGTGTCCGACCGCACCGCGACCACCGGCACCGTGTGGCTCGGCCTCACGGTCGGCTGCGCGCAGTGCCACACACACAAGTTCGACCCGCTCACGCACACCGACTACTTCCGCCTGTTCGGGCTGCTGAACAACGCGGAGGAACCGGAACTGGCGCTCGCGTCGCCCGAAGTCGCGAAGCGCCGCGCCGAGATGGAAACGAAGCTCCGCGCCCTCGAAGCGGACCTGCCGAAGAAGCTCGACCCCATCGACCTCGCGGTCGGATTCGAGACGTGGGCCGCGACCGAGCGCGCGCGGGCGGTGAAGTGGACCGTGGCGAAGCCGACCGTCACCGCGGCCGGACCGACCAAGCTCGTACCGCAACCGGACGGTTCGCTCTTCGCCAGCGGCGACGCCCAGAAGCGCGACCTGTACGCGCTGACCTTCGAGGGGCTGCCCGCGGGCGTGACGGCGGTGCGCATCGAGGCGCTGCCGGACGAGCGGTTGCCCGGCGGCGGCCCCGGCCGCGCGTACTACGAAGGGCCGAAGGGCGACTTCCTCCTGAGCGAGTTTACCCTGACGGCGAACGGCGCGCGCGTGGCGGTTGCCGACGCCAGCGAGAACTACGCCAAGCTCGGGCTGATCGGCGGCGCGTCCGGGGCGAAGCTCGCGCTCGACGGCAACGCCCACACGGGCTGGGCCGCGAGCGGGCGCGAGGGGCAGCCCTCGGCCGCGGTGTTCGTGCTCGCCAAGCCGCTGACCGGCACGAGCGCGAAACTGGAACTGCTGTTCGAGCGCCACTACGCCGCCGGCCTCGGCCGGTTTCGCGTCTCGGTCACGACTGCAAGCGGTGCGAAGGCCCGCGACCTGACCGCGGAGGTCGAAGACCTGCTCACGCGCCCGGCCGACGCGCTGACCCCGGCCGAGCGCAAGGCGCTGTTCCGCCACTGGATAACGGTCGCCCCAGAGCTCAAGGCCGGGCGCGACGAGATCGCGGCGCTGCGCAAGCAACTTCCGGCGCTGCCCACGACGCTCGTGATGCAGGAGCGCGCGGCCGATCACCCGCGCCCGACGTTCCGCCACCACCGCGGCGAGTTCCTTCAGCCGAAGGAAGAAGTGAAGCCCGGTGTGCCGGCGCTGTTCGCGGGCCAACAGGGGGCCGACGCCCCCCGCTCGCCGGCGAACCGATTGGAATTCGCGCGCTGGCTCGTATCCGCCGACAACCCGCTCGCGGCGCGCGTGACCGTGAACCGTCACTGGCACGCCCTCTTCGGCCGCGGGCTGGTCCGCACGCTCGACGATTTCGGCTATCAGGGCGATTCGCCCTCGCACCCGGAGTTGCTGGACTGGCTCGCGGTAGAGTTCGTGGCGCGCGGTTGGAGCATCAAGCGGCTGCACAAGCTCATCGTGACGAGCGCGACCTATAAGCAGTCGGCGCGCGTGACGCCGGAGTTGCTGGCGCGCGACACGGAGAACCGGCTGCTCGCGCGCGGGCCGCGCGTGCGCCTCGAAGCGGAACAGATTCGCGACAGCGCGCTCCGCGCCGCCGGGCTGTTGTCGCCCAAGATGTACGGGCCGAGCGTGTTCCCGCCGCAGCCGCCGGGCGTCACCACCGAGGGCACCTACGGCCGGCTCGACTGGCAGGTGAGTGCCGGCGAGGACCGCTACCGGCGCGGGCTGTACACGTTCGCCAAGCGCACCGCGCCTTACGCCATGTTCGGCACGTTCGACGGCCCCAGCGGGGAGGCCTGCACCGCGCGGCGCGAGGTGTCGAACACCGCGCTGCAAGCGCTCACGATGCTCAACGACGCGGTGCTGCTCGACGTGGCGCAGGCGCTCGCCAAGCGTGTCGCACTGCACGACGGCACCGCCGCGGAGCGCGCGGCCCTGCTGTTCCGCTCGGTTCTCGTGCGCCCGCCGACCGACGACGAGCGCGCCCGCGTCGCCAAGTTCTACGACGTGCAGCACGCGAAGTTCGTAGCCGACCCGAAGCGCGCGGCGCAGGTCGCCGGCGCGGGCGCGAGCGACAAAGACGCGCCGGCGCGCGCCGCGTGGACCGCGACCGCCCGCGCGCTGCTCAACCTCGACGAGTTCGTCACGAGGGAATGAACCGTGCTCGACATCACGCGACGGCACTTCTTCCGCGACTGCGGGTACGGCGTCGGCAAGGCCGCGCTCGCGTCGCTGCTCGTGCGCGAGGCGCGCGGCGCGGACGCGCTCGCGCCCAAGAAGCCGCACTTCCCCGGCAAGGCAAAGGCCGTCATTCACCTGTTCATGGCCGGCGCGCCGTCGCAGCTCGACCTGTTCGACTACAAGCCGGAACTGGCGAAGCTCGAAGGCAAACCGCTGCCGGAATCGGTCATCAAGGGCCAGCGGTACGCGTTCATCCGCCCGGACGCCGCGGTCCTCGGCCCGCGGTTCAAGTTCGCCAAGCACGGCAAGAGCGGCGCGGAGCTGTCCGACGCGCTGCCGCACCTCGCCGGCATCGCCGACGACGTGTGCTTCCTCAAGGCGGTCCACACGGACCAGTTCAACCACGCCCCGGCGCAGATCTTCTTCAACACCGGGTTCGGGCAACCGGGGCGGCCGAGCATGGGGTCATGGGTGGTGTACGGCCTCGGGTGCGAGACGAAGGAACTGCCGGCCTTCGTAGTGATGAGCACCGGGGCCGGGATCAGCGGCGGCGCGGCCAACTGGGGCAGCGGGTTCCTCCCCAGCCTCTACACCGGCACGCGGTTCCGCAATCAGGGCGACCCGATCCTGAACGTGTCGCCGCCCGCGGGGTTCGATGCGGCGCTTCAAAAGGACACGCTCGATCTCGTCGCGGAACTGAACACCAAGCGCCTCGGCGCGGTCGGCGACCCGGAGATCGCGACCCGCACCGCGGCCTACGAGATGGCCGGGAAGCTGCAAACCGCCGCGCCCGAACTGACGGACTTGAAGAAGGAGCCGAAGGCCGTGCTCGACCTGTACGGCGCGGACCCGGACAAGCCGAGCTTCGCGCGGGCGTGCCTGCTGGCGCGCCGCATGGTCGAGCGCGGCGTGCGGTTCGTCACGATCTATCACGAGGGCTGGGACGCGCACTCCGACGTTCTGGGCAACTGCCGGAACAACGCCCGCGCCACCGATCAGGCGTCCGCGGCGCTGGTGCGCGACCTCAAGCGCGCGGGCCTGCTCGACAGCACGCTCGTGGTGTGGGGCGGCGAGTTCGGGCGCACGCCGATGGTGGAATCGAACGCCACACTCGGGCGCAGCCTCGGGCGCGACCACCACCCGCAGGCGTACACGATCTGGATGGCCGGCGGCGGGATCAAACCGGGTGTCACAATCGGGCGCACCGACGACCTCGGGTTCCACCCGGCCGAGGGCGGGGTTCACGTGCACGACGTACAAGCGACGATCTTGAACCAACTGGGCCTCGACCACGAGAAGCTGACGTACCGGCACGCGGGGCGCGACTTCCGCCTGACCGACGTGTTCGGGAAGGTCGTCAAAGCCGCGCTCGCGTAGCGCCGGCGCGTATGATGGGATGAAGCCCGCGCACCCGGAGCCGCCGCCATGCCGGACACCCCGAAGCTGAACCGCCCGCTGCTCGTCGCCGTCTGGCCCGGCATGGGCCACGTCGCCCTGAACGCCGGCGTGTACCTGCTCGCCAAACTCGGCATGACCGCGGTCGAGGAACTCGACGGCGGCGAGCTGTTCGACATCTCGCAGGTCGAGGTGAGCAAGGGCGTGATCCAGCCGGCGCGCCGGCCGCGGAACCGCTTCTTCGTGTGGACCAACCCGGACGGCGGCCCGGACCTCGTGCTGTTCCTCGGCGAGACCCAGCCCCCGGTCGGCAAGTACCCGTTCTGCAAGCAGGTGATGGACTACGCCGTGGGCCTCGGGGTCGAGCGCGTGATCACGTTCGCGGCGATGGCGACGGGCATGCGCCCGGAACACGACTCGCGCGTGTTCGGCGCGGCGACCGACGAAGAGGGCGTGGGCGACCTGCGCAAACTCAAGCTCAAGATTCTGCAAGGCGGCAACATCGGCGGGCTGAACGGCGTGCTCCTCGGCGCGGCGGCGGCCCGCGGGCTGCGCGGCTGGTGCTTCCTCGGCGAGATGCCGCAGATGTTCGCGCAGGTGCCGTTCCCCAAGGCCTCGCACGCGATCCTCGAAGTGTTCCGCAAGCACACCGGGGTCGCCGTCGATCTTGACGAACTTTCCGATCAGTCGAAGGAAGTCGAGGAACAGTTGGGCGAACTACTGGCGCGCGTCGAGGAGCAGTACGGCCCGCAGCCGGGCGGCCCGGACCCGGAGGGCGACGAACCGGAGTTCGGCTCCGACGACGACCCCGGCGCGCCGGACGAGCCGCCCGTTAGCGGCGCGCCGGAGGGCGTGGGCTACCACTACGACGAGCCCGAGACCGGCCCCGCCGTCGAGCGCATCGAGGAGCTGTTCGCGCGCGCCGCCGGCGACCGCACGAAGGCGTTCGAACTGAAGCGCGAACTGGACGAGCGCGGCCTGTTCAAGCAGTACGAGGACCGCTTCCTCGACCTGTTCAAGCAAAAGGACTGAAGTGCGCGCGCGGCGCGTACACTATCCGCTCGTCCGTGTCGGCGCGCGAACTCGCCGCGCTCCGGTTCACGTCTCTCCCAGAAAGGTCTGCCATGTCGCGCGCGCTCGCGCCCGTCGCGGGGCTGGTCCTCGCGGCCCTTGCCCTTTCGCTGGCCGCGCCTGCGGCGCAGCCCCCGGCCGCGGCCAAAGCCGACGACGATAAGCCGTACCCGCACCCGAACGGGTACGTGTGCTACCGGGCCGAAAAGCCGCCGGTCATCGACGGCGACCTCAGCGACGCGGCGTGGGCCGCGGCCCCGTGGACCGAGGCGTTCGTGGACATCGAGGGCGACAAGCGCCCCAAGCCGCGGTTCCGCACCCGCGTCAAAATGGTCTGGGACGACGAGGCGCTGTACATCGCCGCCGACATGGAAGAGCCGCACGTCTGGGGCACGCTCAAGGATCACGATTCGGTCATCTTCTACGACAACGATTTCGAGGTGTTCCTCGACCCGGACGGCGACAACCACCTCTACGGCGAACTCGAAGTCAACGCGCTGAACACGACGTGGGACCTGCTGCTGAGCAAGCCGTACAAGGACAGTGGGAACGCCATCAACGCATGGGAGATTCTGGGCCTCAAGACCGCGGTGAAGATCAACGGCACGCTCAATGATCCCAGCGACACGGACAAGGGCTGGACGCTGGAAATCAAGTGGCCGTGGAAGAGCGCGCGCGAGTTGGTCCACGTCGGGAACACGCCGGTGCCGCCGAAGGACGGGCACCAGTGGCGCATCAACTTCTCGCGCGTCGAGTGGGACATCGAAATCGTGGACGGGAAGTACAAGAAGGTCCCGAAGCGCGCGGAACACAACTGGGTGTGGTCGCCGCAGGGCGCGATCGACATGCACCGGCCGGAGCGCTGGGGGTACGTGCAGTTCAGCACCGCGAAGCCGGGCGCGTCGAAGTTCGAGCCGGACCCGAACTGGGACGCGCGCGAGGCGCTGCACCGCGCGTACTACGCGCAGAACGCGCACAAGAAGGCGCACGGCAAGTACGCCGCGAAGCTGGCCGACCTCGGGTTGAAGCTGCCCGCCGACCGGCTGAAGTTCGAACCGACGCGCACCGGCTACGAGCTGACGTGGACCGACAGCAAGCGCGCGTTCTCGCTCACCAACGACGGGCGCTTCCGGTAAGCCGCTCGCGGCTGCGCACGCGCTACACCTCGACGCTGTCGCCGCTCTCAGGTGCAACGACATCGCCGAACCCCAGCGCCTTCAACCCGGCTTCGAGCTTCGCGGCGCGGTCGGATTCAGCGTGGACGAGGCGCACGCGCGTTTGAGTGCCCAGCGGCTCGATCATGTGCAGCAGGTCGCCGTGGTCGGCGTGGCTGGAGAGGCCGTTGATGACGACGATTTCCGCCTTCACCTGCACCTCGCGGCCCAACACGCGCACTTCGGGGCGCTTCTCGACCAAGCGCCGGCCGAGCGTGTGTTCGGCCTGATACCCGGCGATCAGGATGGTGTTGGCGGGGTTGCCGAGGCCGTGTTTCAGGTGGTGCAGCACGCGCCCGGCCTCGCACATGCCGCTGGCGGCGATCACCACGCACGGCCCGGCGCGGGCGTTCAGTTGCACGCTCTCGTTCACCTTCTCGACGTAGCGCACGTGCTTGTCACCGAACAAGTCGGGGTGCGCCGCGAGCAGCGCCAGCGTCTCCTCGTCGTAGCACTCGGTGTGCTCGCGGAACACCTCGCTCGCGCGCGTCGCCATCGGGCTGTCCACGTAGATCGGGATGTCCGGCAGCTTCCCGGCGGAAATGAGCTGGTGCAGGAAGTAGACGACGGTTTGCGTGCGCCCGACCGCGAACGCCGGGATGATGACGCGCCCGCCGCGCTCCGCGGTGCGCTTCACGACCTCGCCGAGTTTGTCCGCGGTTTCGTCCACCGGTTCGTGCGTGTGCCCGCCGTAGGTCGCCTCGGTGATGAGCAGGTCGCACGGCGGCAGCGGGGCCGGGTCGCGCAAGATCGGAAGCCCCGGCCGCCCGACGTCGCCGGTAAAGGTGAGCCGCCGCGCGCCGGCCGCGGTGTCGATGTGGACGCTCACGGTCGCGGAGCCGAGCAGGTGCCCGGCGTCGGCGAAGCTCGCCTCGATCCCCTTTCCGACGCTGAAACGCTTGCCGTACTCGACCGCTTGCAGGCGCGTGAGCGTGCGGAACACGTCGCGCGCGTCGTAGATGGGTTCGACCTTCGGCTCGTCTTTGGCGCGCCTGCGGTTCAGGTAGTTGGCGTCCTCTTCCTGAATCTTGGCCGCGTCGCCGAGCATGACGGCCGCGAGCGCGCGCGTCGCGTGCGTGCAGTAGATAGGCCCGGCGAACCCGCGGCGCACGAGGTTCGGCAGGTTCCCGCAGTGGTCCACGTGCGCGTGGCTCAGGATCACCGCGCCGATGTCCTTGGCGCGGAACGGCAGCTCGCGGTTGCGGCGGAAGCTCTCGGAGCGCTTCCCCTGATACAGTCCGCAGTCCAGTAGAACGTGCTTGCCGTTCGCGGTCAGTTGGTGCAGCGACCCGGTGACGGTGCGCGCCGCACCCCAGAACGTGACCGAGGGCGCGGCGGCGGGTGATGGTTTCGGCATGGGGCCATTGTACGTCGCCTTGCGGCCCCGCGGCGCGCGCGGCACAATCGGCCCGACCCCGGAGGCGCGCGAATGAAGACCAAGGCGGAAATCGTGCTCGACTGGCTGCCGCGGTACACCGGCCGCCCGCTCGACCAGTTCGGCAAGTACGTCTTGCTCACCAACTTCGCGCACTACGTCGACCTGTTCGCGGCGAAGTTCGGCGTCGAGGTGGCGGGCCGCGACCGGCCCATGACGTCCGCGACCGCCGAGGACATCACCATCCTGAACTTCGGCATGGGCAGCGCGATGGCCGCGACCGTCATGGACCTGCTCTCGGCCATCGACCCGAAGGGCGTCCTGTTCCTCGGCAAGTGTGGCGGGCTGAAGAGCACGAAGCTCGGCGACTTCGTTATGCCGATCGCGGCGATCCGGGGCGAGGGTACGAGCAACGACTACCTGCCGCCGGAGATCCCGGCGCTGCCGTCGTACCGGCTTCAGGCCGCGGTGTCCGAGGCGATTAAGAAGCACGACCTCGACTACTGGACCGGGACCGTGTACACCACGAACCGGCGCGTGTGGGAGCACGACGAGGGCTTCAAGCGCTACCTGCGCGAGATTCGGGCCAGCGCGATCGACATGGAGACGGCGACGATCTACGTGGTGGGGTTCGTGAACCGCATCCCGAAGGGCGCGCTCCTTCTGGTGTCCGACAACCCGATGACCCCGGAGGGCGTGAAGACCTCCAAGAGCGACGCGGCCGTGACGGAGCAGTTCGTGCGCACGCATCTGGACGTGGGCATCACCGCGCTGGCCGAGCTGCGCGACTTCCGCGACTCCGTGCGCCACCTGCGTTTCGAGGAGCGCCCGACGCAGTGAGGTCGCGTTACCGCAGCTCGTAGCACAACAGCTCGTCCGGCCCCTTGACCAGCAGGCGGTTCCCGGCGACCGCGAGGTGCGCCCACGTGCCCTTCGCGCTCACCTTCCACCGGGCCAGCGGTTCGTAGTCGGTCGCCGAGAACCGCGCCGCGATCAGGTGGCCGTCGAGCGTCAGCGCGAGTAGCGTGTTGCCGCACACCACGAACGACAGGTGTTTGGTGCCGAACGCGGGCGACGCCCACGCGGTCGCGCCGTCCGCGAGCGCGAGGCACACCAGCTTCCCGGTGCGGTGGTCGAAGCCGATCAGGTGCTCGCCCGCCACGACCGGCGTCGTCATGTACAGCTTCAGATCGTCGCTCTTCCACACCTGTTTCGTTTTCACGGCGTCGCCGGCGCGCGTCAGTTCGAGCGCGAAGGTCGCGCGCTGCTCGCCACCGATAATCACCCGGTCCTTCCACACCACCGGGCCGATGATGGTCTGCTCGAAGTGGGCCTTGAACGGCTGCTCCCACAGCAGTTCGCGGTCGGCGTGGCGCAGCCCGACCATGCGCGTTCCGGTGAACGCCACGATCTGCTTCACGCCCGCGGGCGCGGCGACCACCGGCGCGGCGTAGCTGCTGCGGTCGTCGAGCGCCTTCCACAGCAGTTCGCCGGTCGCGCGGTCGAACCCGGTCACGGCCCCGGCCTTCTTCCCGCCGACGGGCACGATCACCGTCGTGCCGTCCACCAGCGGCGACGCGGTCGCGCCGCACGCCGGGAAGTACGGGTTGTCGCCGGCCGCGTTCTTCGGCACGTCCCAATACTTCTTCAGGCAGTCGTGCTGCCACAGCACCTTGCCGGTGGCGACGTCGGCGCACGTCAGCACCCCGGAGAGGCCGAAAAAGTACACGCGGTCGCGGTCCACGGTGGGCGTGGCGTTCGGGCCGCGCCCGGCGGTCGGGTCCGGCGCTTTGAACGGCGCGGCGTAGGTGAAGTGCCACAGCTTCTTGCCGCTCACGAGGTCGAAGCAGTACGCGGACTCGGTGCCGTCCTTGTCGGTGCGGCCGATGGCGAACACCTTCCCGCCGGCGACCGCGGCGCTCGCGTAACCCTCGCCGATGCTCACCCGCCAGGTTGGTTCGGGCGGCATTTCGGCCCACTTCGCCGGGAGCCGCGCGGCGGGCGCGTGGCCGTCGCGGTTCGGCCCGCGCCACTGCGGCCAATCGGCCGACGCCGGAGCGGAGGCGAGCGCGACGACGACGAGCGAGAACACGGCGCGCGGCATGGTAACCTCCGATTGGGGCGCACGGTCTTTGAGCCAGTCTACGGGGTTGGTACACTCAAGCGATTGCCGTGCGGGGCGGAAGGGGGAGCGATGGCTACGGTCGAGTGCGCGGAGTGCGGGTTGCCGCGGGGCGAGGGCGAAGCCGGGACGCCGTGCCCGGTGTGCGCGGCCGCGCCCGCGGTGGCGCGCGCGCCGCG
>VGZJ01000106.1 GCA_016872595.1 Planctomycetota bacterium
CCAGCGGTGCGGGGCGGTGTTCCGTCGGCGACGGGGCGTACCCGAAACGCGGCACACCAGCGACGTTCTCCAATACCACCAGAGGCGAAACACCCAGGCCGCCAAGTCCCACAAGAAACAGCGGCATAAATGCGTCATCTAAACCCGCGCTGTACTGTTAAGGCCGCAAAAGAGCTAGGAAAGCTCAAAGCGAAAGCGCGAGACGCCCTCGAAGCGCTCGCAAAAGTCGCCGCTGAGGACAAGGACGATGATGTTCGCACTGTGGCGAAGAACGCGCTCGCGTCGATTCGCGAAGCCCTTGACCTCATCGGTAAAAACGATGCTGAGAAAGCGCTCGCTCCGCTCGTGAAGAATCTGAAATCGAAGAAGGTACAAGATCGGATGGAGGCACTCGATAAGCTTTCAAAAATTGGCGAGAAGGCCCTGCCTGTTTCGGCGAGTGTGGTCGAAGCGATGATGGATAACAACGCCTCCGTTCGTGAGGCCGCTGCCGAGTGCTTGGAGCGAGTCGATCCGACAATCCACAAACACGTGGTGTCACTGCTCTATGACAAGAACGAGTTGGTCCAAGAGCGGGCTGTTGCGAGTTTAGCAAAGCTGGGAAGCGACGCAAAAGGCGCGGCCCCAGCCCTAAGGGCGCGTTATGCTGCCTCGACAAATCGGGCTCCGAATTTCGACGCGCTGGAAGCTCTGCTAAAAGTTACGCCGAATGACCCGGTTATCACCAATGAGGTGTTACGACTAGTCGGGCAACCGCCCCCAAACCCCAACGATTTCTTCGCAGGGCAGATTACTAATTTGAGCCGCGAGATCGGGTTGAAACACCTCAACTCCCTTGATGTACCCGTCGCGAAAAAGGTAACCGCGCTGATCGCGGCGCTATCCGACCCAACCGCTCGTGTTGATGCGGTGCAGCGATTGGGAAAGCTCGGTGCGGATGCCAAAGCTGCGTTGCCGGCTCTCATGAAACTGAAGCTTGATAACAACGTGAATGTTCGTGACGCCGTTAATAAAGCAATTGCTGCGATCAAAGATGAGTAAGTCTCTCCACTCCAAGAACTGCGCAGTCAAATCGTGAGCCGGCGCGCGATCCCACTGACCGAGCGCCGGACGCGGCCGGCGCGGTTGCCGCGCGATGAGGCCGTCTTTCTGATGGCGCACGCGCGGCACGTCATTGATGTCGCGCCGACCGCGGAGCGCGGCGTCTACAAGCTCACGCCGCGCGGGTTCGTCGGGTTCGTCGACGGGCCGAGCGTGCGCTACACCATCGGCCCCAAGATTCCGTGGCCCAACCTGTGCCTGCTGCTCGGCCTCGCGCCGCAACCCGAAACCGAAGCCGCGGGCGACGCGGTCGAACCCGACGCGCGGCTGCTCGCGGTGCTGGCGACCGCGTTCGCGGAGCGCCTTGAGGCGGTCACACGCGCCGGGTTGGTCGCGGGGTACGGCGAGCGCCCCGGCGTGTCGCCGTTCCTGCGCGGCAAGCTCCGCACCGCGGACCAGATGCGCGACGCCGCGGGCCGCGCGTTCCCCGGTCACTTTCACATCGACGAACCCGTCTTCGACCTCCAAACGCCGTGGAACCGCGTGCCGAAGGCGACCGCCGCCGCGCTGTTGTGCGCCGACCTGCCGCGGGCGGCGCGCCAGCGCGTCGAGGCCGCGGCGGGGCCGCTCGCGGTGCTGCCGGACGAACCCGCGACCGAACTCGACTTCGCCGCGGCCCGCGCCGAGCCGCGCGCCGCCGGGTACGCCCCGCTGCTCGACGTGTGCGAGTTGATACTGAACGGCCCGCGCGCCGCGAACCCAATGCCCGCTGGCGCGGGCGCGTTCCTGATCGACCTCGGCGCGGCCTTCGAGCGCTACCTCGCGGGCGCGCTGGCCGGCGCGCTCGAACCGCGCGCCGGGTGGCGCGTGGTCGCGCACCCGCGCTACCCGGTCGGCCCCACGGAACTGATCCCGGACCTCGTGGTCGAGCGCGACGGCGCGCCGTGGGCGGTGCTGGACGCGAAGTGGAAGACCGCGCGCCCGGTCCCGGACGCCGACGACCTGCACCAGATTCTGGCCTACGCGACCGTGACCGGCGCGGGCCGCGTCGGGCTGGTGTACCCCGGCTCGACCGCCGACCGGGCCCACTTCGCCACCCCCGGCGGCCGCGCCCGCGCGTCGCTGTACCGCGTGCGCGTCGTGGGAAGCGCCGAAGAGTTAGCGGACTCGATCCGCGAACTCGCGGACGCGGTGTGAACTTCTTCTGTAGCCGGCCTCAGTGAGGCCGGAGCTACCCGCGCCGACAAGCACCGGCCTCACTGAGGCCGGCTACAGAAGGCAACGGCGTGCCCGTTCCGGCCGTATCAGCCGTACCACTTGCGCCGGCGGGCGGGTGAAGGGCGCGTGAACCCGGCGCGCGGCCCCTTGCGGGCGCGGAAAGTCGCCCTGTATGATGGGGGCGGCGACGAACCTTTTTTCTGCCCGCGCCTCTCCTCTTGACGAGCGGACCGCACGGCACTTCGCCGGTCGGTCTGAGAGTCTGCGGAACTCGCGACCTGTCGCCGCGACGCGCGGCTTCACGGTCGCTCCACTTAGGGAGGGCCGACCGCCATGAATGTCGGGTACTCGGCGCTGGACGCGAGCGTGTTGGTGTTGAACAAAGCGTTCGCCGCCGTTCACGTGATATCCGCGCGCCGGGCGTTCTGCCTGTTGTGCAAGAACCTCGCGGAGGTCGTGAGCCAAGAGGACGGCCAGTTCGCCACCTACAACTTTGAATCGTGGGCCGAGCTGAGCGCGTTCCGGGCCGCCAACTTCCGCCAAGAGGACGACGACTGGGTGCGCACCGCGAACTCGGAGCTGCTGTCGCCGCGCGTGATCCGATTGCTGAGCTACGACAAGATGCCCAAGCAGACGGTGAAGTTCAACCGGCGGAACATCTTCGCCCGCGACCACAACCAGTGCCAGTACTGCGGGAAGCGGTTCCCCACGACCGAGCTGTCGCTCGACCACGTGCTGCCGCGGTCGCAGGGCGGGGGCACTACGTGGGACAACATCGTGTGCGCGTGCGTGGACTGCAACGTGCGCAAGGGCGGGCGCACCCCGCGGCAGGCGAACATGACGCTGATCCGCAAGCCGGAGAAGCCGAAGCGCAGCCCGCTGCTGAACGTGAAGTTGAGCCAGAAGAAGTACCAGTCGTGGCAGTCGTTCCTCGACGCTGCTTACTGGAACGTCGAGCTGAAGTAGCGCGCTGAGGGAAAGTGAATGAGGAAGCCCGCCCCGAAAGGGCGGGCTTCGTCGTTTCGATTTCCGCCCCCGGAGCAGACCGGGGGTTGCGCTCGCAGAGCCTCGCTCCACCCCCGACTACCAGCCGACGCCGCTCCGCGGCTGCAAGAACCCCCATCAAATCCGATCCAACGAGTCGAGCCACGCGAGGAAGTCGGTGAAGGTCTTCAGGTCGAAGTACTCCTTGCCGCTCTCCTTCATCTCGCGGAACGTGACCGGGAACCGCTTCTCCTTCAGCAGGTCTTTGCTCTCCACGATCTCTTTCAGCAGCGGGTCCTTGTCGCCGCCGCTGACGAAGAACGACAGCGGCAGGTTGGCGACGTTGTCCTTCGGGGCGGTGCCGAGCGTCGCGCCGATGGTGGCGACGCCGCGGAACACGTCGCGGGCGTTGAACCCGACGTAGAACGCCATCTGCCCGCCGTTGCCCATGCCGTGCGCCACCACGCGGGTCCGGTCGATGGTGTACTGGCCCATCACGCTCTTCACGTCCTGCATCACCAGTTCGGTTTCGCTGGCGACCCAGCCGTCGGCGTTACCGGACTTCGGCCCGACCACGATGAAGTGGTGGTCCTCGGCGAACTCGCGGAACGTCTTCGCCATCTTCTCGCCGTCCTTGCCGCCCTCCTTCGCCGGGTGGAACCACACGATCAGCCCGTGCGACACGTTCGGGTCGTAGTTGTCCGGCACGAACACCCAGTACTCGCGGCCGAGCGCTTGGTTGTTGCGCGTCATGAACCCGGTCTCGATCTTGGGCTTGTCCTTCTTCTCGTCTTGGGCCGCGCCGTTCAGCGGCGCGCGGACGTCGCTGAACCCCGGCGGGAACGGGTCCTTCGGGCCTTTCGGGTTCGGGTCCTTGGGCTTCGGCTGGCCCTCGAGCGCCTTGCCCGCGGTGGACGGCAGCGGCAGTTTCTCCGGCAGTTCGTCCGGCGCGGCGATCACCTTCGAGGTCAGCGTCTCGACCTTGTCGCCCTCCTTGCGCTTCACCTCCACCTTCACCTCGGTGTTCGGGGTGAGGCGCTGGAGCATCCCGATGAACGCGGCGCGGTTCGGAACCGGCTGCGGGGCGGGCAGGGCCGAAGGCCCGAACTTCATGATGCGGTCGCCGGCCTTGATGCCGGCCACGTCGGCCGGGCTTTTCGGGTACACGTACCGCACCTCGACGCCGGGGCCGGGGTCGTCGCGCATCGGCAGGATGCCGAAGAAGGCGTTCACGTACATCGTCGTGGTGCCGAGCAGTTTCACGCCCTTGACCTCGAGGTCCTTGCCGCCGCGCGACACCTTCAGGTTCACCTCGTCGCTCTCGTACATCGGCCCCATGACGTGCTGGAGCACGGAGTAGTTCGGAATCGCGATCCCGTTGATCTCGACGATCTTGTCGCCCACCGCGAGGCCGGCGCGGGCTGCGGCCGAGTCCGGCTGGATGGCCCCGATGATCGGGGCGGCGTTGTACACGTCGTTGCCCTGCGGGTTGATGCCGAGCAGCCCGCGCTTCAGGTCCTTGCCCTCTTTCAGGCGCGGCAGCACGCGGAAGATGTCTTCGAGGGGCACGGCGAACCCGATGCCGCCGTCGTACACGTCCACGCCCGCGGTCTCGCCCTCGGCCCGGTTGCTCGCGGGCACGATGACCCCGAACACGCGGCCGTCGATGGAGACCAGCGCGCCGCCGTAGTTCACCGGCGAGGTCTTGGCGTCGGTCTGGATCGCCTTACCCCAGATGCGGTTGGTCGCGCTCACGATGCCGACGCTCATGGACGGCGGGTGGTCGACGTTGTTGTCGAGGGTGCGGCCCAGCGTCAGCCCCCACTGGCCGATCTCGATGTCCTTTTTGGGGAACGCCTCCGGCACCGGCAGCCCCTTCCCTTCCACCTTGAGGAGCGTGAGCATGCGGGTGTGGTCGGTGGCGACGATCTTCGCGACGAGGCGCTGCGTCTGCCCCGGAATGGTGATGAAGATCTCCGTGGGCTTGTTCGCGAAGTTGAACGCGCTGGAGATGATGTACCCGTCTTCGGAGACGATGAGGCCCGTGGTGGGGCCGGTGCCCTTGCGGATCGCGGGCGGCCCCTTGCCGGGCGGGGCCTTCTTGCCGATGGTCTCCGCGCCGCCCGCGGTCTCGATCTTCACGATGGTCGGCGCGGCCTTCGCGCTCGCGGCCTTCATCGCCTTCTCGGTGGCCTCGTTCAGGTCCGGCTTCGGCTGCGCGCCGGCGGGCGCGCCCAGCACGAGCACCGCGGCCACGGCCAGCCACGGCCGCGCGGACTTCGGGAGCGGGAGCGTCATCGGTGGGGTTCCTAATGTAGTAGGCACACGCCGTGTGCCGTTGCGGTTGTGTGGGGCCGAGCGACGGCACACGGCGTGTGCCTACTACTGTGGGTGCTACTTCGGCTTCGCGGGCTGCGCGCCCAGTTCGATCTCGACGGTCTGCAGCGCCTCGCCGCGGCGCACTTCCAGCCGCAGTTTGGTGCCGGCGCGGGTGTTCTTGCGGACGAACTCGTTGAACGCCTTGATGCTGATGATCGGCTCGCCGTCCACGAAGCTCACGAGGTCGTCGGGCCGCAGGCCGGCCTTCTCCGCGGGCGACCCGGGCACGACGTCTTCGATGTACGCGGGCGTGCGCTCCAGCACGTTCGGCACGAAAATGATGCCGTGGTACCCGCCGCCCTCGCCCACGATCTTCGGCCGGATGATGTTCTTGTACTTGCCCTGCGTCGCGAGGTTCACGAAGTCGGTCATCGTCACGGTCGTCACCTTCTCCTGCGTCACGTCCTTGCCGTCCTTATCCTTGACGGTGACGAGTTCCTTGACCTCGGCCTTCGCCGTGACCGGGATCGCGTAGTTGATCCACGTCTCGCTCTGGGCGTTCTTCAGTTCGCGGCCGATGATGCCGAGCAGTTCGCCCTTGCGGTTCAGGAGCGCGCCGCCGGCCGCGCCGGGGTTGTTGGTGATCGCGTCCACGATGTACACCTCGCCGGTGTACGGGAACTCGAACACGCCGCGGCGACCGGCCATCTTGGTGTACGCGCTCACCACGCCGCGCTGCACCGAGAGCGGTTCGTCGCGGAGCGCGATCTCGAACGTGTTGGAGAGGGCGAGCACCCAGTCGCCGGCCTGCGCCGGCGCGCGCTTCGCGGACTCGGCGAAGTCGAAGAAGTCGAAGTCGTAGCCGTTCTCCTCATCGATCTTCTTCCCGTCCTTGCGGATCTTGATGAGGGCGATGTCCATTTCCTGCTCGGTGGCGAGCACCTGCGCCTTGAGGCGCTGGCCGTCGTAGGTGTGGACGACGAGGTCCGCGGTGTCGAGGATCTGGCTCGCCACGGTGAGGATGTGGCCGTCCTTGCTGATGAGGATGCCGGTGCCGTAGTTATTGAGGCGCGAGAACCCGCCGGCCCCGAACACCTTCACCATCTTGCGGTTGGCGGTCTTGACCGTGTCGGCGAACCCGTCCGCGGCGGGCGCGGCGGCCGGGGTCGCGCACGCCGCGACGACGGCGGCGAGGGCGGCGAGCGTGTGGCGCGTGAACATGGTGTGCTCTCGGGTGTATTGGCGCGGGGCGTCGGCCCCGTGTTCTCTCTTCTCTTGGCGCTAAAGGCAGAAAGGAATTACCCACAGAGTTCGCGCAGCGAAGAGAGGGCACCGAGCGAGAAAGGCAGGGCAAGAGAGGGCACTGTTTTGAAAGCACTGCCCTCTCTCTGCTTGCTCTGTATTCGTCTTCCTCGGTGCCCTCTCTTCGCTGCGCGAACTCTGTGGTGAAATCTCTTCTGCCCTCGTAAAGCCTTACTTCTCCAGCGCGTACTTGGTCACGGTGAGGGTCGCGTACTTCTTGTCGCGGTAGTGGACCACCATCTTGTGCGGGAGCTTCTTCCCGTCCACGTCCTTGTAATCGTAGAAGTACACCTCGCACGGGTCGCGGTCCTCGAGGTTCTCGGCGCTGCGGGCCACGTACGTCTCGAACCCGAGGAGCGTGGAGTCCTTGAGCGAGAAGAACCACTTGCACTCGACCGAGCCGTACTTGGTGTTGATGACGGCGCAATCGACGCGCAGGTCGGCGAGCGACTTCGGGGCCGAGCCGTCGGCCGGGGGCGGGTAGAACGGCTCGTTCCCGCCGTGCGCGAACATGCGCTCGAACCCCTTGGGCCCCAGTGTCAGGAAGCGGTGGTAGTGGTACATCGCCATCATCAGCCCGCCGCTGCCGACCGGCTGGAGTTGGACCGGCAGGTCGGCCTTGAGCGGCTCGAGGGCGGTGGTGATGTTGAGCTTCATCGTCACCTTGGCCTCGCCCGCGGTGTCCACGATCTCGGTGCTCATGTCGCCGTTGCGGTCGGCCTGCTCGAACCGGCCGGTGATGGTCCACTTGCCGGGCACGGTGCCGAAGTCGCCGTGCTTCTTGAAGGCGTCGAGCAACTTGTTCTGTTCGAGGACGTTGAAGTACCAGTTGGAGAACCCGGCGCGGGCCTCGTACATGCCCGCGGTCGCGCCGCCGCCCTTCGGCACCGGCCCCTTGGGGATCGGGTTCTTCGGCGGCGGGGGCGGCGGCTGGTTCGGCTTCTCCACTTCCTTCGTCTGGTTCGGCATCAGCCGCACCAGCAGTTCGGACTGGGTGTTGTTGCGGCGGATCGTGAGCGGCACGCGCCACTCCTTCGGGTAGATGCCGAGCACGTTCTTGTACATGTTCGTGCTGCTCACCGGCCGGCCGGCGAACCGCATCAGTTGGTCGCCCTCCTTCAGCCCGCGGCGGTACGCGTCGCTCTCGTCGAGCATTTGCTTCACCACCATGCGCGCCAGCGGGGCGTCCTCGGACTCGGTGCCGATGGACGCGCCGAGGGTGGCGTGGTCGGTGTCGATGCCGGCCCGCAGGTGGCCCATGAAGTTCTTAATCTGGTTGATCGAGATCGCGTACCCGACGCCGGAGTTCACGCGCCCGCGCTTCTCGAACGAGCCGCGGCCGTTGATCCCGATCAGTTCGCCCTGCATGTTGAACAGCGGCCCGCCGGAGTTGCCGGGGTTGATGCTGGTCTCGATCTGGATGCAGTCGGTGTACTCCAGCAGGCCCTTCCCTTCGGGCGGCTGGTAGCGGTTCACGCCGCTGACGAGGCCGTAGGTGACGGTGGGGGTGAAGTCCATCGCCAGCGAGAACGGGTTGCCCATCGCCAGCGACCAGTCGCCGGCCCTCACCTTGTCGCTGTCGCCCAGTTGCACGAACGGGAACTTGTCGCCGGGCTTCTTCGGCTGGAGCTTGATGAGGGCCACGTCGCCGACCTTGTCGATGCCGCACACGACGGCGTCGTACAACACGCCGTTGGCGAGGCCGGCCTGCATGAGCGGGCCGGTGGGCTGGACGACGTGGAAGTTCGTGAGGGCGTAGCCGTCCTCGTCGATGATGACGCCGGACCCGACGCCCTGCCCGCCCTGCATGCACACCGCGACGATGGCCGGGTGGACCTTCTTCACGGCCGCGATGCGCTGCTGTTGCGCCTCGAGTACGGCCTTATCGACCTCGATGGGCGCGGCCGGCGCGGGGGCCGGCGAAACGCCGACGAGCGCGGCGAGCGCCAGCGCCGGGACCGCGGCGAGGAGGAGTCTGCGCATGGGTGCCTCTCGTAGGATCGCGCCGCCCGCGAAGCCGCACTCGGCGCGAGTGATTACTTCTGCACGCGCGCCTCGGCGAGCGTGACGTAGTTCCCGTTGAACGGCGTGTCGGCCTCGACGATGATCTTCAACTCCTTCACGCCCTTGACCGCCAGCACCGCACCCTGCGCCTTCTCCTTGCGCTTCAGCACGGCGTTGAACAGCACCTGCCCGTCGGCCTCGATGATCACCTTCGCGGCACTGGTGCCGTTGGCCCCGTTCTCGTCGATCCCGATGGTGGCCTTGAACTGGGCGTAGTCCCCGTTGAGCTTGTACGTGAGCACGGTGTCCGGGGCCACGCACAGTCCCTTGGGGTACGTGGCGTTGTCGAGCCGGATCGCGTCGTTCGACAGCGCCCGGTCCTTGAGGAACGCGACCGTCGGGTTCAGCTTCTTCTCCTCCATCGGCACGTCCGCGCTCTGAACGGCCGGGTCGAGGTCGGACAGGTACGCCACGTTGCCGAGGGCGTAGTCCAGTTTCACCAGCGCCGCGGGCGCGGCGTACTTGACCGTGGCCCCGGCCACCGTCTTCACCGTGACCCCGGTCGCGTCGATGGCGATGTCCGTGGCGTTGAGCGTGTTCCCGAACACGTCGGTGACGCGGCACAGCGTCGGGGCGATGGTCGCCGGCTGCGGCTGATAGAACACCAGCCCCGCGGCCCGCGACTGCAACAGTTCGTCCTTCGCCCCGCCCTCCTTCTCGAACCGCAGCCGCAGCGAGCCGGCCGAATCGATCCCCTCCAGAATCGTGCCCTGCACGAAGTTGAACCCGGCGGCCTCGGCGATCACGTACAGGTCGCGCTTGCCGCGGGTCGCGATCACCTTCTTCCAGTTCTCGCGCACCTTCGGGTCGTCGGCGTTCTTCAGCGCGGAGAACACCGCGCTCATGGGCAGGGTGTACACCGGGGCGACCGCCCCCTTCGGGCCGGCCAGTTGCTCGGTCTCGAACGACTTCTCCTTCAGCACGTACTTGGCGAACCGGAACGTGGAGCCGTCGGTCAGCTCGATCTCGGAATACTTCGTCCCCTTCGGCTGCTCGAACACCTTGCCGCCGAGGTCCACGACGACGATGTCGCGGCCGGGGATCGGCACCCGCGCGTCGGCGGTGGCGAACGTGACGCCCTGCGCGTCCACGGCCACGAGCTTGCCGGTCAGCTTCTTGCCCGCGGTCGTGGTCACGTCGTCGGCCGGGGCGCGCGACGCGAGCAGTGCGAACGACACGAGCGCGGCGACGACGAGCAGGGTGCGCAGGCGCATGGCGGGTCTCGCGAGCGGGTGAGCGGCGGAGAAGTGCCGATATTCTACAGACGAACGAAGCGCGGTCCACAAACGAACCGGCGGCGGCCGGAAGTACTCGCGGCCACCGCCGGGCTGCTCGTTCGCCCGTTGGAGCCGGCCCGCGGGCCGGCTCCAACGGGCGGGCGTGTCACTTCTTGTAGCCGTGCTGCTTGTCGAGCGCCTCGAAGTAGTGCTTGATGAGCGGCTCGAACTTCACCGGCAGGTCGCGGGTGATGTCTTGGACGACCTTCGCCCGCTTGTCGGCCGGCATGGTGCCCCACTGCTCGGCGATCTGACGGAGCTGTTGCGCGGTCGGCACCTCGCCCTTGCCGCTGCCGCCCATGATCGTGCTGTCCGGCGCGTTCTGCGTCGGGTTCACGTTGTTGCCGTTGCCGGGGCTGTTGCCGCTGCCGGGCTTGTCGCCGCCGCCGGGGCAGTTGCCGCCGTTGGCCTGACCGCCGCCGCCGCCCTTACCCTTGTTCTCCAGTTCCTTGATCAGCTCGTCGAGACGGAAGACGATCTTCTTCTGGATGTCTTGGGTCTTCTCCCCGCCGCGGGCGAGGTCGAGGCGGCGACCGCTGTTGTCCATCAGCTTCTCGATGTTGGACAGGTCCTTGGGGTCCGCGGCCCAGTTCTGCATGTCGAAGAACATCAGGGTCGCGACCATCGTGTACCGGGCCGGCGAGTCGCCCACGTCGTCGAGCAGCTTCACGATGGACGAGGTCGCGTCCGCCTTCTTCATGGTCGCGTGCTCGCTGACCGCCTTGAAGAAGAAGAAGCTGGCCGGGTCCACCGCGCTATCGGCGTTGGCGCTCTTGAGCGCGTCGAGGGCCTCCTCGTACACCTTCTTGTTGGCGCTGGCCTTGGCGAACGCGAGCGCGACGTTGGTGCGGAAGAAGGCGTCCTGCTTGTCGTCCTTCAGGAACCCGGGCACCTCGGACACGGCCGGGGCGTTCGGGTTGCGGGCCAGCGCGAGCAGGGCCGCGGCCTCGGTGTGCCCCATCGCCAGCGCGTCCGCGGTGCGGTCGAGCACGGTGCGGGTCTCGTTGGCCCACACCTTGTCGAAGGCGGCTTGGTCGAACTTGTTGACCGACTTGAGCCACGCCTCGCACTTGGCCTTGGCGGCTTCGGGGGTCGCGGCCTTCATCGTGCTGAACCCGAAGGTCGGCTTCTTGGCCGGTTCCGCGGCGAACGCCGGGGCGGTGGCCCCGAACAGCCCCGCGGAAACCGCGGCTGCCGCGAACAGCTTGCGAATCTTCACGACGTGCTCCTCGAATGGGTGTGCGGTGAATACCGGAGAGTTATTCGTGCCCGTGGGCGGGAACGCGGCCGGACGCCAACAATGACGACCGACCGGCACGATTACAACAGAAGTTTATCTTCGATTCCTGCATGGAACAACAAGGAACTTTCGTAACCCGCGCCCCGCTCTCATCTTTCGCTCATTCCGGGGTTCGGTCCGTTTGCGCCGCGACCCCGGACCCGCGCGGGGCGCGGGTCCGGGGTTACGACTCGTCGGGCCGACCGCTTACTGGTTGGCCTGCGTCGCGATCTTGTGCAGCATGTCTTGCAGCACCTTCTGGCGCTCGGCCAGTTGCTTCAGCTCGGTCTGGATGAGCGGGTCCTTGGCCTGTTCGCCGGGGTCCTTCTGGTTGTGCATGATCGTCCGCTTGTTGAGCTGGTCTTGCAGGGCGCGGACCAGCTTCAGCTCGTTCAGCAGGTCGATCAGCTTCTGGTCCTGCTTCTTGGCGTTCGGGTCGCCCGGCTTCGGGTCGCTGGGCTTGTTCTCCATCTCCTGCTTAGCCTTCTTGAGGGCCTCCTTCATCATCGTGAGCTGGTCGATGATGTCCTGCTCGATCTGCTGGGTGTCCTTGCCGACGCGGGCCTCGTTCAGGCGCTTCTGGACGGCCTGCATGTCGCCCATGACTTCCTTCAGCACGCCGGCGAACACGACCGCGGTGCCCTCGCCCTCCATCAGCTTGAGGGTCTTCTCGGCCTCGGCGACGATCTGGCTCTCCTTGTCGGCCTCGGCTTGGCTCTTCTGGATCTCGGCGTTCTGCGGCTTGCCGCCGAGCGCGATCACGGCCTTGTCGATGCCCTCGGTCGCGCCCTTGACCTCGATCTGCATCTTGAGCATGCGGGCGACGCGCTCTTCGAGGTTGGCGAGGAGCTTCGCCAGTTCCTTTTCGCGGAGTTGCTTCAGGCGCTTCTCGAGTTCCTTGAGGGCCTCTTCGAGCTTCTTGATGGCCTCGTCCTGCTTCTTGGACGCGCTCTTGTTGTCGCCCTTGTTGATGTCGTCTTCCGCGCCCTGTTGGTTGGGCACGGCCTGTTGGACCTGCTCACCGGCCGGGTCCTTGGGCTTCTGCTGGCCGCCGCTGGGCGGGGGCTTGTCGCCGCCACCCTTGGGGCTGCCGGGGCTGGGCTGACCCATGCCGCCGGGCATCGGCATGCCCATGCCCTCGCCGCCCATCGGCTTGCCCTCGCCGCCGCTCTTGCTGTCGGACGGCTTGCTGTCGCCCTTGCCGGACTCTTGGGGCTTGCCCTCGCCGCCCTTCGGCTCGCCGCCCTTGGGGTCCATCATGCCGCCCATCGGCGGGTTCATGGGGTTCATGGGGTTCTTGGGGTCCATGCCGCCCGGCTTCGGCTCGCCGCCGTTCTTGGGGTCGCCGGCCTTCGGCTCCATGCCCATGCCGCCCTTGGGGTCGCCGGGCTTGTCGCCGCCGTTCTTGGGGTCGCCGCCCATCGGCATCCCGGCCTTGGGGTCGCCCGCGCCCTTCGGGTCGCCGGCCTTGGGGTCGCCGCCCATCGGCATGCCCATACCCTTGCCGTCGCCCTTGGTCTCGCTCTTGTTCTCCTTGGTGTCGGGCTTGGCGTCGCCGGTGTTCTCGCCCGGCTTCGGCTCCGACTTGATCTCCGACTTCGGGTCCTGCGGCTTGCCGCCGGGGCCGTCCTTGCCGTCCTGCCCGCCCTTGGTCTTGTTCAGTTGGTCGGCGATGTCTTGGGTCTGCTTGGCGGTGTCGCGCTGGTCCTTGGCGACCTTGTTCGGGTCGCTGTTCGGGTTGTCGGTGCGGGCCTGAATGTTCTCCTGCTGGCGCTTGACCTCGTTGATCTTCTTGATCGCCTCTTGGAGGTCCTTGATCTCGCGGCGGATCTTGTCGATCTCGTCCTCGGATTGGAGCAGGTCCAGAATCTGGTTCAGGGCCTCGCGGAGCTGCTTGTCCTTGGCGAGCAGGTCGTTGAAGTCGCCGCCGTTGGGGTTGTTCTTGCTGAGGCCCTCGACGAGTTCCTTGAAGTTCTTGTCGAGGCCCTTCTCTTCGATGAGTTTGAGGACGGCGCGGAGCGACTTCGAGCGCTCCTTGTCGTCGTTGTTGTCGCTCTTCTCCCAGCGCTGCGCGAGGCGGAGGAGCTGTTCCTTGAAGACGCCGAACAGCTTCAGGTTCTCTTCTTGGCTGCGCTTGATCCCGGTGCCGTCCACCGGCGTCGGGGTGCCCGGCGCGGGCGGCAGTTTGGGCTGCGCGGTGAGGGCCGAGGTGAGTACGAACAGGCCGAGTGTCGTGGCGAACACGAACTGCGGCAGCCGGCGGAGCATGGGAGACCTCCCGTAAAGTGCGCCCCGGAGTTGACCGCGGCGCGAGTGTCCAGTCGTCCGCTATTTTGACGTGGAACGCCGCGTTCGCCAACTGCGAACCGGGTTTTGGCCGCGAGTAAGCCGAAATGTTACAGGGCGTTACGTTGGCCCCAATAGGGGCCGCGCGAACGCCGGGAATTGCAGCGTTTTGCACGCGCAACACGCGCGCAACGCACGCCCCCGCGTTGCGCGCGTGTTACCGGGCGCGCGAAAACCGGCCGTTTCGGGCCGGGGCGTTACGGGTGCGTTACTGAAAACGGGGGCGGCGCGGGCCTGAAACGCGCCTACAACTCGCGGCCCGCGAGCCACCCCGTGCTCCACGCCGACTGGAAATTGTAGCCGCCGATCCAGCCGTCCAAGTCCAGCACTTCGCCCGCGAAGTACAGGCCCGGTTGCTTCTTGCTCTGCATCGTCCGCGAATCGACTTCATCAAGGCTGACGCCGCCCGCGGTCACTTCGGCCTTCTCGAAGCCGAGCGTGCCGCGCAAGGGGAGGCGCGTGCGCTTCACCGCCGCGACCAGTTTCGCGCGGTCCACCTTCGCCAGCGCCGCGGCCCGGCGGTCGGGCGGCATCCCGCACTGCGCCAGAAGCTGATCCGCCAGCCGCCGGGGGAGCTTCTCCGCGAGCACGACCGCGAGTTGCTTCTTACCGGACGCGAGCGACTCCGCGCGCAGGAACTCGTCGAGCGCCGGCTCCGGTTCGGCCGGCAGAAAGTCCGCTTCGAGCACGAGCGCGCGCGGCTCCGGGTGCCCGCTGACGGCGCGACTCACGTCGAGCGGGGCCGGACCGCTCAGCCCGAAGTGCGCGAACAGCACCGACCCGCGCCGGGCCGCCAGCGCCTTCCCTTCCGCCGGCAGCACTCTCAACCCCACGTCCGGCAGCGTGACCCCTTGGAGTTCGCGTACCCACTCCGGCTGAACCGTGAGCGGCACGAGCGCGGGCTTCGTGGGAACGATGGTGTGGCCGAACTTCTGCGCCAGCGTGTAGCCGTCGCCGGTGGTGCCGCAGCCGGGGTACGACTTGCCGCCCGTGGTGATCAACACGCGCTCCGCGGTGAGCGCGCGTACCTGCGTGACGACGCGGAACCCGCCGTCGGGGATCAGTTCGATGTCGCGCACCGGCTCGGTGAGCGCGAGCGCCGCCCCGCTGCGCGCGAGGCGCTTCAACAGGGCGTCGAGCACGTCGAGCGCGCGGTCGCTCACGGGGAACACCTTGCCGGTGTCTTCGACCTTCGTGGCGACGCCCTCGCCGTTGAAGAACGCGACCGTCTCGCGCGGACCGAGGTGGGCGAGCGCGGAGTGGAGGAACTTCCCGTTCGGGCCGAACGCCTCGACGATGCCGCGGGCGTCGCAGTCGTGCGTGATGTTGCACCGCGTACCGCCGGACATGAGGATCTTGACGCCGGGCTTCTTCCCCTTCTCCAACAGCAGCACCTTGCGCCCGCGCTCGGCGGCGCGGATCGCGGCCATAAGCCCCGCGGCCCCGGCCCCGGCGATGATCGCGTCGTAGTCGAACGGCATGGGGAGATTGTACGCCCTTCGCGCTCGCCGACGGCTCGCGGCTAACGGGCGCTTGTCTTGCGCCCGCGCGTCGCGCATGCTGACTGTATGGCGTTCTCGCTCTCGTTCTCGACGCCCGCGGTGCTGTGGCTGTCGCCGCTGGCGGTGCTGGTGGCGTGGTGGTGGCTGCGCCGCCCGCGCCCGGCGCTGCGGTTCAGCGACGTGAGCGCGTTCGGCGACGGCAGCGGGCGGCGCGCGACCCTCTCGGAATGGCTGGGGGCCGCGCTCCGCGCGCTGGCGTGCCTGCTGCTGATCGCGGCCTGCGCCGGGCCGCGCACGCCCGACCTAAAGACGCGCCTGCCGGCCGAGGGCATCGCCGTCATGATGACCCTTGACGTGAGCGGCAGCATGGGCGCGGCCGACGTGTTCTGGGAACCCGGCGCGCCGCCGATCTCGCGCCTCGACGCGGCGCAGCGCGCGTTCAAGCTGTTCGTGGGCGGGGGCGAAGCGCCCAACGGCGCGACCTTCGACCCGCGGCCCGGCGACTCGGTCGGCCTCGTCACCTTCGCCGCGGTGCCGCAGACGGTGTGCCCGCTGACCCTCAACCACTCCGTACTGTTCAAGGTCGTGGACGAGCAGCGCCCGCGCACCGGCGTGGACGCGGGCACCAACCTCGGCGATTCGCTGGTGGAGGCCATCGCGCGCCTCGACGCCGTGCCGAACGGCAAGAAGGGGAAGGTGCTGATCCTGCTGAGCGACGGGGAGCACAACGTGTTCAAAGAGGACTCGCGCGACGCGAAGAAGGGCGGGATCGACCGCACCATGCGCCCGCGCGAGGCGGCGCAACTGGCCGCGAACCTCGGCATCCGCATTTACACCATCGACGCCGGGGGCGAGCCGCCGCCGGACGCGCCCGCGGACGCCGCGAAGCAGCGGCTCGACGGCCGCGCCGCGCTCCGGGCCGTGGCCGAGATGACCGGCGGGAAGTCGTTCGCCGCCACCAGCGGCAACGACCTGCTCGCCGCGTACCGCGAAATTAGCCTGCTGGAAAAGACCGAAGAGGCCGCGCCCATTTACCGCCGCTACTTCGAGTACTACTGGTTGTGCGCCGCCGCGGCGCTCGTCCTACTTCTGCTTGCGCACGCCCTCGACCGCACCGCGTGGCGCGTCGTTACGTAGCATTTTCGATTGCAGATTTGTGATTGTCGATTGAAAGACAAGTCGCGCCGGTGGCACTCGACTTTCAATCGACAATCCCCGAAAGGCCGAATGGACCTGTTCGCCGCAAGCTCCGGGTTGGTCGGGTTGCTGAGCGACGCGCGCGAGTTCTTCGCGGCGGTGCGGTTGGCCCGGCCCGGCGCGCTGTGGCTGGGGTTGCTGGTGCCGGTGTTCGGGGTGCTGAACCGCTGGGCGGCGCGGCGGCGGGCGGGCGCGGTCGAGGCCATCGGCCGGCCGGCGGCGGTCGCGGGACAGCTCACCCACCCGCGCCCCCGGCACCGCTGGCTCGGCCTCGCGTACCCGCTGGCGTGGGCGCTGCTCGTGCTCGGCATCGCCGGGCCGCGCTGGGGTATCAGCCAAGAGTCCGGCGTCGCGGTCGGGCGCGATCTGGTCATCGTCATCGACCTGAGCCGCTCGATGCAGGCCGCCGACATGAATACGGCCGAGGCCAAGACCCGCTGGGAAGCGGCCCGCGCCGGCGCGCTCGAGTTGGTGAAGGCCGTGGCCCGGCGCGGCGGGCACCGCGTCGCCGTCGTGGTGTTCGCCGCCCGGCCGAAGCTCGTGTGCCCGCTGACCACCGACTACGAGCACGCCCGCGCGATCCTCGAAGACCTCGACGGCGAGCGCCCGCCGCCGGACGTGCGCCCCGGTAACGACCCGGACGTGTTCTCCGGTACGCGCATCGGCACGGCGCTGATCCTTGCCGTCGAGACGCACGACGAACAGTTCCTCGGCTCGCAAGACGTCATCTTGATCTCGGACGGCGACGACCCGGCGCGCGACGGCGAGTGGCTCCGCGGGGCCGCGCGCGCCGCCGAGGGCAAGGTTCCGGTTCACACGGTCGGCGTGGGCGGCTCGGTGCCGGCGGAACTGAAGATCGCGCCCGACGCGCCGGACCTGCCGCCCCCGACGACGCGGCTCGACGAAGAGGTTTTGAAGACCATCGCCCGCGACACCGGCGGGCACTACGTGGCCGCGCGAACGAGCGTGCCGCCGCTGGGCGAGTTCTTCCGCGCGCGCATCGAACCGAACCGGAGCCGCGAGTACAGCGGCGATCAGGTGCCGCAACCGAAGGAACGGTACGTATGGTTCCTCGCGCCCGCGCTGGCCCTGTTCGCGGTCGGCTGGCTGCGGGGGAAGTAGGGGCGGCGGCACTGTACGCGGCCGAACCTAACCCCCCATTCCCGATGCGCGCGTGCATTTCGTCCCGGCCGGCGGTACAATGCCGGTGGAAACCCATTACCCGGGGTGGCAATGACCCGCCGCTCGCGCGCCGCGCGATTCGCCCTGCTGTTCGCAACGCTGGCCGCGCCGGTCCTGTCGGCCGCGGCCCCGCTCCCGCCCGACGCGCCGGACGAACTGATCGAGCGCGCGAACGCGGCCCTGCGCGCCGGCGAGGTCGCCCGCGCCGACAAGCTGTACGCCGCCGCCGAGGAGCGCGCCACCGACCCGGGGCTGGTCGCGTACAACCGGGCCGCGGTCCACTTCGAGCGCAAGCAGTACCGCGAGGCCGAGCGCGACTACGACCGCGTCCTCGACGACGCCGCGTGCCCGCCCGCCCGCGCCGCCCGCGCGTGGTACAACCGCGGCACCTGCCTGCTCCACCGCGGCGGCACCCTCGACGTGTACCGCGCCGCCGTCGCCTGCTTCGAGAACGCCCTCGACAACCCCGCGGCCGACGCCGACGTGCGCGACCGCGCCCCGCACAACCTCGAACTCGCCAAGTTGCTCTGGAACGAGAAGCGCAAAGAAGCGGCCAAGCCCGAAGAGGAGTCGCCCAACAAGAAGCCGCCGCCGGAAGAGACCAAGCAGCCGCGCAAGGAACCCGACAAGCAACCGGGCGGGGCCGACAACCCCGACGAGATCGACCCCGCGACCGGCAAACCTGTGCCCAAGCAAGGCACGCAGCCGCAGCCGCCGATGCCGCCGCCGAAGGACGACAAGAAGCCCAACACCGACGGGCAGAACGTGGCCGGCAACAACACCAACCTGCCGGTGCTGGAGGACCGCGACCAACCGCAACAGCTGACCCCGGAAGAGGCGCGGAAGTACCTACACGATACCGCGGCCCGGCGCAAGCGCGAGCGGCACGCGCTGCTCGAATCGCTCTACGGCCCCGACCGCCCCGGCGTCCGCGACTGGTAGCGCGGCGCGCTGGAGTTCTGTAGCCGGCCTCAGTGAGGCCGGAGCTACGCGGACGGGTTAGCTGCCGGCCTCACTGAGGCCGGCTACAGAAGCACTCGGTACGACACACGTTCGCGCTTCACAAATCGCATGAACCCCGACCGCCGATTCGTTCCCGTTGCCCTCGCGCTGCTGCTCGCGTGCGGCGCGGCGGCGCGCGCGGCGCAGCCCACGTTCTTCGAGCCGAAGGAGCACTACTACGGCGCGAAGAGCTACGGGTTCGGCGAGAACGGCGTGCGCTGGGAGCTGGCGAAAACGAGCGTCGAGGCCGGGGGCGAACTGACCGTTACGCTCGTGATCGGCGGCGCGCAATACCCGGTTCTCAACCCCACCGAGATCACCAAACCGGACCTGTCGAAGTTGCCCGCGTTCGCGGACCCGTTCGCCGTCGGGGACGCGCCGGACCCGCCGCGCAAGGCCGGCGACAAGCAGGTGCGGTTCGCGTACGCGCTGCGCCCGCGGAACCGCGCCGTCGCGCAGGTTCCGGCGCTGGAGTTCTACTACTTCAACCCGCGCGCGCCGGCGAACAAGTCGCAGTTCCGGCACACGCAGGCCGAGGCGGTGTCGATCACGGTCACCGACCCGCCCGCGCCGCGCGCGGTGCCGCTGATGGAACCGGACCGGCTGTTCGTTGTCGCCACGGGCGCGGACGCGTTGCGCGCGCCGTTCGTGCCGTGCCGGTGGGCGTGGGCCGCGGCCGGCGCGTTCGGCCCGCTCGCGGCCGGGGCGTGGCTCCTCGTGTGGCGGCGCGCGTAC